>NZ_JARWQD010000262.1 GCF_029869545.1 Nocardia wallacei | reverse complement strand
CGGCCCCCCCCCGCCCCCGGGTTCTCTGTGGTGGGGGGGGGGGTGGGGGTTTATTGGGTGTGTCTGTGGCCGGCGCCCGCGCGGGGGGGGGGGGCCCACCTGGGATGGGGGAAGCCGCGGGTGCACAGGGATGGGGGAGCCGGTGGTTCCTTTCCGGTCCGACCGGCTGCGGTGGATTCCGTTGTTCCGGCGCGGTTTTGGCCGGAATCCGTTAGACGATGTGGACCCAGGCGGTGCCTACCTGGGGGAGTTCCTGTTTCTGGAGGGGGAACCAGCCGAAGTCGTCGCGTTGCCAGCAGTCGTCCAGGGGGGTGGTGTTGTCGCGGCAGGCGATCGGGCGGGAGGTGCCGTAGGGGCTCACGATGACCTGTTTGCCGTTCTGCTGTGCCGACAGCGCCGCCGGATCGGTGTAGACGACGAAGTTCTCGTTCTGCAGCGTGTAGATCTCGGGGTTGGCGACCGGGTCGGCCTGCGCGGCGGGGGCGAGGCACAGCGCGGCGCCGGCGGCCAGGACTGCTGTTGCCATGATTTTCCTCATCATGGCACTGATGCCTATCACCATTCGGTGAATCAGTCATTGCGAGCCGGTGTCCTGTAAGGCTCTCCACCCGCGAGCCGACTCGATCGCGGGACTGTGTCGCGCCCCCGTTCGGCGCGTCCGACCTGGGCGTGCCGCATGTTTGCCGACCTATCGGTCTCGGGCACCGGCGTGCCGTGTGAGATGGCCCGCAATCTCCTCCGCGACCGCTGTCAGCCGCCGCCGCGCCTCCGGATCGGCGACGGTGCCGTCCGGCCCGACCATCGCGCCGAGCACGGTGATGCGCGGGCACGCGGATTCGATGATCTTCGCTCCCACATAGCCGAGCACGGTGCGCAGCGAGGCGACCGCGCCGTCGCCACGTCCCTCGGCCGCGACATTGATCCAGGCCACCGGCTTCTCGTGCAGATCCGCCGTGCCGACCGTCCACTCCAGCAGGTTCTTCAGGCTGCCGGGGATCAGGCCCGCGTACTCGGGGCTACAGAACAGCACCGCATCCGCCGCCGCCAATCGCTCCCGCAGGTCGGCCACGGCGGCGGGCGACGGTCCGTCACCGGGAACAAACGCCGGGACATCCGCCAGTCCCGTATACAGCTCGGTCGAAATATTCTCCGGCGCAACGGCTTCGAAGGTCCGCAGCGCCGCGGTGTTGGTGGAACCCGGACGGGTGCTGCCGGAGATCAGCAGAATTCGAACGCGCCCGCCGCCGTTCCGGCCGGTGCCGCTCGGTTCGGTCCCGGGCGTATCCGGTGAGTCGGCCATGTACCTACGAATTCGGTTGGTGCGCCGGGTATTCCCGCAAGCTGTCGCTCACGCGTTGCGCTCGGCCTCGGCGGTCGCCGGGTGCACCGCGACGATCCCCAGCCCTTCGCGCCGCTTGCAGTGCCGGGCCAGCTCGTCGTAGGCGGGCTGGCCGATGAGCTCGATCAGCTCGGGGGCGTAGGACTGCCACACCGGCCGCGAACCGACGTGCGCATCCGGCGAGCCCGAACAGTACCAGTGCAGATCGAGCCCGCCCGGGCCCCAGCCGCGCCGGTCGTACTCGGTGAGCGTGGTGCGCAGGATCTGCACGCCGTCGGGGCGGTCCACCCAGTCCTGGGTGCGCCGGATCGGCAGCTGCCAGCACACCTCGGGCTTCACCGTCAGCGGCTCGAGGCCCCTGCGCAGCGCCATGCTGTGCAGCGCGCACCCGATACCACCGGAGAAGCCGGGGCGGTTGAGGAAGATGCAGGCGCCGTCGTAGCGCCGGGTGCGCAGCGCGGGCTCGTCGTCGAGGTCGTCCTCCTCGAGATAGAGCTTCTTGCGGACCTTGCCGTCGGCGTCGCGGGCCTCGTCCATGAGCTGCCAGTCCTCGGGTGTGAGCATCTTCACAGCCTTCTGCAGCTTCTTGCGATCGTCGTCGTCGCACAGGAACGCGCCGTGCGAACAGCACCCGTCGTCCGGGCGGCCCTCGATGATGCCCTGACAGGCCGGCGTGCCGAAGACACAGGTCCAGCGCGACAACAGCCAGGTCAGGTCGGCCACGATGGTGTGCTCTGTATTCGCCGGGTCGACGAACTCGATCCATTCCCGCGGGAAGTCGAGATCGACCTCGGGCGTGGGATCGATCTTCGCCGCTGATCGCAGCCCGGTCGGGGCGCTCGCGGAAGCTCCTGCCGTCACATCGCCAGACGCTAACAGCTGCGGCCGGGGAACCTTCGGTCCCGGGGGATTTACGCATTTCGTCCGCGTCACCAATGAGCCACGTTTCGGTTCGTACTCCGAGGTACGTACGGGACCCAGTACCGTGTTCTTGTGCGGCTCGGTGTGCTCGATGTGGGAAGCAATACCGTCCACCTGCTTGTGGTGGACGCGCATCGGGGTGGCCACCCCATGCCGATGAGCTCCACGAAGGCGACCCTGCGCCTGTCGGAGAACATGGACGACCACGGCCGCATCACCCCCGAGGGCGCCGGTCGGCTCACCAAGACCGTGGCCGAATTCGCCAGCATCGCAAAGACTTCCGGCTGCGTGGAGCTGATGCCGTTCGCGACCTCGGCGGTGCGCGATGCCACCAACTCCGACGAGGTGCTGAACCTGGTCCGCCGCGACACCGGCGTCGATCTGCGGGTGCTGACGGGTGTGGACGAGGCGCGGCTGACCTTCCTGGCGGTGCGCCGCTGGTACGGCTGGAGCGCCGGGCGCATCCTCAATCTCGACATCGGCGGCGGTTCCCTGGAGATGAGCAACGGGTGCGACGAGGCGCCGGATGTGGCGCTGTCGCTGCCGCTGGGCGCCGGTCGGCTCACCCGGGAGTGGCTGGCCGAGGACCCGCCGGGCAAGCGCCGCGTGGCGGTGCTGCGCGACTGGCTGGAGGCCGAGATGGTGATCCCGGCCAAGCAACTGCTGGAGCCGGGCCGCCCCGACCTGGCCGTCGGCACCTCGAAAACGTTCCGCACGCTGGCCCGTCTCACTGGTGCCGCCCCCTCCGCCGCGGGTCCCCGCGAGCGGCGTATCCTCTCCAGTTCCGGTCTGCGGCAGCTGATCGCGTTCATCTCTCGGATGACCGCGTCGGACCGGGCAGAATTGGAGGGCGTTAGTTCCGATCGGTCACAGCAGTTGGTGGCTGGCGCATTGGTCGCGGAGGCGAGTATGCGAGCGTTATCGCTGGATACCCTCGAGATTTGCCCTTGGGCGCTGCGGGAGGGACTGATCCTGCGCAAACTGGATACCGACCTGGACAGCGAACCCGGTGCCGGAATCGGCCGTCCGAACGGCATACCGGGCCCGACCGAAACGGTGTCGCCATGAGTGAGGATTCCACCCAGCTGTCGGTCGCCGAGCTGCTGGCCCGCAACGGCCAGGGCGTTCCGGCGTCCGGGGGCGGCCGGCGACGGCGCAGCGGCCGCGGCATCTCGGTGACCGAGCTGACCGGCGATATGCCCGCCGTGCGCGAGGGTACGTCCGCGCACGCCGCGCCCGAACCGGAGGACGACAACGCCGCTCCCGACTTCCCGTCCGCGGCGCCGGAACTCGACGGCGGTCCGTCGTATTCGCCGCTGTCCGGGCCGATCTCGTACTACGACCCGCTGGGCCCGAACGGTTCGGGAAACAACGGTGTCAACGGTTCCGCCGCGGATTTCCCGGGTTCCGGTGCGCCCCCCTCGGGCTTCGGCGATTCCGCGTACAACGGGTCTGGCTCGAACGGTTCCGGGTTCAACGGTTCGGGCGGTGCCGGATACAACGGTTCGGGCTCGGATGGTTCCGGGTTCAACGGTTCGGGTGGCGCTGGATACAACGGTTCGGGCTTGGATGGCTCCGGGTTCAACGCCTCTCGCGGTTCCGGGCTCAATGGTTCGGCGTTGGACGGTTCGGGTTTCCACGGCGCGGGTGGTTCGGCGTTCAACGGTTCTGGGCTGGATGGCTCGGGGTTCAACGGATCCGGATTCAACGGCTCGGGATTCAACGGCTCCGGGTTCAACGGTTCGGAGACCAACGGCCCGGGTGCGAACGGTTTCGCGCCGTCCGCCTACGAGCCCCAGGCATACCAGGCACCGGCGTACGAGCCGCAGGCATACCAGCCGCCCGCCTACGGGCCGCCGTCGTACCAGTCGCCCGCGATGTCGGATGCGGCGCTCCGCGATCCCACGAGCTTCGGCTGGCCCCCGGCCGCCGACCGCAACGATCCCCTCGGCTCCACCGGCGCCCCTGCGGCCTCGGGCGGCCGCCGCGCGCGGCGCGAGCGGATGGAGGCCATGGAGGCGCTGGCCGAACAGGGCGATGCGCAGGCCGCCTCGTTCGCACCGGAGCAGCCGCCCGCGACCGGCGGCCGCCGCCGTCGCCGCGACCCGGACGAGGAGACGACCGAGGTCCGGCCGTTCCGCGGACCGTTCTCACCACCCGACGAGGCCCCGGCCGCCGCGGCCTGGGCGCCCGCGGCCGAATCCCTATCGCCGCCGCCCCGCGGTCGCGAACTTCCGCCGCCACCGGGGCCCCCGGCCGGGCTACGCAACGGGGCCGGTGCGCCCCCGGCGTCCGGTTTACCGGCGTGGTCGGCGCGAAGACGTAAGGCACCCGAGCCCCCGGCTCCCCCTTCCGATCACCCTGCGCGCAATGGCGCCGCCGCGCCGCCCGGCAACGCGGATCAGGCCACGGCCGTCTGGTCGCTGGCGGGCCAGGATCAGCAACTGCTCTCCGGCGCCACGGTTGCCGGTGATCTGCTGCGCGATCGCGCGGAGCGCGGCGACCCGTCCGAACCGGCGCGCCCCGGCCGCCGTGACGCCCGGCGAGACGGCGCCGCCGACCTGCTGGCGCCGCCCGACGACCGCACCGACGTCTACGCGCCGATCGACCCCGACGACGATTTCGACGACCTCGACGACGAATTCGACGACGACCTCGAAACCGACGACGACGCCGAGGAACCCGGCCGCATCGCGCAGGCGACACAGGCGGCCAAGGCGCGGGTCACGCGGCTCGCGGCCTCGGCCCGCAAGGCCCGGGGCGGCAGCGGCAAGGTCGCCGCCGACCCGAACCGGCAGCAGTGGATGATCCTCGGCGGCCAGGTCGCCGGTGCCGCGGTCGCGGGCATGTTGCTGTTCAAGGGCTTCGAGAAGATGTGGGACGTCATGCCTTTCGTCGCGCTGGCGCTGGCGATGGTCGTGATCCTCGGCCTGGTGGCGCTGGTGCGGGTGCTGCGACGCACCGATGACATCTTCAGCACTGTGATTGCCGTCGTCGTGGGCATCTTCGTGACGCTCGGCCCGCTAGCCTTTCTTCTCAGCACCAACTGAGCAGGGAGCAGCAGTGGGGATCACACAGGCGGGGAACGACATTCGGGTGGGGTTGTCGACGGCATCGGTCTACCCGGAGAACACCGAGGCCGCATTCCGGTACGCGGCCGAACTCGGTTACGACGGCGTGGAATTGATGGTCTGGGCGGAGCCTGCCAGTCAGAGCATCGCGACCGTGCAGGGTTATGCGCGTCGGTATTCGGTGCCGGTGCTGGCGGTGCACGCGCCGTGTCTGCTCATCTCGCAACGGGTCTGGGGGGCGGACCCGATCGCGAAACTGGAGCGCAGCGTGCACACCGCGGAGGCGCTGGGTGCGAGCACGGTGGTCGTCCATCCGCCGTTCCGCTGGCAGCGCCGCTACGCCGAGGGATTCGCCGGGCAGGTGGCCCGCCTCGAGGAGCACAGCTCGGTGGCGGTCGCCGTGGAGAACATGTTCCCGATGCGGGCGGACAGCCTGCTCGGGCGGGGGCCGGGGTCGGCGCGACGACTGGAACGCCGCGGCGGGCCCGGCCTGTCGCTGACCACCTTCAGCCCGTCCTACGACCCGACCGACACCGGTTACCAGCACTACACCCTGGACCTGTCGCACACCGCGACAGCGGGGATGGATCCGCTCGCCCTGGCCGCCCGGATGGGGCGCAACCTGATCCACCTGCACCTGGCCGACGGCACCGGCGCCGCGCACGACGAGCACCTGGTTCCGGGCGAGGGCAATCAGCCGTGCGCCGAGGTCTGTGAATCGCTGGTGCACAACGGTTTCCGCGGCCACGCGGTAATCGAGGTGAATACCCAGAACGCCCGCACCACAGGCAATCGCGCCGCCACCCTCCACCGTGCCCTGACCTTCGCCCGCACCCACCTCAACGACCTACGCCCCGCCCCCACCCCAGAACCAACCGGCGCCCACCGAGCCTGATCCCGGCCAAAAGCACGCCGGGAATACAGAGAGCCACCACCACCTCGCCCTCCCACCGCCGCAACACCACCTCGTGTTCCCGCCGCTGTGGCCACGCCTCGCTCTCACCGCTGCAGCGCCGCCTCTTGTTCCTGGTGCTGTGGTGTCGCGTCGTCCTCCCGCTGCTGTGGCGTCGCCTCGTGTTCTTGGTGTTGTGGTGTCGCGTCGTCCTCCCCGCTGCTGTGGTGTCGTCTCATGTTTCTGGTGTTGTGGTGCCGTCTCGTGTTCCCGGTGCTGTGCGTCGCCTCGTGTTCCCCCGCGGTGGTGCCGCCTCGTGCTGCTGGTGTCGTGGTGTCGCCTCGTATTCCGGTGCTGCACCGCCTTGTGTTCCTGGTGCTGCACCGCCTTGTGTTCCTGGTGCTGCGGGCCGCCTTGTGTTTCTGGTGCTGCGGGGTCGCCTTGTATTCCCGGTGCTGCGGCACCCCGCCCTTGTATTCCCGGCATGCTTTTGGCCGGGATCCTCCTCGAGGTGGTGGATTCGTCACACCCGGTAGGGGAATCGGGTCTTGCCGGGCACACTTATACGCTGTACGAGCAATGTTGGGCTGGAAGGAGCGGCGGTGACGGAACTGGCCATCGATGCGGGGCGAACGCGTGCGGATCTCGGTGATGCTCCCTTCAGCCGGGTGTGTGCGCTGACCGAACTGCCGTCGGACCTGCCCGATACCGGCCGCTACCGGGGCTACATCGATAAGACCTGGACCATCGGCAAGAAGGTGCACGGCGGCACCATGGTCGCGGCGAGCGCCGCGGCCGCCACCCGTCGGCTGCGCGCCGCCGAGCCGAGCCTGGCCGCGATGTCGCCGATCGCGGGCTCGAGCGACTTCCTCGGCGCCCCCGATCCGGGCGAGGTCGAGTACCTGGTCCGCATCCGCAAGACCGGCAGGCAGATCTGTCTCGTCGACGCCGATCTGGTGCAGGGCGGCCGCACCCTGGTGCACACCGCATTCACCTTCGGACACCTCGACGACACCCCGCCGACCTACACCCGCGACGATCACTCCGATATGCCCGCCGAGCCCCCGGCCGAGGCGCTCGGCTACGAGGACGATTCGCCGATGGGCCGCATCGTGCACGTCGCGCGCGCCGCGTCGGTGGCGATCGACCCGGCGTGGGCGCGCTTCCTCGAGGGCGAGCAGGGTGAGCCGCGGCTGCGGCTGTGGATCCGGCCCCGCGACGCCGATGCGCGGGATCCGGAGATCGCCGCCTACTTCGCGATGATGGCCGGAGATATGAGCCCGCCCGTGCCGGTCAATCTCGGCCATTTCGGTTGGGCGCCGACCGTGCAGATGACCACCTACCTGCGCCGCCGCCCGGCCCCGGGCTGGCTGCGGATCATCGCCACGGCGCACGAGATCGACGACCGGATGTTCGACGAGGACCAACTCGTGCTCGATTCCACCGGCGCGGTGGTAGCCCAGACCCGCCAGCTCGCCCTGATCCCGCAACCGCGCTAGCGTCCACCGCGGGCCCTCTTCTCGACGCGTCGCGCACGCGGATAGCCTTGACCGTCATGACAAGAATTGCGGTGATCGGTGGCGGACGGATCGGGGAGGCGTTGCTCGCGGGACTGCTCGAGTCCGGCTGGGCGACCAAGGATCTGGTCGCCGTCGAGCCGGTGGCGGCGCGGGCCGAATTCCTCGGTGAGCGGTTCGCCATCCGGGTCACCGATACCGTCGCCGACGCGGTGGCCACCGCGGACGTGCTAGTGATCGCGGTCAAGCCGCACGACGTCGAGGCCGTGCTGACCGCGCTGAGCAAGGCGGAACTCGACAACGACCGCGACCAGGTGCTGGTGTCGCTGGCCGCCGGCGTGACCACCTCCCGCCTGGAGGCGAAACTGCCCGCGGGCTTCCCGGTCGTCCGCGTCATGCCCAATACGCCGATGCTGGTCGGCCAGGGGATGAGCGTGCTCGCGGCGGGCCGCTACGCCAAGGCGGATCAGCTGCGCCAGGTGACCGAGCTGCTGGAGGCGGTCGGCACGGTGGTGACCGTGCCCGAATCCCAGATGGACGCGGTGACCGCCGTGTCGGGCTCGGGCCCGGCGTACTTCTTCCTGGTGGCCGAGGCGATGGTCGAGGCCGGTGTGGGTCTCGGGTTGACCCGGGATGTGGCCACCCGGCTGGTCACCCAGACCATGCTCGGGTCGGCGGCGCTGCTCGACGAGTCGGGTCAGGACGCGGCGGAGTTGCGCGCGGCGGTCACCTCGCCGGCCGGAACCACCGCGGCCGCGGTCCGCGAGTTGGAGCGGGCCGGGGTGCGCTCGGCATTCTGGGAGGCCTTGCATGCGGCAAAGCGACGCTCGGTGGAACAGGGATCGACGGGCGAGTAGCGCGCAATCGACACTGTTATCTCCCACCCGTCGCAGTAATCCCACTGGTCACGCTAAGCTTCAAGGAGCACGTGCGTGTCTGTTCCGCCGGTGGGGAAGCCGGCGGCGCGGACGTGCCGGAGGTGTTAGTGGCGCATGTCTGGAAACAGCTCTCCAAGTACGGGTCCCGTGATCGGTGGAGGAACCCAGTTCCTCACCGTCGCCGAGGTGGCGAATCTGATGCGGGTATCCAAAATGACGGTGTACCGGCTGGTGCATTCCGGTGAACTGCCCGCGGTGCGGGTGGGCCGATCGTTCCGGGTGCATGCGAAGGCCGTGCACGAATATCTGCAGACGTCCTACTTCGACGCGGGGTAGGGCGGTGCGGCCGGTTCTCCCGGTCGCCTCGCAGGGGCGGTTCCGGCCGCCGCACACGTCGTTCCGGCGTAGGCCGGACCGAGAGGACCGGTGTGTTCGCGCACGGGTTCCAGGTCCGGCCTCCGTCGCGGGCGGCGGATTTCGTCGTCTCGGTGGCCGGTCGGCGGTGCTCGATCCCCGTTTCGTTCGCCGACGGTTGGCCCGGTACGATGAAACACCGTCGTGTTCGCCCGTCGGCGCATTCGGTCCAGGCGGGTGGACACGAGGAGCCAGGCTTGCTGGGGTCGATGGCGGCCTCCCGCGGTGTCACCGGCTTGTCGCTGTGCCGACCCCGGACGCAGGCAAGGCCGCGGGCGACCGGGAAGATGGGCGTACGTAAACCGGCGTGCGCGCCGAGGTAGAGAGAGAACGCGAGGAACAACCCTATGGGTTCTGTGATCAAGAAGCGCCGTAAGCGCATGTCGAAGAAGAAGCACCGCAAGCTGCTTCGCCGTACGCGCGTGCAGCGTCGCAAACTCGGCAAGTAGGTCGCCGCGCCCGATTGCGGCGTCCCGGGTGCCCGCCGTGACGACACGGCCCGGCGCCGCTGGGAGATAGCTGAAAAGCCCGCCACCGTTCCGGTGGCGGGCTTTCATTTTGAAAAAGTGGAGTTTGAAATCCTCGCGGTTTCGTATGACCGAAGTCATCGTAAGAAGCAGGTTAAACCCGCCGGAGACCCGGGCCGCAGCGGCTACTCTGGAACCCGGGAATTAGGCGAAACGGGGGCTGCATAGGTGGGATCCGGCGTGGGTGCGAGCGTGCGGGACGGGCATACGCCCAAGGTTGTGCTGGTGACCGGTGCGAGCCGGTTCTTCGGTGGCAACGTGGTCGCGCGGCTGGCCGCCGATCCGACCGTCGAGCGCATCATCGCGGTGGACGCGCGCATGCCCGCACGGGAGCTGCTGCGTCGCATGGGCCGCGCCGAGTTCGTCCGCGCCGACATTCGAAATCCGCTGATCCGCAAGGTGATCGACGGTAACGAGGTCGACACCGTGGTGCATCCGGCGGTGCTGTCGCGGCCGCCGTCGGGGGGCGGGCGCGCGGTCATGAAGGACTTCAACGTGCTCGGCGCGATGCAGCTGCTGGCGGTCTGTCAGAAGGCGCCGAGCGTGCGCCGGGTGGTGGTGCGTTCGTCCTCGGCGGTTTACGGATGCAGCGCGAAAGATCCGGCGAAATTCACCGAGGAAATGAGTGCGCGAACACCACCGAGTGGTTGGTTCGCTCGCGACATGATCGAAGTCGAGGGATTCGTGCGCGGGCTGGCTCGCCGCCGCCCGGATATCGCCGCGGCAATTCTGCGGTTTCCGCCTATCGTCGGCCCGCGATTGGCGCGCCGCGGCGTGCAATATTTCCGATCTCCGGTCACGCCGACGATCCTCGGCCGGGATCCGCGCCTGCAACTGCTCCACGAGGAGGACTCGATCGCGGCACTGGCGCATGCGGCGCTGCAGGCCCCGGGCGGCACGTTCAATGTCGCCGGGGACGGGGCACTGGCGCTGTCGCAGGCGCTGCGCCGGGCCGGACGGATCGAGCTGCCGGTGCCGTTCTCCCTGTTCCGCAGCGTGGGCCGCTCGGTCATGGGCCCGGTCATGCGGGAGTTCACGGCCGAGCAGATCGACTATTTCCATTTCGGCTGCGGGCTGGACACCACCCGGATGCGCGCCGAACTCGGATTCCAGCCGCGCTGGACGACAGTGCAGGCATTCGACGACTTCGTTGGGGGCGCAGCGTTGCGGCCCGTCATCGATCCACGGTGGATCGACGCTGCAGAGACGAGACTTCTCGGCCTGGTCGGGGCCGGAGCGGGAGCACACCGATGAATGACGTGGCCAAGGTAATTCAACTGCACGAGGTGGACTTCGAGTCCCGGCACCGGACGGCACCCGGCCGCCGCTGGCCCGGTGAGTCGTCGCCGAGCACGGTGACCTCGCTGACCGAGCGGCTCGCCGAGGCCGGGCCGCAGCCGCCGCGGAGCCTGGGCGAACTCCTGCGCGGGACCGTCGCCGACGGCATCCGCGGCACCGCCGATTTCGCCCGTCGCCGCCTGACCGGCGACTACCAGGTGGACGAGTTCGGGCTCGACGAGCACCTGCTGGAGTCGGTGGTGCTGCCCGCGCTGCGCCCGCTGTCGGAGCTGTGGTTCCGGGTACAGGTCGACGGCATCGAGAACCTCCCCGAATCCGGCGGTGCGCTGATCGTGTCCAACCATGCCGGTGTCGTCCCGATCGACGGCATGATGCTGCAGCTGGCCGTGCACGACCGGCATCCCGAGCAGCGTGCGCTGCGGATACTCGCCGCCGACCTGATCTTCGAACTGCCGGTGCTGGGCGGGCTCGCGCGCAAGGCCGGTCACACCCTGGCCTGCCCCGCCGACGCCGAACGGCTGCTGCGGGCGGGCGAGCTGGCGGGGGTGTTCCCCGAGGGTTTCAAGGGCATCGGCAAGCCGTACTCGGAGCGCTACAAGCTGCAGCGGTTCGGCCGCGGCGGATTCGTGTCGGCCGCGGTGAAGACGGGCGTGCCGATCATTCCGTGCTCGATCGTCGGGTCGGAGGAGATCTACCCGAAGCTCGCCGACCTCAAGCCGCTGGCCCGGCTGCTCGGCCTGCCGTACTTCCCGGTGACCCCGCTGTTCCCGCATCTGGGCGTGCTCGGCGCGCTCCCGCTGCCCTCGAAGTGGTACATCGAATTCGGCACCCCGATCCCCACGAGCGCCTACGAGCCCGAGGCCGCCGACGACCCGATGACCATGTTCGAGGTCACCGACCAGGTCCGTGAAACCATCCAGCAGACGCTGTACAAACTGCTGATGAAGCGGCGTAATCCCTTCACGGGGTAGGCGTCAGCTCCGGGCGTCGCGTTTGCGGGTGAGGACTGCCGCGGCCGCGCCGCCTGCCGCGCCCAGGGCGAGGGCCGTCGGCACGCCGATCTTGGCGGCCTTGCGGCCGGTGCGGAAGTCGCGGACCTCCCAGCCGCGGTTCTTGGCCACCTCGCGCAGGTCCGAATCCGGGTTGATGGCGACCGAGGTGCCGACCAGCGACAGCATCGGGACGTCGTTGTGGCTGTCGGAGTAGGCGGTGCAGCGCTTGAGGTTCAGGCCCTCGCGGATCGCCAGCGTGCGCACCGCGTGCGCCTTGCCGAGGCCGTGCAGGATGTCGCCCACCAGCCGCCCGGTGAAGACACCGTCCACGCTCTCGGCGACGGTGCCCAGCGCCCCGGTGAGCCCCAGCCGCTTCGCGATCACCTGAGCCAGCTCGACGGGCGTGGCCGTCACCAGCCACACCTGCTGCCCGGCGTCGAGATGCATCTGGGCCAGCGCCCGGGTGCCCGGCCAGATCTTGTCGGCGATGATCTCGTCGTAGATCTCCTCGCCGAGTTCGGCCAGCTCCGCGGTGGAACGCCCGGCGATGAACGACAGCGCCTTCTCCTTGCCGCTGACCATATCGCCCTGGTTCTCCTTGCCGGTCACCCGGAACTTGACCTGCTTCCAGGCGATATCCACCAGATCCGAGGTCCGGAAGTACTTGCGCGCGGCCAGCCCGCGGGCGAAATGCACGATCGAGGCGCCCTGCACCATGGTGTTGTCGACATCGAAGAACGCGGCCGCGGTGAGATCGCGCGGCGGGGCGTGGGGCGGTAACTCCCGGTCGACACCGGATTCCGCCAGTTCCGCATCGTGCAGCGCGAGCGCGGCGTCGGCGCTGGCCTCGCCGGCGAGGTTGGCGCGCACCTCCTCCTCGCTCGGTCCGAACGGACTGCGCGCGATGCGGGTGATCTGATCGGACAGGCCCTGGCTCCAGCGCGCCGGGAATTCGCCGAACCTGCCCGCGATGAAACCCGTCCTCGCATCTTTCGATCGTTCCGGCACCGATACCTCCGCCCGTCCGCGCGAACACATCCAACACTAGCCGGGACCACCGACGGTGTCCGGCGACGCCGCCGCGGCCGTCATCGCGTCGCCGACCGTGCCATTTAATGGGAGGCATGAGCGACTCCACGCATTCGGTGATCTTGTTGACGCGGGCGGGGTGCGGGATGTGCACCGTCGCGCTCGAGCAGTTGCGGGGGATCTGCGCGGACTTCGGGATCGAACCGCAGGCCACGGACGTGGACGAGGCGGCGGCCACCGATCCCGGGCTGCGGGCCGAGTTCGGGGATCGCCTGCCGGTGGTGCTGCTCGACGGGCGCGAACACAGCTATTTCGACGTCGACGAGGCGCGCCTGCGGGCGGATCTGAGCCGCTGAACAACGGCGCGAACGGTCGGCCGGGTTCCCGGCCCGGCGCGTTGTGTGGAAACTCACCGGCAGTTGCGGGTTGAATGTGGCGGGTGAGGCCCGGGGCGGGTGCGGCCCCGAGTGACTGAATTCACCGACTTTGTGCAGGGCTTCACAAGCAGTTACGGTGGTGACACGCAAACCGACTGCTGCAGGCAGCGGAAGCACCCGACCCCCGATGTGCCGATACCGGCGTCTGCCCCCGGCGTCGGCGCGGTCGATAGCGAACCGGACACCTATCCCCGGCCGGACGAGGAGCCGAACGACGTGACAGAGCAGCATGAGACGCCCACCGGTGGCGTCTCCGGCAGAGCTCTGCAGAAGGACATTCCCCAGGCGACGGTAGCGCGGCTGGCAACCTATCTCCGGGTGCTGGCCATGCTCGCCGACGAGGGTGTGCTCATCGTATCGAGTGAAGAACTGGCTGTCGCGGCGGGTGTCGGTTCTGCGAAGCTTCGCAAGGATCTGTCGTTCCTCGGGCCCAACGGCGTGCGCGGTGTCGGCTACGACGTGGCCAAGCTGCGCGCCCGCATCGAGGACGTGCTCGGCCTGTCCGGCGGCCACCGGGTGATCCTGGTCGGCGCCGGAAATCTGGGCCGCGCCCTGGTCGGCTACGGTGGCTTCCGGCGGCGTGGATTCAGCATGGTCGGCATCTTCGACTCCGATCCGAAGATCATCGGCGAGACGGTGAACGGACTGGCGGTGCGCGATGTCGCGGAACTGCGCGCCGCCGTCGCCGAGCTGGAGCCGACGATCGCGGTCATCACCGTCCCCGACGCGACCGCGCAGGCGGTCTGCGACGACCTGGTCGCGGCGGGCGTGCAGAGCATCCTCAGCTTCTCGCCGACCACGCTGGACGCCCCCGCGTCGGTCGAGGTCCGCCGCGTCGACCTCGCGGTCGAGATGCAGATGCTGTCGTTCGAGCGGGCGCGCAGCGCGGAGGCGGAAGCACAGGACGCACACGACGTGGCCGCGGGCGAGACCGTGACCGCCGTGTCCACCCCGATCGGCCGCCGCCTGGCGGACCGGTCGCACGTGGGCATGAAGCATTCGGCAACGGAGCCAACCAGCAAGGGATCGGTGGTCGCACCATGAGCGTGCTTCTAGTCGGTATTTCGCATCGCAGCGCACCGGTCGCGGTGCTGGAAAAGGTAGCGGTCACCGAGGACGACCGGCCCAAGCTCACCGATCGAATGCTCGCCTCCCAGCACATCTCCGAGACGATGATCGTCTCCACCTGCAATCGCGTCGAGGTCTACGCGGTGGTCGACGCCTTCCACGGCGGCCTCGCCGAGGTGGGTGACCTGCTCGCCAAGCACTCCGGGCTGCCGCTGCCCGAACTGACCAAGCACGCCTACGTGCGCTACAGCGAGGCCGCCGCCGAGCACCTGTTCGCGGTCGCCAGCGGCCTGGATTCGATGGTGGTCGGCGAGCAGCAGGTGCTCAGCCAGATCCGCGCCGCCTACGCCGCCGCCGATGCGCAGCAGTCGGCCGGGCGCACGCTGCACGAGCTGGCCCAGCACGCGCTGCGGGTGGGCAAGCGGGTCCATGCCGAGACCGGGATCGACCGGGCCGGTGCTTCGGTGGTGTCGGTCGCGCTGGATCGAGCACGCACGGTGCTCGGTGAGGTGGAGGGCCGCGCCGCCGTGGTGATCGGCGCGGGCGCGATGGGCGGTCTGGCGGTGGCGCATCTCGCGCGCGCCGGGGTCGGGCACATCACCGTCGTCAACCGAACCCTGGAGCGGGCGCAGCGGCTGGCCCACACCGCGGCCACCATGCACGGCGCGTCGGCGTCGGCGGCGGACCTGTCCGGTCTGGTCGCCGCGCTGGCCGACGCCGACATCGTGATCACCAGCACGGGCGCGGTCGGCTCGGTGGTGACGCTGGCCGACGCGCACCGCGCGCTGAACGCGGCGCGGGTCGGCCATCAGATGGTCATCTGCGATCTCGGCCTGCCGCGCGACGTG
Source organism: Nocardia wallacei (assembly GCF_029869545.1). Classification (GTDB taxonomy): domain Bacteria; phylum Actinomycetota; class Actinomycetes; order Mycobacteriales; family Mycobacteriaceae; genus Nocardia; species Nocardia wallacei_A. The sequence goes on along the minus strand of NZ_JARWQD010000262.1, from coordinate 8,471 downwards.
GACCCGGCGGTGGCCGGACTGCCCGACGTCACGGTGATCGACATGGAGACGCTGCAGCGCGACCCGGCGGCCGGGGCGGCCGCCGACGACACCACCGCCGCGCGCGCCATCGTCGCCGAGGAACTCGCGAAATACCTTGCGGGACAGCGCATGGCGGAGGTGACGCCGACCGTGGCGGCGCTGCGCCAGCGGGCCGCCGAGGTGGTCGAGGGCGAGCTGCTGCGGCTGGAGTCGAAGCTGCCCGGCCTGGCCGATCCGGAGCGCGAGGAGGTGGCGCGCACCGTGCGGCGGGTGGTCGACAAGCTGCTGCACGCGCCGACGGTGCGGGTCAAACAGCTGGCCTCCACGCCCGGCGGCGATTCCTACGCCGAGGCGCTGCGCGAACTGTTCGCGCTCGAACCCGGTGCGGCGCAGGCGGTGGCCGCGCCGATGGAGATCGCGGCCCTGGGGGAACTGGCCGACGACTTCACCACCGGGCACAGCGAGGGACAAGGGCACTCGGCATGAGCGGTCAGGGCCGGAGGCGGCAGCGGAGCGTAACCACGGGGGCCCCCGCTCATGCCGGAAAGGACGCAGCATGACCAATGCGACAGTGCAGGAGCACACCATGACCGGACGCGGCACGGCCCAGGCGCCCTGGCGCATCGGCACCCGCGGCAGCCACCTGGCGCTGACCCAGGCCGGCACGGTCCGCGACGCGCTGATCGCGGCCGGGCAGCAGGCCGAACTCGTCATCGTGAAGACCGCCGGTGACAAGTCCTCCGATCCGGTGGAGAAGATCGGCGTCGGCGTGTTCACCACCGCGCTGCGCGACGAATTGGCCTCCGGCACAGTCGATATCGCCGTGCACTCCTACAAGGACCTGCCCACCGCGCCGGATCCGCGGTTCACCATCGCCGCGATCCCGGCGCGGGAGGACCCGCGCGATGCGGTGGTCGCCCGCGACGGCATGGTGCTCGGCGAACTGCCGCCCGGTGCGAAGGTCGGCACCTCCGCGCCGCGCCGCGTCGCGCAGCTGCGCGCCCTGGGGCTCGGCCTGGAGGTGCTGCCGCTGCGCGGCAATATCGACACCAGAATCCGCAAGGTGATCGACGGCGAGCTCGACGCCGTGATCCTCGCCCGCGCCGGACTGGCCCGCGTCGACCGGCTCGACGAGGTCACCGAGGCGCTGGAGCCGGTGCAGATGCTGCCCGCCCCGGCGCAGGGTGCGCTCGCGGTCGAATGCCGCTGCGAGGACACCGATCTCGTGGCCATCCTGTCCGCGCAGGACGATGCCGCCGCCCGGGCCACCGTGCTGGCCGAACGGTCGCTGCTGGCCGAACTGGAGGCGGGCTGTACCGCCCCGATCGGCGCCCTGGCCGAGGTGGTCGAGTCGCTCGACGACGACGGCCGGGTGTTCGAGGAACTGTCGCTGCGCGGGTGCGCGGCGGCGATCGACGGCTCGGATGTCATCCGAGCGTCCGTGGTCGGCTCGCTCGCGAATGCGGAGCAGCTGGGCCGCTCGTTGGCGCGTGAACTCCTGGAGCTGGGAGCGCGCGACCTGCTCAGCGCTGACGGCAGCGCTTCAGACCTCAGTAATCCCAGCCCAATGGAGAACAACTCATGAGCCGTGCCACCAAGAAGCACCCCGGTCGGATCCTGTTCGTGGGATCGGGTCCCGGTGACCCGGCCCTGCTCACCGTCCGGGCCCGCGAAGTGCTGGGGCGGGCGACGCTGGCGTTCACCGATCCCGATGTCGACAAGGGCGTGCTGGCGCTGGTCGGGACCGCGGTGGAGCCGAACCCGGACGGGGAGCTTCCGGTCGACGTGCGCCCGGCGCTCGGCGAACCGGCCGAGGTGGCCAAGACCCTGATCGCCGAGGCGCGCAACGGCCACGACGTGGTGCGCCTGGTCTCCGGCGATCCGCTGACCACCGATTCGGTGATCGCGGAGGTCAACGCCGTCACCCGGTCGCATATGACCTTCGAGGTGCTGCCGGGCCTGCCCTCGGGCAGCACCGTCCCCGCCTACGCGGGTATCGCGCTGGGCTCCAAGCACACCGAGGTGGATGTGCGCGGCGAGGTGGACTGGGCCGCGGTGGCGGCCGCGCCGGGACCGCTGGTGCTGCACGCGACCTCCGGGCACCTGGCCGAGACGGCGAGCGCGCTGGTCGAGCACGGGGCCGCGCCGCAGACCCCGGTGGCGGTGACGGTGCGCGGGACCACCCGCCAGCAGCGCACCATCGAGGCCACGCTGGCCACCCTGAACTCCGCCGCCTCCGAACTGGTCGGGCCGCTGGTGGTCACGGTCGGCAAGGAGGTCGAGAAGCGCTCGAAGATGTCGTGGTGGGAGTCGCGGGCGCTGTACGGCTGGACGGTGCTCGTGCCGCGCACCAAGGAGCAGGCCGGTGAGATGAGCGAGAAGCTGGTCATGCACGGCGCCATCCCGATGGAGGTGCCGACCATCGCCGTCGAGCCGCCGCGCAGCCCCGCGCAGATGGAGCGCGCGGTCAAGGGCCTGGTCGACGGCCGCTACCAGTGGGTCGTGTTCACCTCGACCAACGCGGTGCGCGCGGTGTGGGAGAAGTTCGGCGAGTTCGGCCTGGACGCCCGCGCGTTCTCCGGTGTGAAGATCGCCTGCGTCGGCGAGGCCACGGCGGACAAGGTGCGCTCGTTCGGCATCAACCCGGAGCTGGTGCCCAGCGGCGAGCAGTCCTCGGAGGGCCTGCTGGCCGACTTCCCGCCCTACGACGACGTGTTCGACCCGGTCAACCGGGTGCTGCTGCCGCGCGCGGACATCGCCACCGAGACCCTGGCCGAGGGCCTGCGCGACCGCGGCTGGGAGATCGACGACGTGACCGCGTACCGCACGGTGCGCGCCTCGCCGCCGCCCGCCGAGACCCGGGAGATGATCAAGACCGGCGGTTTCGACGCCGTGCTGTTCACCTCCTCCTCGACGGTGCGGAATCTGGTGGGCATCGCCGGAAAGCCGCACGCGCGCACCATCGTTGCCTGCATCGGCCCCAAGACCGCCGAGACGGCCATCGAATTCGGCCTGCGCGTGGATGTGCAGCCGGAGGTGGCGCAGGTCGGTCCGCTGGTCGACGCGCTGGCCGAGCACGCCGCCCACCTGCGCGCCGAGGGCCTGCTGCCCCCGCCGCGCAAGAAGAGCCGCCGCAGCCGATAGGCGCGGGCGGCCTCAGCGGCGCGCCCGCATCAGGTCGCGGACCAGGCGGCAGGTCTTGTCGGACGGTGGGCGGATGCCGACCAGGGCGGCCGTGCGCCGGATCCTGTCGTTGTCGGCCAGGCTCGCGCGGTAGATCCCGGAGTCGAGCAGCGCGATCGCCAGCCGCATGGCCTTGAGCCTGCGGTTGTGGGTCACGTACCAGGACCGCGGACGCCCCGGCGGCAGCGGTTGCTTCAGCAGTGGGACATAGGGCCGATCGATGATCGTCGGTGCGGTAGCCACGAGATCCTCCCCTCGCCAACGGGATTCGGGTCACCCGGTGACACCGGCCGAACCCCTCGAACACATCTTCGATTCTACCGCGTGGCACCGACAGAAACGGCTGGCCACAACGATTCCGAGGTCTGCTGAAATCCGCCCTCGGAGCGGGGCGTATCGTGCGGTTCATGACCGGAATGGACCGCCCGCGGCGGTTGCGTCGTACCCCCGCCCTGCGTCGCCTCGTCGCCGAAACCACGCTCGAGCCAAGGCAACTGGTGCTGCCGATGTTCGTCGGCGACGGCCTGGACGAACCGCGCGAGATCGGTTCGATGCCCGGCGTGCACCAGCATTCGATGGATTCGCTGCGCAAGGCCGCCGTCGAGGCCGTCACCGCCGGTGTCGGCGGGCTGATGCTGTTCGGCGTGCCGCGCCCGGAGGACAAGGACCCCACCGGCAGCCAGGCGAGCGCGCCCGACGGCATCCTCAACCGCGGCCTGCGCGCCCTCGCCGAGGAGGTCGGCGATTCGACGGTGGTCATGGCCGACACCTGCCTGGACGAATTCACCGACCACGGCCACTGCGGCGTGCTGTCGGCCGACGGCGCGGTCGACAACGACGCCACCCTCACGCGCTACGTGGAGATGGCGCTGGCGCAGGCCGAGGCCGGTGCCGACCTGCTCGGCACCAGCGGCATGATGGACGGCCAGGTCGGCGCGATCCGCGCGGGCCTGGATGCGGCCGGGCGCACCGATACCGGCATCCTCGCCTACGCCGCGAAGTACTCCTCGGCGTTCTACGGTCCGTTCCGCGAGGCCGTCGGTTCCTCGCTGCAGGGCGATCGCCGCACCTACCAGCAGGATCCGGCCAACCGCCGGGAGGCCGTCCGCGAGCTGGATCTGGACCTGGCCGAGGGCGCCGACATCGTCATGGTGAAGCCCGCCATGTCGTATCTGGACATCCTGCGCGACGTCGCCGACCGCTCCACCGTGCCGGTGGCCGCCTACCAGATCTCCGGCGAGTACGCGATGATCACCGCCGCCGCCCAGCGCGGCTGGATCGACCGCCGCGGCGCGGTCATGGAATCGCTGCTGGGCATCCGCCGCGCGGGCGCGGACATCGTGCTGACGTACTGGGCGACCGAGGCCGCACACTGGCTGTCGTGAATCAGTGGAGTCCACCGGGGCGCCCCGGCCCCGTGGCGGTGCCCGACGATGTCCGCACCGCCGCTCAATTGTGGTGGGGTGTGGTCGGTTTCGGCGTGGTCCGGCTGGTCGTGGGCGCCGTCGATCGGTTCGCCGATCGGCGTGAGCTGGCGGTGGACCTCTACGACCAGGTCCGCGCCCAGCAGCCGCAGGCCACGCTCGTCCAGGTCGAGCTGATCGTGTCGGTCATGCAGGTGCTGATCGTGGTGTTCGGCCTGGCGCTGGCCGTCGGCGCGCTGGCCGTGGTGCATCAGCTGCGCCGCGGCAGGCTGTGGGCCCGCACGCTGCTCGACATCGCCGCCGCGGTGCTGGTGTTCGGGGCGATCGGCACCATGGTCGGGCTCGGCGCGATGAACGGCATGCTGCCACTGCTCGCGGGAGCGGCCGCGATCCTGCAGGCCGTCCTGGCCGGCGGCGCCCTGTTCCTGTGCCGCAGAAAGGAATCCGACGCCTACTTCCGGTTGAACGGCCGGTGAAGCGGGCACCGAATTTGCCCCCGACAGGCCAGGATGTATCGTGAGGGCAGTCACAGAGGATTTGGGAACCGGATGTCGTTGCTCGGGCGTTGTCCCCGAGGTCGCGTTGCGCGGATGGCTCCGGTGGAGCGGAGGCATCGATGCGCGTGGTGATTCAGCAACCGCAAAGCCTTCGGCGAGATGTACTGGTACTGAGCCTGCTGATCCTGTTCGGATTGCTCACCCTCGCCGTCCTGCTGCTGCCGGGAGCGGTCGGCTGAACCCCCTCGCATGAACGAAGCTCAGACCGCGCCGGAGGCGCTGTTCGCCGAGCCGGGTGCCCGCTGGCGCACGGTCGCTTACGGCCCGCTGCTGTGCCTGGCCATCCTCGGGCTGGAACTCGGGTTGCGGGCGCGGGATGTGCACTGGTTCGGCCTGGCGTTCTGCGCCGTGCTGCTGGCCGGTTTCGTGACCCTGCAGGTGGTGGCGGGGCGTCGGCACGTCAGCGTCGAACTCACCGGCACCACGCTGCGCGAGGGCACGGAAACGCTGCCGCTGAACAGCATTGCCGAGGTGTTCCCCGAGCCCGACGAGGAGTCCTGGGACGAGCCGGACTGGCAGTCGGCCCGTGCGCTCGGCGAGCTGACCGGTGTCCCGCGCCGCCGCAAGGGCATCGGATTGAAGCTGCGCGACGGCGGCCTGGTGCAGGCGTGGGCGCGTGATCATCGCGGCCTGCGCGCGGCGTTGAACGAGGCGCTCGAGCGGCTCCCCGACGCTGCCGAGCCGAAGGCTTCCGGCGACGATGCGACCGGCGCTGCGGCTCCCGACACCGTCGGGCCCGATTCCGCTGCCGCCGAACCCGATGCGCAGGGGGACGCCCGATGATGCGCCGGTTGTGGATCGTCGTCGACCTGGTGCTGCTGGTGCTGTGCCTGGGCGCGGCCGTGCAGAGTTGGCGCCACGGAATCGACACCACCTGGTTCGCCGAGGTGGGGGAGCAGCCCGCCTTCGAGGCGACGCGCTACTCCGGCCCGTGGCTGGGCCTGGCCGCGTTCCTGGTGGCGGTGGCCGGTCTGGCCGCCGTCGATCTGGTGGCTCGCGGCGCCCGGAACCGCTGACGGCCCATCGGAATCGATCTCGGCGCGGCGGCCCGGCGGCGGTTGAGTGTCGCCGCGACCGGCGGACAATGGGCGGTATGAAGCGCACAGATCTCGTGAGACGTACCGCCCTGGCTGTGCTGGCCACGGGAGCCGTCGGCGCCGCCACCGTCGTTCCGGCCGCCGCCGAGGCCCCGGCACCGGCGCCGCCGAGTGCGCCCGCGGTCTCGCCGCTGGATGTGCTGCCCACCCCGCTGAACTGCCTGCTCACCACGGGCTTCGCCGTGTTCTGCCTCGGCGTGCCGCTGTCGTGAGCCGCCGGGGTCAGTTCCAGCGCTGGTAGATGTCGAGCACCCGAACTCAGTTCCAGCGCTGGTAGATGTCGAGCACACGGGAGCCGTGGGTGCCCGGCGCGTTGAGGTAGACCGTCACGGTGCCGTCGGGGTGGTCGGCGGCCTCGTTGATCACCTGGCGCAGCGAGGCGTGGATATTGCCGTTCTCGTCGCGGTAGAGCTGGGTGTCGGGCTGCAGGCCCGCACCCATGCGGCTCTGCGGAATCACCTTCGTCACGAGCGCCGGGACGGGGCCGTCCGACAGGGCGACGGTCTCGTCGTGGGACAGGTGCATTCCGATTCGTCCCTGATCGGGCTGGGCGACCGGGGTGCCCGCGGCGGCCGAGGCGGCCCCACCGACAACCGCGGCGATCCCGGCGATGAGCAGGGCTGTGCTGAGCAGGATGGTTCGCATGAAATCCCTCCCGGCCGTCGAGTCGTGCCCTCGAGCCTACGATCAGCAATCGCTCAGCGACCGATATCGGAGGAAAGACACTCCGGCGTGTTGCGGTTCCGGCTCTTTCTCGTGAGTGTTGGAGGGGCGGTGAGCAAATCGCGGGACATGCCCATGGCCGTGGCGCACGACCGAGCGCGGTGTGCCGTGGCTCACCCCACTACACCCTGTCGTCGACCGGCGTGGGCACAACTGCGACACTGGAGGCCGTGAGTTCTTCTCCGCGCGCGACCCAACAGCCCGTGCAGGTCTCCGCCGGCCTCTTCGAACGCGCCGCCGCGATCATCCCCGGCGGCGTGAACTCGCCCGTCCGGGCCTTCAAATCCGTCGGTGGCACACCGCGATTCATCGCCTCGGCGCGCGGCTGCACGCTCACCGACGCCGACGGCAACGACTACGTGGACCTGGTGTGCTCGTGGGGGCCGATGATCCTCGGCCACGCGCATCCGGCCGTGGTGGAGGCCGTGCAGCGGGCCGCGGTCGACGGGGTGTCGTTCGGCGCGCCGACCGAGGCGGAGATCGAGTTGGCCGAGACCATCGCCGCGCGGGTCGATCCGGTGCAGCGGGTGCGGCTGGTGAACTCCGGCACCGAGGCCACGATGAGCGCGGTCCGGCTGGCCCGCGGCTTCACCGGACGTAGCAAGGTCGTCAAGTTCGCCGGGTGCTACCACGGCCACGTCGACGCGCTGCTGGCCGACGCGGGTTCGGGGGTCGCGACGCTGGGCCTGCCGACCTCGCCGGGAGTCACGGGCGCGCAGGCCGCCGACACCATCGTGCTGCCGTACAACGATCTCGACGCCGTGGCCGCCGCCTTCGCCGAATATCCGGACCGGATCGCCTGCGTGATCACCGAGGCCGCGGCGGGGAACATGGGCGCGATTGCGCCCGCGCCGGGATTCAACGCCGGTCTGCGCGAGCTCACCGCCGACCACGGCGCGCTGCTGATCATGGACGAGGTGATGACCGGATTCCGGGTGAGCCCGGCCGGGTGGTACGGAATCGACGGTGTCGCGGGCGACCTCTACACCTTCGGCAAGGTGATGAGCGGGGGACTCCCGGCAGCGGCCTTCGGCGGCCGCGCCGACATCATGAACCATCTCGCCCCGAACGGCCCGGTCTACCAGGCGGGCACGCTGTCGGGGAATCCGGTCGCCGTGGCCGCGGGCCTGGCCACCCTGCGCCATGCCGACGATGCGGTGTACGCGGCGCTGGACCGCAACGCGCAGCGCCTCGGCACGCTGATCACCGAGGCCCTCACCGCCGCCGGCGTCGCCCATGTCGTGCAATTCGCGGGCAATATGGTGAGCGTGTCCTTCGCCGACCGACCGGCCACCGACTACGCCACCGTCAAGGCCACCGAGACCTGGCGCTTCCCGGCGTTCTTCCACGCCCTGCTCGACCGTGGCGTGTATGCGCCACCGAGCGCATTCGAGTCATGGTTCGTCTCCGCCGCGCTCGACGAGGACGCATTCGCCCGTATCGCCGCCGCACTGCCCGCCGCCGCC
>NZ_JARWQD010000261.1 GCF_029869545.1 Nocardia wallacei | reverse complement strand
CGCAGGCCCACACACACCGATCCCACCCGCCCCACCCGTCATCCCCCCACCAGGTACCGCCGGACTCCCACCCGGACCAGGCGCACCACCCCCGGCCGCCCCAGCACCAGGCACACCACCCCCGGCCACACCGGCACCAGGCGCACCACTCCCGACCGCACCGGCGCCGGGCCTACCTGCCCCAGGCGCGCCAGTTCCGGGCACGCCTGCCCCGAGTGCACCCATCCCAGGCGGACCTGCCCCGAGCACGCCTGCACCAGCCGCACCCACCCCAGGTGCGCCCGCGCCGGGTACCCTCCCCCCGGGCGCACCTGCTGGAGCGAGTCCGGCTGCTCCGGCGCCCGGAGCGGGCGCGCCGACTCCGAACGCGCCCCTGCTCAAACCTGCGCCGTCCGTGCCGCCCGGGCCCGTTCCTCATGGACCCGCGCCGACGCCGAATCCTCCTGCGCCGCCGCCCATGCCGAGCGCACCGGCACCGCGGGAACCGATGGTCGTGCCGCCCGCCCCGGCCCCGCCGCCCGACCTGACCCCTTTCACCACCGCGGGCGGCACCGCCATCGGCGCCGCGGCCGCCGACGCCCTCGCCGACACACCGGACACCGCGGTACCGCGTCCTCGGATGCGCTATCAGGGCGACCGAGATCACCGCGCCCCACGTTTCGACCAGCATCACGAATCCCGCACCGCCCCAGCGGAATCGGACCTCGACGACAATCCCGACGCCGGTCCCCTCGACAGCGGAGCGGCCCCCCTCCACCCGCTCGGCGACGCGACATCGGGCGACGTCGAGGCCCTTCTCATCCCTGCCCGTTCTACCGACCAGACACACCCCGATGCCGAGGCGCCCGTAGACAACAACAGCACGAACTTCGCCGACAGCCACGCACTACCCGGCGAGAGCCAGACACCTGGCAACCACGTCCATTCCGCGGAAAACCGCGCGCAACCCGGCGACAGTCGGGCATCCGGCGACAGCAACCACGTCCGTTCCGAAAAGAGCCAGGCGCGGCACGGCGACGACAGGACGCCTGGCGACGGAAACGACGCCCATTCCACGAGCGACTGGGCGGTGGGCGGCCACGCTACGGCCGCAGCTCATCTCGATGGCGACGCGTCGCGATCCGGCGCGTTCGAGGCGGCTACCGGCCTGGCGGCATCGCCACTCGGCGGCCGTGAATCCCCTTCGGGCGGTACGGCTCCCGGCCTCGGTGACCTGCCCGGCAACCGTCTCGCAGGATCGGCGGTCGGCACCCGCTCGTTCGATGCGGACACCGTCGGATCGCGGGCCGAGGCCGCGTACACCCGTATCATCGGCGGCGAGGCCCCTGCGGCTCGTCTCGCATCGGGCGCCGATGCCGGATCGGAGACCACCGTCCGATCCGATCCACCGGATGGTTCGGACGCTCCCCCGGTCGGCACCGGCGGAGAAGGACCTGTGCACGACGACACCGGGGCGGTCTCGGACGCGACCGAATCCGGCGCAGCCGAATCCCGCCCCGGCAACCCACCAACCGGACAGGGTCGGAGCCCGGACCGGTATCGGAATGTTCCGCCCGTGATAGGTGCATAGATGGCATCCTGGTCGTTCGACGAAGAGCAATTCGCGGCCCTGTGGTACGGGCCCGCGAACGACCGCATGCTGTACCCGCTGCATTATCTGTCCCAGTTCGGCCACGTCAACGAGCGCGACCGGCACTGGGCGCAGATCCGGCACGAGTACTCCGAACAGGGCAGGCTGAGCTGGAACGAGGCCGACCTGCTGCGCCGGGCCTTCGCGGTGCTCACCGATCCGGAGGTCTGGGCGGAGATCCACGGGGTATCGCAGCAGGCCGGTCCGATCCGGGTCGCCGCAGCCCGGCACGACCGGCATGCCGCGCTGGCGATGCAGTTCACCCGGCGATCGCGGATCGAGGTGTCCATCACCGCCGCCGACCGGCTACCGGACCGGCTGGCCATGCTGCTGCCGGAGCAGTCGCCGGGCACCCGGGCCGCGGAAGCGTTCGCCGCCGCCGACCTCTATCCCGAGCGTCAGCCGATCCTGCGCTACACCGGCGAATCCACACCGCTGCAGCGGTATCGCCGCCTGGTCCGGCGCCCGGCCGGCGGCGCCGGGGTGATCACGGTCTTCCGCGGTCCGCGCCGCCAGGGCCTGCGCTCCCCGCGCAAGGTCGGCACGATGCGCTGGTACGACATCGACGACGACGGCCGCTACATGGAAACCGGCAGCCGCACCCTCACCGTCCGCCCCGCCGACGCCGCCTCGGTACGCGGCGCGATCACCCGCCTCCTCGACCACGCCCTGCTCGAATACCGCGAGTACGTCGAGGACCTCGGCGAATTCGCCCGCCAGCGCGTAGTCGACGCCCTGCCCCACCCCACCCGGGAATCCGCCCGGAACCCGACACCACCGACCGCGTGAGACCTCTTGCGCTGCCGAAGACTCTCAGCGCTTCGCGTCGGCCGTGCCGTCCGACGCAACGCCCGATTTTCATGCTCGCCAGTTTCGCGTTGATGTTGTCGGCGAGGGTGATCGACGGGTAACCCGGGTGGCCGATTCGGCGCCCGCACCCACTGCTCGCTGCCGCTGCGGGCTTTTCGCGATTGCGCTCGCGGCGAACACGACCGGCGCGGCAGGCGAGGCGAGCGCATGCTGGAGGCAGCATTGTAATCATGTAAGCGGGTGATCGTCGTGGACGACGAATCGATCGCGTGGGTCGGAGACGACGCCGAATCGGCGGGTTCGGACGCCCGACAGGCGAACCTGGAGGCCGGGCGAACGAATCCGGGCGCCAGGCAAGCGGATCCGAGCACCGGGCAGGCAAACGCGGAGCCCGGGCGAGCCGATCCGAATGGCGGGCAGGCGGGTTCGGAGGGCGAGGGTGAATTGCGCCGTGGGGTCGATGACGTGCTGGGCGGGCCCGGCGATGCCGCCGCGCTCGATGCGTACTCCAGGACCGTGATCGCGGTGGCTCGGGCGGTCACGCCGCATGTCGCGAGCGTGCAGACGCGGCGCGGCGGCGGATCGGCGGTGGTCTTCACCGATGACGGGTTTCTGCTGACCAACGCGCATGTGGTCGGGTCGGCGCACTCCGGGACGATCGTGTTCGCCGACGGCAGCGAGGCCCGCTTCGATGTGGTCGGCGTCGACCCGCTGTCGGACTTGGCCGTGCTCCGGTCGCGTAACGGTGCGCCGACGGCCGCGGCACTCGGCGACGCCGACGCCCTGGTGGTGGGACAGCTGGTGGTGGCCGTGGGCAGTCCGCTGGGGCTGGCGGGGTCGGTGACCGCGGGCGTGGTGAGCGCGCTCGGCCGCGCCGTCCCGGTCGGCACCCGCCGCACCGCCCGGGTGATCGAGGACGTCATCCAGACCGACGCGGCGCTCAACCCCGGCAATTCCGGTGGGGCACTGTCGGATTCGGCCGGTCGAGTGGTCGGCGTCAACACGGCGGTGGCCGGAATCGGTGTGGGACTGGCGATCCCGATCAACGCCACCACGCGCCGCATCATCAGCACGCTGCTCGCCGACGGCCGGGTGCGCCGCGCCTACCTCGGAGTCGTCGGCGTCCCCGCACCGCTACCCGCCGCCGTGGCCGCCCGCACCGGCCGTCGCGGCGCTCTGCGCATCGTCGAGGTCGTCCGGGGCGGTCCCGCCGATCGGGCCGGACTGCGCCGCGGCGACCTGATCCTGAGCGTGAACCGAGCGGAAATCCGTGACGCCCAGGGCATTCAGCGCCACCTGTTCGCCGAAGCCATCGGCCGCTCGCTCCCGGTCACGGTGCTGCGCAACGGCGCCATGGTCGACGTCCTCGCCGTCCCCATCGAACTCACGCCCGACTGATCCCCGTCGACAGCGCCCGAATCGCTGGTCTCGGCCCTCGAACCGGTGACCGCCCGGCATTGGTCGGACTCTCGCCTGTCTCGCCGGAATTCGTCGGACAACCCGCGATTCCGCCACCGAAACGCCATGACCCGCAGCACGTCCCGACGGCGACGACTACCTCAGGCCGAGGCGGCCAGGGTCGCGGACTGCCAGATGTCGGCCAGGTCCTGCAGCGGGACACCCAGCGCGCGGCTCAGGCCGACCACGGTGCCGAAGGCCGGACTGGGCAGGCGGCCCGATTCGATCTTGCGCAGCGTCTCCGGGGAGATACCGGCGTCGCGGGCCACCGCCGCGAGCTCCCGCCCGCCCCGCGCGGCACGCAGGTGGGCGCCGAGGCGGCGACCGGCCTCGACCTGGGCGGGCGTGAGGGGCAGGCGAACCATGCGGGCCAGACTACGACTGGTATACAAATACCGCAACTGCTACGGTCGGTATTAAAATACCAACTGGAGGTAGCACGTGGTCGAGTTGAAGACACCCGCCGAGATCGAGCGCATGCGCGTCACCGGGCAGTTCGTCGCCGAGGTCCTGGCCGAGCTGCGCGAGCGGGCCCGCGTGGGCGTGAATCTGCTGGACCTGGAACTACATGTCCGGCAACGGATTCGCGAGCGCGGCGCCGTCTCCTGCTACTGGGATTACGCGCCCTCGTTCGGTCGCGGCCCGTTCCGCAACACCGTCTGCCTGTCGGTGAACGACGCCGTCCTGCACGGCCTTCCGTTCGACTACACGCTGCGCGACGGCGACGTGCTGACCGCCGACCTCGCCGTGAGCATCGACGGCTGGGTGGCCGACTCGGCGACGACGGTCATCGTCGGCACGGCCGACGAGCAGGACAGCCGCCTGGTGCGCGCCACCGAGGAGGCATTGGCCGCGGCCATCGCGGCGGCGGTGCCGGGCAACCGGATCGGCGATATCTCCGCGGCCATCGCCGCCGTCGCGCGCTCCTACGGCTATCCCGTCAACACCGAATTCGGCGGCCACGGCCTGGGCCGCACCATGCACGAGGATCCGCACGTATCCAACGACGGCAGGCCCGGCCGCGGCATGACACTGCGGCCGGGCCTGACCATCGCCCTCGAGCCGTGGTTCGCCCGCACCACCGACCGCATCATCGTCGATCCGGACGGCTGGACGCTGCGCTCGGCCGACGGTTCGCGCACCGCGCATTCCGAGCACACCGTCGCGGTCACCGAGGACGGCCCGCGGGTCCTCACCCTGGCGGCCTGAACTCAGGGCTCCGGCACGCCCGGATACTCCGCAGCGATCAGATCGCGATCGGCGCGCGAGAGCTCCAGCGCCGCGAGTTCCCCGCGACGCTCGGCGGCCCGCGCCGAATCGCCCGTCGTCTCATGCAGATCCGCGAGCATCGCCAGCGCGCGGCCGCGCTCGAGCGGCGTCGCGGTGCGGGCGAACCGGCGCAGCCCCACCTCGAGCACCGTCACCGCCATCTCGTCGTTGCCCTTGAAATCCCGCAGGATCCGGGCGTTGTCGAGCACCCGCGCGAGACCCTCGAGATCGCGCGAACCGCCGTATTCGATATCCGGTTCGTCGTGCTCGATGTAGATGATCGAATTTCCGGCCGGGTCGACGACGGTGAACCGCGTCTGCCCGGGCCGGAACCGGGTGATGCGCGGTGTCCCGCGCCCCGGCACGCGGCCGTAGCGCTCGCGCAGACCCTCGCTGAACTCCCTGTGCCATCCCGCGGCGTCATCGATCAGCACCAGGCAGCCCACATGAGCCTCCTCCGCGCTGCCCGCATCCTTCGGCGTCGGTCCGAAATGCACCTCGTAGCCGTCGCGCGTCACCACGGCGTAGGTGTAGGGCCGGGTCTGCTCGTCGGTCACCGTGTAGCCGAGCGCCCGGTAGAAATCGAGCGTGACCGGAAGATCACCGCTCCACAACAGCGGAATCGAGGTGGCGCCCATACCGTCCACTCCTTCGCGTCACCTGGTAATCAAATTTGATTAGCCCAGCGTAGACGCGATTGGCGGCGGAAGTCAAACTTGAATAGCATGGCGTGAACCCGTGAAAGGAGCGCCGTGTCCGCCGTGCGACTGCTCGTGCTGGGAGTGATCCGGATGCATCAGCCGACCTACGGGTACGCGGTGCGCCGGGAGTTGCTGTCGTGGCGGGCCGAGACCTGGACCACGGTGCAGCCGGGGTCGATCTACCACGCGCTCAAGCAGCTCACCGCCGAGGGCAAGCTGCGGGCGGTGCGCACCGAGGACAGCAGCCGGGGCCCCGGGCGCACCCTGTTCGAGGTGACCGAGGCGGGCGAAGCGGAGTTCTTCGAGCGACTCGAGGCGGCGCTCGCCAGCGTGGACATGGAGGAGCACGGCGCCGGAATCGCGTTCATGCAGGCCCTGCCGCGCGCGCGAGTGATCGAGCTACTGACCGCGCAGCGCCGCTACGCCACCGAGATTCGTGACGGTCTGCTCGCCATGGTGCCCGAATTCCCCGGCCGCTACGACGCACCCCACTCCCCCGACCTGCTCGAACTGTGGAGCGGAGTCTTCGACAACTTCTCCGGCTGGACAGGGCGGCTGCTGTCCCGCCTCGAGGCCGGTGAGTACCACATGGCCGACGACGGCCCACGGTCCTGACCATCGCGCATCGGCCGCGCCCACGGTTAGGCTGTGACGGTGGACAATCCCTTCGGCCCCGTCGGCACCGCGAATTACGTTCTGCTGACCACATTCCGCAAGAACGGTAGCGCGGTGGCCACCCCGGTCTGGGCGGCGCTCGACGACAGCAGGCTCTACGTCTGGACGGCGACCGACAGCTGGAAGGTCAAGCGGATCCGCCGCGATTCCGCGGTGACGCTGCAGCCGTGCAACGCCACCGGCAAGCCGCGCGGCGCCGTGATCGACGGCACCGCACGGGTTCTCGACGCCGCGGGCAGCGAGCGGGTCCGCGGCCTGATCAAGCGCAAGTATTCGGTGCAGGGCTGGCTGATCGTCACCGGCAGCGTGCTGCGCCGGGGGCGGCAGGGCACCGTCGGCATCGAGATCACCGCCGGTCGCTGACACGGCTGCGCCCCGGGACATATCGGCCCGGGGCGCATATCACCGAAACGCCGCGTGGCGTAGCTCAGGCGGCGTATCCCGTCACGGCTGGTTCGCTCCGATCGCTCCACCGATCAGCCCGCCGACGATGCAGCCGAGAATCGCGCCGACTCCGAAGAACCAGATGCCGATCACGATTCCGATCACACAGCCGAGCGCCGCACCGCCGGCGATCTGGCCCGGGCTGCCGATATTCTTCAGCGCCTCCGTCTGCGGTGTCGGCGCGCTGATATCGGCCGCGTTCTCCGGCCGTACCGTCAATGTGGTTGCGGTACCGTCGACTTCGGCGACGACGCGCTCGAGCCGACCGGCCGCCTCGTACACCAGCGGCACCGTGGCCACCTGCGCACCGTTCGGCGCGTACACCGCCACGGCATCCGGCGTGACCTCGAACTTGCCTGCGGCCAGCGTGGTACTGACCGCCGACCGATCCTCGGCCAGGGTGGTGGTGTAGGCCACGCCCTGGTCGACCCCGCTGAACGACGGCCCGGCGACGCCCACCTGACCGTTCGCGGTGGCCCCCGTGATTCCCAGCGCGGCAGCGGACAGAACAGCTGTGGCAGCGAATTTGGCTATTCTCATGATCAATTCCTGTGCCTGGAGAATCCATTCGCGAACGGCCGTACGAAATTCCTCACACGATCGGCAAGATCGCCCGCACTGCGAATCGGATTCGTGGTCGAATTGTTCTCGGAGATAACGTTATCCACCGTCCGGCGCATGACCGGACGGTTGTCGCGACATTTCTTATGCTGCTCTTATCGAACACTCGGACCAAGCCCCAGCTTTCATGGGGAACCGCTATCACCGATCTCGCTACTCGAGTTCGCCCTCGGTCTCCAGGTACACCTGCCGCAACCGGTCGAGCGTCTCCGGCTCCGGATGCTCCCAGAGCTTGCGTTCGGCGGCCTCGAGCAGCCGCTCGGCGATCCCGTGCAGCGCCCACGGATTCGACTGCTCCATGAACTTGCGGTTCACGTCGTCGAAAACGTAACTCTCGGAGAGCTTTTCATACATCCAGTCCGCGACCACGTTGGTGGTGGCGTCGTAGCCGAACAGGTAGTCGACGGTGGCCGCCATCTCGAACGCGCCCTTGTAGCCGTGCCGGCGCATCGCCTCCAGCCAGCGCGGGTTCACCACGCGCGCACGGAATACGCGGGTGGTCTCCTCCGACAGCGTGCGGGTGCGCACGGCATCGGGCCGGGTGCTGTCGCCGATATAGGCCTCCGGATTGCTGCCGGTCAGCGCCCGCACCGCCGCGACCATGCCGCCGTGGTACTGGAAGTAGTCGTCGGAATCGGCGATATCGTGCTCGCGGGTGTCGGTGTTCTTGGCCGCCACCGCGATTCGCCGGTAGGCCGTGCGCATGTCGTCGGCCGCGGGGGCGCCGTCGAGGTCGCGGCCGTAGGCGTAGCCGCCCCACGCCGTGTACACCTGTGCCAGGTCGTCGTCGGTGCGCCAGCTCTTGGAGTCGATCAGCTGCAGCAGGCCCGCGCCGTAGGTGCCCGGCTTGGACCCGAAGATCCGCGTCGTCGCGCGCCGCTCGTCGCCGTGCCCGGCGAGATCCGACTCCGCGTGCGCCCGTACGTAATTCGACTCCTCCGGTTCGTCCAGTGCCGCCACCATCCGCACCGCGTCGTCCAGCAGCGCCAGCACGTGCGGGAAGGCGTCGCGGAAGAATCCGGAGATGCGCACGGTGACGTCGATGCGCGGACGGCCCAGCTCGTCGAGCGAGATCGGTTCCAGCGCGGTCACGCGGCGGCTCGCCTCGTCCCACACCGGCCGGACACCCAGCAGCG
The DNA here is from genome assembly GCF_029869545.1 of Nocardia wallacei. Taxonomy (GTDB): domain Bacteria; phylum Actinomycetota; class Actinomycetes; order Mycobacteriales; family Mycobacteriaceae; genus Nocardia; species Nocardia wallacei_A. The sequence continues at coordinate 13,568 of NZ_JARWQD010000261.1, read as the reverse complement.
CAAGCACTTCGGCGATATCGTCACCGGAGGTCCGCATGGCCGAGGTGCCCCACACCGACAGGCCCACCGAGCGCGGATAGGCGCCGTGATCGGCCAGGTACCGCTGCAGCAGCGAATCCGCCATGGCCTGACCGGTTTCCCACGCCAGCCGCGACGGTACCGCCTTCGGGTCGACCGAGTAGAAGTTGCGGCCCGTGGGCAGCACGTTGATCAGACCACGCAGCGGGGAACCACTCGGCCCGGCCGGGATGAACCCGCCGTCCAGCGCGTGCAGGATCCGCTCGATCTCCACCCCGGTCTGCCGCAGCCGCGGCACGACTTCGGTTGCCGCGAAACGCAAGACGGCCCGCAGTGTGTCGATGCGGTCGGCCGCGGCCCCACCCGGTACGGGCTCGCCCACCGTGACATACCGATCGAGCACCTCGTCGACCGCGTCGGCCGCCCAGTCCGCGCCCTGCAGCGCCGCCAGCAGCGTCCGGGCGCGCGTCTCCACCGCGTCCACCCGTTCCCGCGATTCGTCTCCGGATTCGCTGAGCCCCAATGCCTCCCGCAGCCCCGGCACCGCGACCTCGCCGCCCCACAGCTGCCGTGCGCGCAGCATGGCCAGCACCAGATCCAGCTCGCCCTCCCCCACCGGCGCCTGCCCCAGCACGTGCAGGCCGTCGCGGATCTGGACATCCTTGATCTCGCAGAGCCAGCCGTCGACGTGCAGCAGCATATCGTCGAAGACGTCCTCGTCCGGGCGCTCGTCGAGACCCAGGTCGTGATCCAGCTTCGCGGCCCGCATCAGCGTCCAGATCTGCTGCCGGATGGCGGGCAGCTTCGCCGGATCGAGCGCGGAGATGTTGGCGTGCTCGTCGAGCAGCTGCTCCAGACGCGAGATGTCGCCGTAGGTTTCGGCGCGCGCCATCGGCGGGATCAGGTGGTCGACCAGGGTGGCGTGCGCGCGGCGCTTGGCCTGCGTGCCCTCTCCCGGATCGTTGACCAGGAACGGGTAGATCAGCGGCAGGTCGCCCAGTGCCGCGTCGGTGGCGCAGGCGGCCGACATCCCGAGGGTCTTACCGGGCAGCCACTCCAGGTTGCCGTGCTTGCCCAGGTGCACCATGGCGTCGGCCGCGAATCCGTCCGGGGCCGAAATCCACCGGTACGCCGCCAGATAGTGGTGGCTCGGGGGCAGATCCGGATCGTGATAGATGGCCACGGGATTCTCGCCGAAGCCGCGCGGCGGCTGCACCATCAGCACCACATTGCCGAAACGCAGTGCGGCGATGACGATCTCACCGGCGGGATCGGCCGAGCGGTCGACGTACAGTTCGCCGGGCGGCGGGCCCCACGCCTCGATCACCGCCGTGCGCAGTTCCTCGGGAAGGGTCTCGAACCACGCGGTGTATCGGGCCGCGCCGATGCGAATCGGGTTGCCCTCCAGCTGTTCCGCGGTCAGCCAGTCCGGATCCTGGCCGCCCGCGGCGATGAGCGCGTGGATCAACGCATCGCCGTCGCGCTCGTCCAGTCCGGGGATTTCGCCCGGGTCGCCGAGATCGTAACCGGCCGAACGCATCTCGGTCAGCAAACGGATGGCGCTCGCCGGGGTGTCCAGGCCCACGGCATTGCCGATACGCGCGTGTTTGGTGGGGTACGCGGACAGCATCAGCGCGATGCGCCGCCGCCCCGCGGGCAGGTGCCGCAACCGCGCGTGCCGCACAGCCAGACCCGCCACCCGCGCCGCGCGCTCCGGGTCCGGGACGTAGGCCGACAGGCCGTCGGCGTCGAATTCCTTGAACGAGAACGGCACCGTGATGATGCGGCCGTCGAATTCCGGCACCGCCACCTGGGTGGCCACGTCCAGCGGCGACAGCCCGTCGTCGTTGGCCTCCCATTGCGCGCGGCCGCTGGTCAGGCACAGGCCCTGCAGGATCGGCACGTCCAGCTCGGCCAGTTCGCCGATGTCCCAGGCCTCGTCGTCGCCGCCCGCGGACGCCGTCGCGGGTTTGGTGCCACCGGCCGCGAGCACCGTGACCACGAGTGCGTCGGCGCCGCGCAGGGTGTCGATCAGTTCCGGCTCCGCGGTGCGCAGCGAGGCGCAGTACAGCGGCAGCGGCCGCCCGCCCGCGTTCTCGATCGCGGTGCACAGCGCATCGACGTAGGCGGTGTTCCCGGCCAGATGCTGGGCCCGGTAATACAGCACCGCCACCCGCGGGCCGTCCACCACCCGCGCGTCGCGCTGCAGCTCACCCCAGCTGGGCAGCTCCACCGGCGGCTCGAAGCCGTGCCCGGTGAGCAGCACCGTATCGGACAGGAAGTTGTGCAGCTGGCGCAGATTCGCGGGGCCACCGGCGGCCAGATAGTTGTGCGCGTCGGCCGCGACACCACCGGGCACGGTCGAGCACTCCATCAGCTCGGCGTCGGGCGCCATCTCGCCGCCGAGCGCCACCACCGGAATTCCGCTGGCGCGCAGCGCGTCGAGCCCCGCCTCCCAGGCGCGGCGCCCGCCGAGGATGCGGACCACCACCAGATCGGCGCCCTCGAGCACACCGGGAAGGTCGTCGATCAGCAACCGGGCCGGATTGGCCAGGCGGTAGTCGGCGCCGCTGGCGCGGGCGGACAGCAGGTCGGTATCGGAGGTGGACAGCAGCAGAATCACGTTCGGCCTTCCTCGGGTGACGCGCCCATCAGGGAGTTGGCGCTCGCCAGGAGGGTCTGACTGTCACAGTGGCGCGACCGCACCGGAATTGCACCGGTTTCCTCGTGCTGCGCGAGCCCCCGGATGCTACCGCGCCGGTCGCCCACCACCGGAGCGGACCACGGGAGCTGTGCATCGAACTGACAACGACCTGCTGTTTCACCATTTTCCGCCCCGGCACAGCGGCGTACGCTCGGAATATGCCGAACTCCCCGGGATGGGCCAGGCGGAATCGCTTCGCCGCCTGGTCAGGAATTGTTTGCATGATGGTTGCCGTCGCATTGCTGGCCATGGCGCTGGCGGCAGCTGCAGGAGACCGCCACGATCTGCTGCTGATCGCCGCGGGCGTGTGTGCGGCGGTCGCGATCTTCGGTCTGCTCGTCTTCCAGACGACCAACCGCCGCGATCGCGCCGACCACCACGAGCGCCCACATCTGTTGGACGACAGCTACGTTCCGATTCCGCCGTGGAAGGGCCGTACCCGCGGCGGGGCCGACGAGAGAGGACGCTGATCGTATGCCGACAACCCCGAGCTGGGTCCGACGTAATCGTGTCGTCGCCTGGTTGAGCTACTTCGGCGTGCTGGTCGCCTTCGCGACGCTGGCCATGGCACTGACCGCCGCGGGCAGCGGCCACCAGGGCTGGGCGCTGCTGTCCGGCGGCATCTGCACCGCGACGGTGATCATCGGGCTCACCCTGTACGGCACCACCGTGCACCGCGATCACGCCGATCGGCACGCGGCGCCGAGTCTGCTCAACGATTGCTGGGAGCACACACCGACCTTCGCCCATCAGCGAGGCCCGGCCCCGCGGATCGCCGCCCGGCCGACCGGATCGGAGGGCTGACATCGTGTCGACCGCACCCCACCACACCGGACCCGCGCCGCGCTGGGTCAAGCGAAACCGGTTCGCCGCCTGGACGGGCTACGTCTGTCTGCTGCTGGCCTTCGCCTCGCTCGGGATCGGACTCACCTCGGCGGGACGCGCCGACGACGGCTGGGCGATCTTCTGGGCGGTGATATTCCTGATCGCCATCGGTCTGGGCATCGGGATCGTGGGCACGACCGTGCGCCGCGACCACGTCGAGGGGCACGAGACCCCGCACCTGCTCTGAGAACGGATCGTAGTCTGAAGACATCATGACTCGTTCCGCACCCGATTCCTGTCCCGGCGTCCTGCGGCTGCATCAGGCCGCCGACGGACCGCTGGCACGAATCCGGCTGCCCGGCGGTGTGCTGCTCCCGGACCAGCTGCGCGCCCTCGCCGAGGCGGCGCGCGAACTCGGCAACGGCGATATCGAACTGACCTCGCGCGGCAATGTGCAGCTGCGGCGGATGCACGACGCGGACGCGCTGGCGGCGCGGCTCGAGGCCGCGGGCCTGCTGCCCAGTCCCACGCACGAGCGGGTGCGCAATATCATCGCCTCGCCGCTGTCGGGCCGGGTGGGCGGGTGGACCGATGTGCACGCGCTGGTTCCCGAGCTGGACGCGCGGTTGCGGGCGGCTCCGGGGCTCGCCGAGCTGCCGGGGCGGGTGTTGTTCACCCTCGACGACGGGCGCGGCGATGTCAGCGGCCTCGGCGGCGATATCGGCGTGCATGCCGTCGGCGCGGACGAGTATGCCCTGGTGCTGGGCGGTCGCGACAGCGGTATCCGGGTGCCGGGCGCCGATGCCCTCGACGCCCTGCTCGCGGCGGCGCACGCGTTCCAGGAGCTGCGCGGCGAGCAGTGGCGGCTGCACGAGATCGACGACGGGCCCGCCCGGGTGGCGGCGCGGCTCGGTCTCGACGCCACGGCGCGGCCGCTGGAATTCGTTGCGAGCCACGATATTCCGATCGGCTGGCTCACCCAGTCCGACGGCCGGGTCGCGCTCGGCGCGGGCGTCCCGCTGGGCAGCCTGCCGGCGCGCACCGCCGAATTCGTTGCCGCCGTGGATCATCCGATCATCGTCACGCCGTGGCGCAGCCTGGTGGTCGCCGATCTCGGCGAGTCGCCCGCCGAACAGGTGGTCCGCGTGCTCGCGCCCATGGGCCTGATCTTCGACGCGAACTCGCCGTGGCTGCTGGTCACCGCCTGTGCGGGCAAACCCGGATGTGCCAAGTCCCGCACCGATGTTCGCGCCGATGCCGCCGCCGCGGTCGCCACGGGCCGGGTCGCGGCCGGTCCTTCCGACTCGGACCCGAACGGCGGGCTCACGCTTTCGGACGGCACCGACGCACACAGCGGTCTCGCGGCCGATGCCGTCGAGGTCGCGGGTCGCCAGCACTGGTCCGGCTGCGAGCGTCGCTGCGGCCGCCCGCGCGGGGCGCTCACCGATATCGTCGCCGCACCCGGCGGCTATCGCATCACCCCCGCGCACCACCGAACCCGCTGACCACCACCGGTTCCACCACGGGCGCCCGATCCCACGGTCCCACCGCCGTCCTGGGCCCGGCCGCTGCCACACCAGGAATTGATGGTCAGCTCCGCTCGGAATCACCTGCATGCCACGGACTTTCGCCCGGTGGTCAACCGGCGGCCGCCTCCTCGCGTGCCGCCCGCTCGGAATGCAGTTCGAGGGTGCAGCATTTGACGCTGCCACCGGCCTTCAGCAGTTCCGACAGGTCGATGCCGATCGGGTCGTAGCCGCGAGCGCGTAGTTGGTCGGCCAGTGCGGTGGCGCGGTCGCTCAGGAATACGTGGTGACCGTCGCAGACGCCGTTGAGGCCGAGCACGTGGGCATCGGCCGCGGTGGCGACGATCGCATCCGGATACAGCCGCGCCAGCATCCGCACGCTCGCCGCGTCGAACGCGGGCGGGTAGTAGGCGATGGTGCCGTCGAGAACCATCAGGGCCGTGTCGAGATGGTAGAAGTGCGGATCCACCAGGCGCAGCGACACCACCGGCAGGTCGAAGAACTCCGCCACCTCCCGGTGCGCCGCCCGCGAGCTGCGGAACCCGGTCCCGGCCAACACCCGGTCGCCGACGACCGCGAAATCGCCCTCGCCCTCGTTGATTTCGGCGGCCGCCGCGACCCGCGCCAGCCCCTGAGCGCTCAGCCAGCGGTGATACGCCGGGCCCTCCGCCCACCGCTCCGCATTCGCGAACCGCGCCGCCAGCGCGCGATCCCCGATCACCAGGCCGCCGTTGGCGGCGAACACCATATCGGGCAGATCCGGCTCGGCGGCGATCACGTCGACACGGTGACCGCACCGCTCGAATGCCGCCCGCAGCGACTCCCACTGCGCGAGCGCGCGGGCGCGATCCACCGGGGCGGCGACGTCCATCCACGGGTTGATCGCATAGCGCACGTCGAAATGGTCCGGGCGGCACATCAGGAAGCGGCGCGGTGTGCAGCGGCGGGCGGCGGGCGCGTGCATGGCGGTGACGGAGGTCAACGGGTCTCCTCGGGATCGGCGATCACGCGACTTGAAACGACGATAAGGGGCGTAGTGTTGCGCTCGGAATATCGATTCGTTGCGTGAGATCTCCAGTTGTCGGCGAATCATTGCTTCGAGGAGGCATCGTGGACGAGCTCGACCGCCGCATCCTCGCCCACCTGCTGCGGCAGGCCCGGGCCTCGTTCCAGGAGATCGGCGCGGCCGTCGGGCTGTCGGCGCCCGCGGTGAAACGGCGCGTCGACAAGATGGTCGCGGGCGGGCAGATCACCGGATTCACCGCGCTGGTCAATCCGGCGGCGCTGGGCTGGAAGACCGAGGCCTACGTCGAGGTGTACTACCGGGACAACATCTCCCCCGCAGAACTGCGCCGCGGGCTCGAGCCGATCCCGCAGGTCGTCGGCGTCTGGACCATCGCCGGAGAGGCCGACGCGCTCGTGCACGTCATGGCGACCGATATGGCGGAGATCGAATCGACCGTCGAGCGGATCCGGGAGAACGCCCGCGTCGGCCGCACCCGCAGCAGCATCGTGATGTCCCGGCTGCTCGAGCGGCCGCGAACCTGATCTCCGGGACCGGGCCGACCGGCCAGGGTGGCCCCGCGGGCGCACGGACCGCCGCTTAGGGTGGAGGCCATGTCCGACGTACGCACCACCTACCTCACCGACGGGCCCGAGATCTATCGGCGCTCGTTCGCGACCATCCGCGCCGAGGCCGAACTGGACCGGTTCCCGGCCGATGTCGCGCAGGTGGTGGTGCGCATGATCCACGCGTGCGGCCAGGTCGACCTCGCCGCCGACGTGGGCCACAGCCCCGAGGTGGTCGCGCGGGCGCGCGCCGCGTTGCGCGCGGGGGCGCCGATCCTGTGCGATGCGACCATGGTGGCCGCGGGCGTCACGCGCCGACGGCTGCCCGCGGACAACGAGGTGCTCTGCCTGCTGAACGATCCCCGGGTGCCGGAACTGGCGCAGACCATGGGGAACACGAGATCGGCCGCGGCACTGGAACTCTGGCGCGATCGGCTGGGTGGTGCGGTGGTCGCCGTCGGCAATGCCCCCACCGCGCTGTTCCATCTGCTCGACATGCTCGACGCGGGCGCGCCCCGCCCCGCCGCGGTGCTCGGTATTCCGGTCGGGTTCGTCGGCGCCGCCGAATCCAAGCGGGCGCTGGCCGACCACGGCGGCGTCGAGTATCTGACGGTGCACGGGCGCCGCGGCGGCAGCGCCATCACCGCCGCCGCGCTCAATGCGATTGCGAGCGAACAGGAATGACCGATTCGGGCGCGACGACTCCGGCCGGGGCCGGGAAGCTGTGGGGCATCGGACTGGGTCCGGGTGACCCGGAGCTGGTGACGGTGAAGGCGGCGCGGCTCATCGGCGCGGCCGACGTGATCGCCTTCCACAGCGCCCGGCACGGGCGCAGCATCTCCCGCGGCATCGCCGCGCCGTACATGCGGCCCGGACAGCTCGAAGAACACCTGATCTATCCGGTCACCACCGAGACCACCGCGCATCCCGGCGGGTATCAGGGCGCCATCGACGAGTTCTACGAGCAGGCGGCCGCCACCCTCGCCCGGCATCTGGCGGCCGGGCGCACGGTGGCCCTGCTGGCCGCGGGCGACCCCCTGTTCTACAGCTCCTACATGCACATGCACCGCCGCCTGGCCGGGCGCTTCGAGGCCGAGATCGTCCCCGGCATCACCTCGGTCAGCGCCGCCGCGGCCGCGCTGGGCACCCCGCTGGTCGAGGGCGAGCAGGTGCTCACGGTGCTGCCCGGCACCCTGCCCGCCGACCGGCTCGCACGCCGGCTCGCCGACTCCGAGGCGGCCGCCGTGATGAAGCTGGGCCGCACGTATCCCGCTGTGCGCCGGGCACTCTCGGAGTCCGGACGCCTCGCCGACGCCTACTACGTCGAACGGGCCAGCACCGGCCGCCAGCGCATCCTGCGCGCCGCCGACGTCGACGACGCCGAGGTCCCCTACTTCGCCATCGCCGTCGTGCCCGGCCCCGAGCCGACCACCGACATCCCGCTGACCCACCGCGATGCCGACGACCTCGGCGCGCAGGCGCCCGCGGGCACGCCCGCACCCTCGCCCACCGAGTCGGTGGCGGCCGAGATCGGCACCGGCGCTTCGGCTCCGGCGGCCGTCGACCCCGCACTCGATGGGCCGCAGGAGGTTTCGTCCCTGCCGGTGCCGGTCTCCGGCGAGGTGGTGGTCGTAGGACTGGGCCCCGGTGCGCCCGAGTGGACCACCCCGGAGGTCGCCCGGGCACTGGCCGAGGCCACCGACATCGTCGGTTACGCGACGTATGTCGACCGGGTCCCGGTAGCCCCCGGGCAGCGGCGGCACGCCAGCGACAACCGGGTGGAGTCCGAACGGGCCGCCATGGCGCTGGATCTCGCGCGGCGCGGCGGGCGGGTGGTCGTCGTCTCCTCCGGCGATCCCGGCGTGTTCGCCATGGCCGCGGCGGTCGTGGAGGAGTCGGCGGATCCGCGGTGGCGCGATGTCCCGGTGCGTGTGCTGCCCGGCATGACCGCGGCGAGCGCGGTCGCCTCCCGGGTCGGCGCACCCCTCGGTCACGACTTCGCGATGATCTCGCTGTCGGACCGGCTCAAGCCGTGGGAGGTGGTGGCGCAGCGGCTGTCGGCGGTGGCCGCGGCCGATATGGCGGTCGCCGTGTACAACCCGGCGTCCTCGCAGCGCACCTGGCAGGTGGCCGCCCTGCGCGACCTCATGCTCGACCATCGCAAGCCGGACACCCCGGTGGTCCTCGGCCGCGACGTGGGCGGGCCCACCGAATCGGTCCGCGTCACCACGCTGGCCGAGCTCGATCCCACCGAGGTCGACATGCGCACGCTGCTCATCGTCGGCGCCTCGACCACGACGGCCTTCGACACCCCCACCGGCACCCGCGTCTTCACCTCCCGCCGCTACGCCACGCGGTGACAGCGTCCTTCGGGCACACCTCGGCCTCCGCCCGCGCGCGGGTTCCGGCGCGGTCCGCAGCGGGTACACAGACACATTGTGCGCGGGAGTCGCGCCTCCGGGCGCATTCACCGCTAATATTCCAATGTAGAGGGTCAATGTGTGGGAAGGGGCAGGTGTGGCCGAGGGCGCGCCGAAGCGGGGGTTGAATTCGACCGCGGCATCGCTGCTGGGGTTTCTGCACGAGGGGCCGATGTCGGGGTGGGATCTGGTGAATCTCGCCCAGGATCGGATCGGGGACTTCTGGACCGTCACACAGAGCCAGGTCTATCGCGAGCTGGGGACGATGGACAAGGCCGGGCTGGTGCGCAAGGGCGAGACGGGCGCACGGGACCGGACGCCGTATCACCTCACCGACGCGGGCCGGGAGGCCTTCGCCGAGTGGATCGCCCGCGATCCCGGCGCCGAGACCATCCGGGTGCCGCTGCTGCTGACGCTGTCGTTCGGGGAGTTCGTGGAGCCCGGGCGGCTGGACCGGATCATCGCCGCCAACCGGGAGATCCACGAGCAGCGCCTGGCCGGATATCTCGACGGGCTGGGCGACGAGCGGTCCCAAGGCGAGCGCGCCACGCTGGATTTCGGGATCCGCTACGAGCGCGCGGTGCTGGAGTGGTTCGACCGGCTGCCCGAGCTACTGGGCCGGACCGTCGCCGATCACGCCTGAGCGCGCAGCCAATCCCACGCCGCCCCAGCGGTTTCCACCGTCAGCGCACCGGCGGGCAGCGGGGGGCGGTCGACCATCACGACCGGGATGTGCCGCTCTCGTGCGGCGGTGAGTTTGGCCGCGGTCAGCTCACCCCCGCTGTCCTTGGTGACCAGCACGTCGATGCGGCGATCCGCCAGCAGGCGCGCCTCGTCCGCGACGGTGAAAGGCCCACGGGCGAGCAGCATCTCGTGGTCCGGGGGGCAGGGGCCGGACGGCGGGTCGATCGCGCGGATCAGGAACCACCGGCCGCTCAGGTGCGCGAACGCCCCGACGCCCTGGCGGCCGATCGTCAGGAATATCCGAGTCCCGGTGCGCGCCACCGTCTCCGCGGCGGCGGCCAGGTCGGGGACGCGTAGCCACCTGTCGCCGGGTGCCTCCCGCCATCCCGCGCGACGCAGGTGCACCACCGGTAGGCCCAGACTCGCCCCGGCCGCCGTGGCGTGCTCGGTCATGGTTGCGGCGAACGGATGCGTGGCGTCCACCAGCACCTGGATACCGTTGTCCGACAACCAGGTTCGCAGGCCATCGGTGCCACCGAATCCGCCGACACGCACCGGACCGGCGGGCAGCACGGGCGCGCGAACCCGCCCGGCGAGCGAGGACACGACCTCGAATCCCGGCTCGCGCCCGGCGGTCTCGGCCAGCTCCCGCGCCTCCCGGGTGCCGCCGAGAATCAGCACCCTCAGACCTTTTGCCGGGCTCGGCAGCGACGCCCGCTTCCCGTTCATGCGGCCTTGGTGACGGACCACTGGGCGACCGGCAGCTGGGGCCGCCACGTGGTGAATCCGCCCAGGGGTTCGGCACGGTACACCTGGAATTTCCGCAACGCTCCCCCGTGGTCGGCGGCCCACTCCAGCAGCCGCGCCTCCGACTCCGCGGTCACGGCGTTCGCCACCATCCGGCCGCCGGGTCGCAGTCGCGCCCAGCAGGTTTCGAACACCCCGGGCTGGGTGAGCCCGCCGCCCAGGAAGACGGCGTCGGGCTCGGTGAAGTCACCGTCGCCCAGTTCGGCGAGCACCTCGCCGCGGACGTCGATGCCGGGCACGCCCAATGCCGTTGCGTTCTCGGCGATCTGCCGTCGGCGCGGCTCGGCTCGTTCGAAAGTGACCGCGCGGCAGGAGCGATGCGTGCGGCACCATTCGATGGCGATGGTGCCCGAGCCGCCGCCGATATCCCACAGCAGTTCGCCGGGCGCCGGGGCGAGCGCGGCGACGGCCAGCGTTCGCACCTCCGCCTTGGTGAGCTGGCCGTCCCCGTCGTACACCCCGTCGGGCAGCCCGGGCAGCCGGGTCAGGCGCGGGGTGTCCGGGTCGGCGACGCACTCGAGGGCGACGATGTTCAGTGGGTCACCGGGCGGTTCGTCCCATGTCCCGGCGGTACCCGACACCCGGCGCTCGCCCGGTCCGCCGAGTTGTTCCAGCACGGTGAGGGCCGTCTCGCCGAAGCCGTTGCGCGCCAGCAGTTTCGCAAGTTCGGCCGGTGCGGCCGCGTCGGGGGCGAGCACCAGGATGCGGCGCCCATCGGTCAGCTCCGGGACCACCGTCTCGAGCCGTCGGCCCACGACGCTCACCACGGGAACGTCGGCCACCGCCCAGCCCAGCCGCGCGCACGCCAGCGCCGCCGACGACGGCTGCGGCAGGACCCGAAGCGCCTGCGGACCCACCAGTTCCGCCAGCGTCACCCCGATCCCGTAGAACATCGGATCACCGCTGGCCAGCACGCACACCCGCGAACCACGGTGCGCCGCAAGCAGATCCGGCAGTGCGGGCAGCAGCGGCGACGGCCAGGCCATCCGCTCCGGCTGGTGCACCTCCTCCGGCACCAGTTCCAGCTGCCGAGCCGACCCGAACAACACCTCCGCGTCCGAGATCGCGCTACGGCTCAATTCCCCGAGCCCACCCCACCCGTCGGCCCCGATCCCGACAACCGCGACAGGAGTCCCGGTCGGCCACAGGATCTTTCCCGCCACGGCCGTCATCGCTCCCCCTCCCCGCGACGCCCTCGTCCCGCGGATGTCGTGCGCCGAGCCGACCCGGCCCGACACTGCGACAGGCCCGGGCCGCGGAGCTCGAATGCGGCGCTCATCGCGGCAGGCGCCGCCAGATCGCCTGCGGCACGAAGCGTGCCGCGAAATACATCGCCCGCAGGATGCCGGGCACCCAGACATATCTCGTGCGGCGCCGCAGGCCGGTGACCACGGCCCGCGCTACCTCGTCGGGGGTGCTCGAGAACGGAGCCGGGTCCATGCCCGCGGTCATCGCCCCGATGACGAACCCGCAGCGGATCAGCAGCAGGTGAACCCCGCTGCCGTGCAACGCATCCGAGAGCCCGCTCGCGAAACCGTCGAGACCGGCCTTGGCCGAGCCGTAGACATAGTTGGCGCGACGCACCCGGAAGCCCGCCACCGAGCTGAACACCGCGAGCTGCCCGCTGCCCTGCGCCCGCAGCAGATTCGCCAGCGTCGTGAGCACGCTGATCTGCGCGACGTAATCGGTCTGCGCGACCGCGATCGCCGCCGCCGGGTCGCGTTCGGCACGCGCCTGGTCGCCGAGCACGCCGAAGGCCACCACCGCCACCCCGATGCGGCCGTGGTCGGCGGCGATCTTCTCCAGCAGCGGCTGATGGCTCGCCAGGTCGTCGGCGTCGAATTCCACGCGGTGCACGGCGGTCGCACCGGCCCCTTCGAGGCGGGACTGCTGCGCGTCCAGATCGCCGCTGCGCCGGGCCGCCAGGACCACCACGCGCCCGGCCGCCAGCCGCTCGGCGATCTCGAGGCCCATTTCGCTGCGCCCGCCCAGCAGCAGGATCGCGCCCTCGTCCACATCGTGTCCTCGCACACCCATGGCCCACAGTCTGCCAAACCGGCCGGGTGCCGCCGTCGGCACGCGGCCCGCCTTGCTACCGTCGCGGTCATGACCAGCGCCGACACTCGGATCGAACTACCCCCCGCCGCACTCGGGTTCGTGACCGAGCGGCACCTCGCGACGCTGACCACGCTGCGCGCCGACGGCACCCCGCACGTGGTGGCGGTCGGCTTCACCTGGGACGCGGAGGCCGCCATCGCGCGGGTCATCACCTCCGACCACATGGTGAAGGCCCGCAATGTGCGCCGGTCGGGATACGCGGCCGTGAGTCAGGTCGACGGCAGGCGCTGGCTCACCCTCGAGGGCCCCGCCGAGGTGCTCACCACGCCCGCCGAGGTAGCCGACGCCGAAGACCGCTACGCGCTGCGCTACCGCACCCCCCGCGAAAACCCGCACCGCGTCGTCATCGCCATCCGCGTCACCCGCGTCCTGTCCAGCAGCACGCTGCGGGCCTGAGCGCGACCACCCGGCCCCTCAGACCACCGTGAGGCCGTGGGGTCGGTTGTTCATGGGCTCGCAGCCGTCCTCGGTGACCACCACGATGTCCTCGATGCGGGCGCCCCACTCACCGGCGAAATAGATGCCCGGTTCGATGCTGAATGCCATGCCGGGCCGCAGCACCACGTCGTTGCCGACCATGATGTAGGGCTCCTCGTGCACCGACAGGCCGATGCCGTGGCCGGTGCGGTGGATGAACTTGTCCCCGAAACCGGCCTCGGTCAACGGGTTTCGCGCGGCGGCGTCGACGGATGCGGCCGTGACGCCCGGGCGCAGGGGCCCCCCCCGGGGCGGCAGGGGGCGGCGCCGATTGGCGGAGCCCGCGGGAGCGTGGATTCGGGCCGTCGGCTATCACGACGGCGAGACGAGCCTGAGCCGGGACACGCTGGATCGGATAGTGGGCGAGCGCGCGGTCCGCGTCCAGCATCGCTCCGGCGCATTGTGGATACTCAATTCCCG
>NZ_JARWQD010000260.1 GCF_029869545.1 Nocardia wallacei | reverse complement strand
GGGGGCACGTTAAACTCTTGGGGTTTTTGCGCCTGCGGCCCCCCCACCACTCCCCCCACTAACCTAATGCCCTGGAAAAAATCGCGCCCCCGCCCTAAACCCGGGGGGGGGCCGTCGTCGCTGCGCCTCGCTATGCCTTGGACTGGGCCGAGGAACGGGCCGGATTCGCCTGGTCGGCGGCCTTGGGGTCCTTCTCGTTCGCCTTGGCCCGGACGCCGGACTCGATCCGGTCGCCGAGGTCCTTGTCGACGTTGCGCCAGTAGTCGAACGCGCGCGCCAGCACCGGTTCGGTCACGCCGTTGAGCAGGTGGCCGACGATGTTGTGCACCAGGCGGTCCCGCGCGGCGTCGTCGAGCACCTCGCGCACCATGGTGCCGGCCTGGCCCCAATCGTCGTCGTCGCGGCGGCGGGTGTAGGCGGCGTGCACCATCTCGCCGTCGCTGTACCAGCCGGGCTGCGGTCCGGCCAGCGCCGGATCGGCGTGCGGCCCGTCCTTCGAATTCGGGACGTACACCGGATCGCCCGGATTGTGGTGCCGCATATGCCCGTCCTTGGTGTAGGAGCGCAGCGGTGCCGCATGGGGCGAATTCACCGGCAGTTCCTTGTAATTGGCGCCGATGCGGTAGCGGTGCGCGTCCGGATAGGAGAACCACCTGCCCAGCAGCATCTTGTCCGGGCTGGGCCCGGTGCCCGGGACCGCGTTGCTCGGCTCGAACGCCGCCTGCTCGATCTCGGTGTGGTAGTCGGCCGGATTCCGGTTCAACGTCAGGCGGCCCACCTCGATCAGCGGATAGTCCCCGTGCGGCCAGACCTTGGTGAGGTCGAACGGGTTGAACCGGTAGGTCTTGGCGTCCTCGAACGGCATGATCTGCATTTTCAGCGTCCAGCTGGGGTAACTGCCGCCGTCGATGGCCTCCCACAGATCACGCGTGTGATAGTCGGTGTCCATCGAGGCCATCTGGTCGCCCTCGTCCTGGGTGAAGAACTCGATGCCCTGGTCGGTCTTGAAATGGTATTTCACCCAGAACTTCGCGCCGTCCCGGTTGACCCACATGTAGGTGTGGCTGGAATAGCCGTTCATATGCCGCCAGGTCCGCGGGATCCCGCGGTCGCCCATCAGCCACGTGACCTGATGGGCGGATTCCGGCGACAGCGTCCAGAAGTCCCACTGCATATCGTGGTCGCGAAGGTTGTTGTCCGCCCGGCGTTTCTGCGAGCGGATGAAGTCCTGGAACTTCATCGGGTCGCGGACGAAGAAGATCGGGGTGTTGTTGCCGACCATGTCGAAATTGCCCTGCTCGGTATAGAACTTCAGGGCGAAGCCGCGCGGATCGCGCCAGGTGTCCGGGCTGCCGCGCTCACCGGCCACGGTCGAGAACCTGGCCAGCACCTCGGTCCGGCGGCCGGGCTGGAAGACATCGGCCAGGGTGTAGGCGCTGACGTCCTCGGTGACCTCGAAGACGCCGAACGCGCCGCCGCCCTTCGCATGTGGCTGGCGTTCCGGCACGCGCTCACGATTGAACGCCGCCATCTTCTCGATCAGATACGCATCGTTCAGCAGAATCGGGCCGTCCGGCCCGACGGTCAGCGAATGCTCGTCGCTGGGAACCGGAATTCCGGAGTCATCGGTCGTGTAATTCACCGGTATATCGGAACGAGTCATGGTGCAACTCCCATCTCTCGGACACGAGTTCAACCGCGCGCCATTCAGCGTACTACCCGCACCGTCCCCGCCCAATCGGCGATAATCCGAAGATTGCGACGAACCCCGCCGTCCGGCCGGTCGGCTGCCGCGGCTTGCCGGGTGTGGGACGCTGGCACGGTGAACCGATTGGCCGAGGCGACTTCGCCCTATCTCCGCCAGCATGCCGACAACCCGGTGGACTGGCGGCAGTGGGACGCCGCCGCCTTGGCCGAGGCCGCCGAGCGGGACGTCCCGATCCTGCTGTCCGTCGGATACGCGAGCTGCCACTGGTGTCATGTGATGGCGCACGAGTCGTTCGAGGACGAGGCGACCGCGGCGGTGATGAACGAGAACTTCGTGTGCGTCAAGGTGGATCGGGAGGAGCGGCCCGATCTGGATGCGGTCTACATGACGGCCACGGTCGCGATGACCGGGCAGGGCGGGTGGCCGATGACCTGCTTCCTGACGCCCGGCGGCGAACCCTTCTACTGCGGTACCTATTACCCCAAGGAGCCCCGCGGCGGCATGCCGTCGTTCACGCAATTGCTGTCGGCGGTCACCGAGACCTGGCGCAATCGCCGCGACGAGGTGGATCGGGCCGCGGGCCAGGTGGCGCAGGCGCTGCGCTCGCAGGCCGACGGGCTGCCCGACAGTGAGCTGACCGTGGGACCCGAACTGCTGCATCACGCGGTCGCCGCCGTGCTGCGCGATGTCGACGACCGCTTCGCGGGATTCGGTGGCGCCCCGAAGTTTCCGCCGTCGGCGCTGCTGGAGGGACTGCTGCGCCATTACGAGCGCACCGGCGACGAGCAGGTGCTGCAGGTGGTCTCGGCGACCGCCGCCGCGATGGCCCGCGGCGGCATCTACGACCAGCTGCGCGGCGGATTCGCCCGCTATTCGGTCGACGCCGCCTGGGTGGTACCGCATTTCGAGAAGATGCTCTACGACAACGCCCAATTGCTGCGCGCCTACGCGCATCTGGCTCGGCGCGAGTCGGGCGACCCTGCGCGGCAAGGGCTTCCGTTGCGGATCGCGGAGGAGACCGCGCAGTTCCTCATCGAGGATCTGGGCACCGCCGAGGGCGGCTTCGCCTCCGCGCTGGACGCCGACACGCACGTGGAACCGGGCGGCCCCGGCGTCGAGGGCGCCACCTACGTGTGGACTCCCGCCCAGCTGAGCGAGGTGCTCGGTGCGGACGACGGTGCCTGGGCCGCAGCGGTTTTCGGCATCACCGACGAGGGCAACTTCGAGCACGGCACCTCGGTCCCGACCCGCTACACCGACCCGGAGGACGCCGCCCGCCTCGCGGATGTGCGCACCCGGTTGCGGCAGGCCCGGGACGCGCGCCCGCAGCCGGACCGCGACGACAAGGTGGTCACCGCCTGGAACGGCATGGCGATCACCGCCCTGGCCGAGGCCGGTGCGGGGCTCGCCCGCCCGGACTGGGTGGAGGCCGCCGCGCGCTGTGCGCGATTCCTGTTGTCGGAGCACCTGATCGACGGCAGGCTGGTGCGCGCCTCGCTGGGCGGGACGGCCGGATCCGCGACCGGCGTGCTCGAGGACTACGCCTGGCTGGCCACCGGTCTGCTGAGCCTGCATCAGGCGACCGGCGACCCCGACTGGCTCGAGCTCGCCCGGCGCCTGATCGACACGGCCCTGCAGCATTTCGCCGATCCCGCGGTACCCGGCGGCTGGTTCGACACCGCCGACGACGCCGAGACCCTGGTGAGCCGTCCGCGCGACCCGCTGGACGGCGCCACCCCCGCCGGCGCGTCCGCCTTCGCCGAGGCGCTGCTGACCGCGTCGGTGCTCGCCGACGCCACCCGCGCCGCCCGCTACCGCGAAGTGGCCGAGCAGACCCTGCAGCGCGGTGCGATCGTGCTCGCCCGCGCGCCGCGATCGGGGGGTCAGTGGCTGGCCGTGGCCGAGGCGGCGCTGCGGGGCCCGATCCAGGTCGCGATCGCGCTGCCGCCCGGTGCCGACCCGGAGACCGCGGAGCTGACGGTGACCGCCCGCCGCTGGGCGCCCGGCGGCGCCGCGGTCGTCGCGGGCGCGCCCAACTCGATGCCGTTGCTGGCCGATCGCCCGACGGTCTCGGAGCGGCCCGCCGCCTATGTGTGCCGGGGCGCGGTCTGCGACCTTCCGGTGGCCGATCCGGCCGAGCTCGAGGCGGCGTTGGTCTCGGACCGGTAACGATCGGCGCGCGGCGACCGATCTCGATAGCGTCCGGGGTCGCCGGTGACCTTCCGGAACGCCGGTCATAGGGGATGTGTATAACATTCGGCTGGTCGGCAGCAACTGCCAGGCAAAGCACACTCAGGCGCAGGGAGCACTCGTGACACTGCTACGTCGAAGAAACCGTTCGGTCCGCTCGTCCGCGGGGGCGCTGGCCGTCGCCACCACCGTCGCCGCCGCGGTGCTGACCACCACCGTGGGCGTCGCGCAGGCGCGTCCGATCGGGAACTTCGAGGTCGGCGGGGCCATCGAGGCCGAATACGACCGGGCGGGCGGCTTCAACACCTTCGGCAATCCGATCGGCCCCGAGGCCGATGTGGGCCAGGGCGGCAAGTTCCAGCCGTTCGAGCGCAACATCTCCATCTACTGGTCCATCGGCACCGACGCGCACGCCGTCGGCGGCTTCATTCGCGACAAATGGGGCGCGCTGGGCTGGGAGAACGGCGCGCTCGGCTTCCCGGTCACCGACGAGCAGAAGGCCGGTCGCGACGGGCAGGGCCGCTACAACCTGTTCAACGGGGGCACGATCTACTGGTCGCCCAAGACCGGCGCCCATGCGGTGTGGGGTGCCATTCGCGACGTCTGGACCAGCGAGGTCGCCGAGAAGGGCCGCTACGGATACCCGACCGGCGACGAATTCGACTATCAGGGCGGCAAGGCCCAGGACTTCCAGGGCGGCAGGATCACCTGGAAGCCCTGAGCGGGTCGATATCGTCCGTATTCGGCTCGGCGGCATCGCTGTCCGGCAGGCGGGTGGTGGGAGTGTCGGTCCAGCAGTCCGTGGGTTCGGCCCGGCCGCGCAGGTGGATGGTCTCGTAGAGCGCCCACCCGGTGCTCTCGTCGCCGGTCGCCGCGTCGATCACGGCCTGGCTCACCAGGATTCGCCGATCCACGCGCTTGGCCTCGGTGGTGAGCCGGGCCGCCTCGTTGACCGCATCGCCGATCACGGTGTACTCGAGCCGGGTGTCGGTGCCGACGTCCCCCGCGAAGACCATGCCCCGCGCCACGCCGATGCCGATGTCCAGCTCACCGGCCGCGGCCACCTCGTCGCGGATGCGCCGGGCCGCGCGCAGGGCGGGGGTGGCGTTGTCGCGCAACGCGATCGGGGCGCCGAAGATGCACAGCGCCGCATCGCCCTCGAACTTGTTGACCAGCCCGCCGTTGTCCTCGGTGGCCGACACCACGATCGACAGCAGCCGGTTCAGCTTGGCCACGAACTCGCTGGGCTCCAGCCCGGTGGACAGCTCCACCGAGCCGACGACGTCGACGAACAGCGCGGTCACCGGCCGGATGTCTCCGGTGAGATCGAGCCCGGAGGCGAGCGCGCGCTCGGCGACCTCGTTGCCGACGTGCCGGCCGAAGACCGCGCGCATCCGCTCGCGCTCGGACAGGTTCGTGGCCAGCTCGTTCACCGAATGCTCCAGCCGCCCGATCTCGCTGGCGCTGCCGACCGGCACCCGGACGTCCAGGTCGCCGCGGGCGATGCGGTCCAGCGCGCGGCGCAGCGTGCGCATCGGGGCCGCGACCGCGCGGGCCAGGGTGGCCGTGGTCAGCGCGCCCACGGTGAGTCCGACGACCGACATGTAGACGGCGGTGCGGATGCGGTCCTCGGCGGTGGCGACCGGGTCGGCGAGCACCGTGATCAGCATGAGCAGCGGCATCGCCC
Organism: Nocardia wallacei; assembly: GCF_029869545.1. Classification (GTDB taxonomy): domain Bacteria; phylum Actinomycetota; class Actinomycetes; order Mycobacteriales; family Mycobacteriaceae; genus Nocardia; species Nocardia wallacei_A. The sequence continues at coordinate 11,839 of NZ_JARWQD010000260.1, read as the reverse complement.
CGGCCACCGCCCACGACACCACCAGCCGGTTCAGCACGGTCGAGCTCCAGTGCATGGTGCCGCCGAGCACGGTCGACACCACCGGCACCGTCGGCCGGATCAGCCGATCGACCACGAGGAAGGTGAATCCGGCCGATTCGAACGCGCCCAGGGTGAACATCGCGCCGATGACCGCGATCGACCGCGACGGGATCACGTGGGCGAAGAACGCGGTCGCGATGATCACGCCGGGCAGCCAGATGGCCAGGGCGCGCAGGGTGATCGCGATCGGCAGCTTCAGCAGCCGCCGCGCCTCCGCCGCGCCGGGCTTACGCCCCTGATCCAGCCAGCCGAAATAGTAGAACCGGTCGCGCACCGCGAGCACGATCCCGGCCGCCGCCCCGACGGCCGGATAGATCGCGGCCTGGGCCAGCGCGGTCTGCCAGTCCGGCCCGAGCCGCCCGAGGAATCCGCTGAGCCACAGCTCGCAGACGATGACTCCCAGACCGCCGAGATTGCAGGCCATCACGACCAGGGACAGTCCCCACCGCGCCCGCAGCGCCCACAGAATCAGCCGGTTCGTCATGGTGATGCGGCGGCCGCGGGCGGATCGTTCGGTTCGGGGAACACGAACCAGGAGCATAGAACCCGGATGGTGGGCGGCGTCGCGTTCCGGGCGATCTTGTCGGCTGCGTCACCTCCGGCCGGTCAGCCCAGCACGACCAGCCAGATCGCGATGTAGTGGCACAGCGCCGCGAGAACCGTTGCGGCGTGGAAGAACTCGTGATGGCCGAAGGTGTCGGGCCAGGGGTCGGGCCAGTGCGCCGCGTACAGGATCGCGCCGCCGCTGTAGGCGAGGCCGCCGACCAGCAGCAGGACCATCGGCGCGACGCCGACATTGTGCGTGAGCGTCGCCGCGACGGGCACGATCGCCCAGCCCAGCAACAGATACAGCGGTACGCCGACCCAGCGCGGCGCGGTGGGCCACAGCAGTTTCAGCGCGACCCCGGCCAGCGCGCCCGCCCACACCACGGCCAGCAGCGTGACCCCGGTCCCGCCGGGCAGTCCCAGCAGCGCGAACGGCGTGTAGCTGCCCGCGATGAACAGGAAGATCATCGAGTGGTCGGCCCGCTTCATGTGGATGCGCGCCCGCTCGGTGCGCCAGGTCACCCGGTGGTAGACGGCGCTGACCCCGAAGACGCCGCACACGGTGAGCCCGTACACCAGCGTCGACCACCCGGCGCGCGCCGAGACGGTCGAGGCCGTCACGACCAAGACGAGCACCGCCACGGCCCCGATGCCGACCGCGTAGGTGTGAATCCATCCCCGCATCCGGGGCTTGAGCGGCAGTTCCCGCAGCTCCTCCAGGGCACCGAGCACCGGATGCGCCGACCGCATCGTCTCCGACACTACTTACCTCCTCAGTAACCTACGGTACCGTAGGTTGACGCCCTCGCCACTGTACCCACAGCATGCCCGGCGGGGCCCACCAGCAGCCGAATGGTGCGCAACATGTATGGCTGCGAATCGGGAACGGCGGACGGGCGTAGGGTGGCTGTTCGTGAAGCTTGCTAGTCGGGTGCGTGGTCTCCCGTATCGCATCTACGAGGCGCGGCTGTCGAAACAGCTGGCGGGCAAACAACATCCACGCCATGTCGCGGTCGTGTGCGACGGCAATCGCCGTTGGGCCCGGGAGAACGGATTCACCGATGTCAGCCACGGGCATCGCGTCGGTGCGCTGAAGATCGCCGAGTTGGTCGGCTGGTGCCAGGCCGAGGGCATCGAGATGGTGACGGTCTACCTGCTGTCCACCGAGAACCTCAGCCGCGGCAGCGACGAGCTGGAGACCCTGTTCGAGGTGATCCCCGACATCGTCGAGGAGCTGTCGGCGCCGGAGAAGGACTGGGGCGTGCGCATCGTCGGCACGCTCGACAAGCTGCCGGGCGAGGTGGCGCGGCGGGTGCAGAAGGCGGCCGACGAGACACAGGGCCGCCGCGGCGTGCACGTCAATGTCGCCATCGGCTACGGGGGGCGGCAGGAGATCGCCGACGCCGCGCGCAAGCTGGTGCGTCAGGAGATGGCGGCGGGGGAGACCGGCGAGGACCTGGTCCAGTCGATCACCGTCAACGCCATCGGCCAGCATCTGTACACCTCGGGCCAGCCGGATCCGGACCTGGTCATCCGCACCTCCGGCGAGCAGCGGCTGTCGGGATTCCTGCTGTGGCAGAGCGCCTATTCGGAGATCTGGTTCACCGAGGCGTACTGGCCGGAATTCCGGCGGGTGGACTTCCTGCGGGCGCTGCGCGATTACGCCGCGCGGCATCGGCGTTACGGCGCGTAGGCCCGCCGCCGCGGGCCGGTGAGCGAACATAACGACCTGGTCCAGGCTCTGTTGCATTGCATGATCGCGCGCGTGCGGGCCGCATCGCTCGCGTACCGTCGCCAGCATGAGCGAGAACTCGGTCGTGCAGCGTGGCGCGGTGGTGACGGACGAGGCCCCCACGCCCTACATCAGCTACGAGGAGTTCGGGCGCCGCTTCCTCGAGTACGCCGCCTCCGAGCAGCGCATTTCGGGTGCCTTCGCCCAGTTGACCGGCGCCGCCTTCGATTTCGGGCCGATCGGGGTGGGACCCGGGCGGCTGGCCAAGGTGTCGGCGCAGGTCCAGCTCGGGGAGCCGCGGCTGCTGCGGGAGGTGCGCCATCATGTGGACTTCGACCTGGCGATCCCGCTCGCGGTCGACCTGCTGCTGGATCTGGCCGTGGATCGGCATCGGTTCGAGGTCGACGGGTACGTCCATCTCCATCTGACCGTGCGCACCGCCGAGCCGCTGCGGGTGATCATCGATATCGCCGAGCCGCGCTCCGGCGACGTGCGCATCAATGTCGCCACCGCGACCAAACGCGGTCAGCTGCTGCGCATCCTGGCCAGCGTGGACCACGAGATCCGCCGTTTCGTGGCGCGGTATATCGCCAAGGAGATCCGCAAGCCCCACATCGCCGCCGTCCGCGATATCGACGTCGCCGCCCGCCTGGACGCAGCCTGGAAGATCTAGCTCCGCACGCTCCCCGGCATTCCGGCGATTGCCTGGCTTCTCGCATCATTTTCGGCGAGTGCCTGGGCCTCTCATATCATTTCCGACGAATGTCAGAGCTTCTCATATCATTTCCGGCATGCTTTTGGCCGGAATCTACAACTTGCGCAGGCGAATCCGATTGATGCTGTGGTCGGAATCCTTGCGCAGGACCAGCGTGGCGCGGGGGCGGGTGGGCAGGATGTTCTCCACCAGATTGGGCCGGTTGGTGGCGTTCCAGATCTCCTGTGCGGCGATCGTGGCCTCCTTGTCGGTGAACCGGGAGTAATGGTGGAAGTGTGATTTCGGATCCGCGAAGGCCGTCTGGCGCAGCGACAGAAAGCGGTTCACGTACCAGGTTTCGATGTCCTCGATGCGCGCGTCGACGTAGATGGAGAAATCGAACAGATCCGACACCATCAGCCGCGGCCCGGTCTGCAGCACATTGAGGCCCTCGACGATGAGAATGTCCGGTTGGCGCACGCAGTGGAACTCGCCGGGCATGATGTCGTAGAGAATGTGCGAATACATCGGCGCACACACCTCGGGCGCGCCGGATTTCACCTCGGTGACGAACCGCAGCAATTTGCGGCGGTCGTAACTTTCCGGGAAACCCTTGCGGTGCATGATGCCGCGATGGGTGAGTTCGGCCGTGGGATACAGGAATCCGTCCGTGGTGACCAGATCCACGCGGGGGTGATGATCCCAGCGCGCGAGCAGCGCCTGCAGTACGCGGGCGGTGGTGGATTTGCCCACGGCAACGCTGCCCGCGATGCCGATCACGAACGGCACCTGGCGGTCGGGATGGGTTTCGCCGAGGAAGGTCGCGGTGGCGGCGAACAGCCGCTGCCGGGCCGCGACCTGCAGGTGGATCAGTCGTGCGAGGGGCAGGTAGACCTCGGCGACCTCCTCGAGGTCGATCTGCTCACCGAGCCCGCGCAGACCGATCAGTTCTTCCTCGGTCAGCACCAGGGGAGTCGACTTGCGCAGCGTGCGCCACTGTTTCCGGTCGAATTCCACATATGGACTCGGCTCGCTCATCCGCGCCACTTACCCACACCCTCGATCGGCAAACACGGTGCCCCGCTCGGTCCACTGTCCTCGCATAGGCGAATTGTCCTCCGGCCCAACAGACTGTTGCACACGGGGTGTTATTACCCGCCGGTAACTACGAGTGATTTTTCTCTCCCGGGTGTCGCCCCCGGCGCAATCATCAGCGGATAGGGTCGATGGTCATGCAGGCGCACCCGCTCGTGAGCGAATATCTGCGGCTGGGGCTGGCATTCGACCGCCTCGAGTCCGGCTTCGTCGACGCGTACACCGGTGACCCGGCGTTGCGCCGGGCCGTCGCGGACGGTCCCGCGCCGGAGCCTCGCGAGTTGGCCACGCGCGCAGCGGCATTGCGTAAGGAACTGCCCGAGGCCGGTCTGCCGCCCGAGCGCACCGAATTCCTGGATGTGCACCTGCGGGCCCTGCAGTGTTCCGGTCGCAAGTTCGCCGGTGAGCAGATCTCGTTCATCGAAGAGGTGCACGCCTACTTCGATGTCGAGATCGGTCCCGGCGATGTCGAGGACTATCGCGAGGCGCATCGGCTGATGGACGAGGTGCTGCCCGGCGACGGCCCGCTGGCGGAGCGGGTGGCCGCCCACCGCAGGGCCGACGAGATTCCGCCGGAGCGGTTGCGCGAATGCGTGCAGGCGTTCTCCGGGGCGCTGCGCGAGCTGGTGCGGGCGCGATATCCGCTGCCCGATCACGAGAGCGTCGAATACGAGGTGGTCGGCGACAAGCCGTGGTCCGGATTCAACTACTACCTGGGGAATTATCGGTCGCGGGTGGCGATCAACTCCGACCTCAAACAACATATGGCGCACCTGCCCGCCCTGATCGCGCACGAGTCGTATCCGGGCCATCACACCGAGCACTGCCGCAAGGAGGCGGGGCTGGTCGCGGCCGGGCAGGACGAGCAGACGCTGTTCCTGGTGAACACCCCGCAGTGCCTGATGGCGGAGGGTCTGGCGGACCTCGCGCTGCGGTCGATCGTCGGACCGGGCTGGGGGCGCTGGGCGCAGGAGATCTACGCCGATCTGGGGCTGCGCTTCGACGGCGAACGCGCGGAACGGCTTTCGACCGCCTCGGCGAAACTGCTGGGGGTGCGCCAGGACGCGGCGCTGCTGCTGCACGACCGCGGCCGCGACGCCGACGAGGTCGCCGAATTCCTGCGGCGCTGGGCGCTGGCGACGCCCGAGCGGGCGCGGCAGTCGCTGCGGTTTCTGTCCTCGCCGCTGTGGCGGGCCTACATCAGCACCTACGTCGAGGGCTATCGCCTGCTCGGCGGCTGGCTGGACCGCGCCGCCGACGCCGAGGACCGGGCCGAGCGGTTCCGGCGCCTGCTCGACGAGCCGCTCACGCCCGGCGCCGTCCGCCGCATGCCCTAGGCCCCGCCGCGATCAGACGGGGACCGGACAGCCGAGGACCCCGCAGAAGATGGCGGCGAGGAACAGAATCAGCTGGTAGAACAGGTTCGGTGCGGGGGCCGAGTTCATGGGGCGACACCTCGAAAGATCAACTGGTGCAATACGATCCGTGCAACACGCGAGTGCCGTCTACCTTACTCCCGCAGCCGCCGCCGATGATCGCTTCGGCGCGGGAATAAGGGGGACGCTTGCGTGGATGGCCGCCCACTTAGACTGTCTTCGTGACCCAGACGACCGCCGCCTCTGTCAACTCCCAGTCGCTCGCCGACCTCGATCCCGAAGTGGCCACCGCGATGGCCGGTGAGCTCGCTCGCGAGCGCGACACCCTCGAGATGATCGCCTCGGAGAACTTCGTCCCGCGCGCGGTGCTGCAGGCGCAGGGCAGCGTGCTCACCAACAAATACGCCGAGGGCTATCCGGGGCGCCGCTACTACGGCGGCTGCGAGCACGTCGACGTGGTGGAGAACCTGGCGCGGGAGCGGGTCAAGGAGCTGTTCGGCGCCGAATTCGCCAACGTGCAGCCGCATTCGGGTGCCCAGGCGAACGCGGCGGTGCTGATGTCACTGATGAATCCGGGGGAGCGGCTGCTGGGCCTGGATCTGGCGCACGGCGGCCACCTCACCCACGGCATGCGGCTGAACTTCTCCGGCAAGCTCTACGAGGTGCACGCCTACGCGGTGAGCAAGGAGGACCACCGCATCGACATGGACGAGCTGCGCAAGCAGGCCCGCGAGGTGCGGCCGCGGGTGATCGTGGCCGGGTGGTCGGCGTATCCGCGGCACCTGGATTTCGCGGCGTTCCGGGAGATCGCCGACGAGGTCGACGCCTACCTGTGGACCGATATGGCGCACTTCGCCGGACTGGTCGCGGCGGGGCTGCATCCGTCGCCGGTGCCGCACTCGGATGTGGTGTCCTCCACCGTGCACAAGACCCTGGGCGGCCCGCGGTCGGGTGTGATCCTGGCCAAGCAGGACTACGCCAAGAAGCTCAACAGCGCCGTGTTCCCCGGTCAGCAGGGCGGCCCGCTGATGCACGCGATCGCCGCGAAGGCCGTGGCGTTCAAGATCGCCGGGACCCCGGAGTTCGCCGACCGTCAGGCCCGCACGCTGTCGGGCGCGAAGATCCTGGCGGAGCGGCTCAACGCCCGGGACGTCTCGGAGAAGGGCATCACCGTGCTCACCGGCGGTACCGACGTGCACCTGGTCCTGGTGGACCTGCGCAACTCGGTGCTCGACGGCAAGCAGGGCGAGGATCTGCTGCACGAGGTCGGAATCACCGTGAACCGCAACGCCGTTCCGTTCGACCCGCGCCCGCCGATGGTGACCTCCGGCCTGCGCATCGGCACCGCCGCGCTCGCCACCCGCGGCTTCGGCGACACCGAGTTCACCGAGGTGGCCGACATCATCGCCACCGCGCTGAAGGGCGACGCCGACCTGGACGCCCTGCGCGCCCGCGTCAGCAAGCTGGCCCAGGACTTCCCGCTCTACGAGGGCCTCGAGGACTGGCGCCTGCTCGGCTGAGGGCTACCGGGCGCGAGCCTGCCAGTCCGCCAGGACCCGGGCCAGTTCGTGATTGACGTGGTCCAGGAATCGGTGCAGGTGCGCCAGGCGGGCTCCGGCCGTCGTGGCGGGACCCAGGACCGTGACGCCGCGGTGGGCCGTCCGCGCGATCGCCTCGTTGGCCCGCAGGCTGGTCAGCAGCGCTCGGGTCCAGGCCGAACCGTCGACGATGTAGCGGTCGCGGCGCCCGTCCCCGCGCTCGCGGCGGATCAGCCCCTGCTCCTCCAGGAAGCCGATGGCGGCCGACACCGATGCCGGGCTGACCCCCAGCCGGCGGCTGAGTTCGGCGGCGGTGTGGCTGCCGGTCTCGCTGATGTACAGGCTGGCCATGACCCGGGCGGTCAGCCGCGGTATCCCGGTCCGGGCGAGCACCTCGGTCAGATGTGCCGAGTATTCCCGCACGTGTTCGGGGGTCTCGTCGACCTCGGCGGCTGGTCGTCGAGCGTCGCGGCGACGGCGGGCACGCGCCTTGGCGGCCAATTCGGCGCGGTCGGCGCGGTAGCGATCCGGGCCGCCGTTGCGGCCGACCTCGCGGCTGATCGTGGAGGTGGGACGGTCCAGGTCGCGTGCGATCTGCGCGAATCCCAAGCCGTCGGCCAAGCCGGTAGCGATGCATTCGCGGTCGTGCAGGCTCAGTCTCCCTCCGGCCATCGCCGAACCTCCCTTGTACGTAGCAATATACGTACAAGTATGCGTTCGCTCGCACCTCGTTGCAATCCCGTGCCCGGTCGTTGCGTTCGCGCGCGGCATCGCCGCACGCCTCGCACCCCCGATCACCTGCGGTGATTGTCGCAACCCGACAATTGTCTCGACCGGCTCGATCTGCGCGGCCTAGCGTTCGGCGCATTCCGACAATCAGCGACCGAAGGGGGCCCGATGACCGAGTCGATACCCGTTGCTGTGCACGCGGAGTCGCCGCCGGACGAGACGGACGGCGGCATCGAGACGCAGCGCAACGGCAACGGTGAAGCCCCGCAGCACGTGCGGCCACGGGGCTTTCGCGGAAATCTGGCGCTGTGGTTCTGGTGAACCGGGTTCGCTCAGCTCCGATGCACCAGCGGGCGCAGCGCCTTCCCGGCGAGTTCCAGCACGCCCGGCTCGTGTCCGTTGGCGACCATGTTGACGATCACGCCGTCCACCCCGTGGTCGAGCACCTTGCGCTGGATCTGCTCGGCGACCTCGTCGGGGGTGCCGACGAATTGGCGATCGGCCTGGCCCTCGCGCAGCGACTGCACCGGCAGCCCCGACGGGTCCTGCGCGGCCTGCTTCTGCAGCAGCTCCTCCTGCAGCTTGCGGGCCCGGTCGCCGTCCTCGTCCACGATCACGAAGGCCAGGAAGCTGGTCTCCAGGGTCTGCGGATCGCGCCCGGCCTCCTCGCAGCGCTCTCGCAGCGCCGCCATCTTGCCCGGAATCTCCGAGGCGTTGCAGATGATGTTGAGGTGATCGGCGAACCGGGCGGCGAGCGCGAAGGTCTTCTTCTCGCCGCCACCGCCGAGCATGATCGGCAGATCGTCGCGGATGCGCGGCTCGTTGAGGGCGTTCTCGGTGTGGTACCACTTGCCGTCGAAGCTCGGCCGCTGCCCGCGCAGCATCGGCTCGATGATCTGCAGCGCCTCCTCGAGTCGCTGGAACCGCTCGGTGAAGGTGCCGAACTCGTAGCCGTAGCCGATGTGCTCGAGCTCGAACCAGCCCGCGCCGATGCCCAGGACCGCGCGGCCGCCGCTGACCACGTCCAGCGTGGTGACGGTCTTGGCCAGCATCGCCGGATTGCGGTAGGTGTTGCCGGTGACCAGGGTGGACAGCTGGATCCGCTCGGTGGCGGTGGCCAGCGCGCCGAGCGCGGTGTAGGCCTCGAGCATGGGCTCGTCGGGGGTGCCCAGCACCGGCAGCTGATAGAAGTGGTCCATCACGAACGCGGCGTCGAATCCCGCCGCCTCCGCCGCCTGTGCCTGCGCGATCACCGAGGGAAACAGTTCGCGCGGCGTGGTCGCATGACTGAAGTTCGGCATCTGATAGCCGAGGCGAATGCTCATGCCGACAACGCTAGAACTTGGAGCGCTCTCCAGGTCAACAGCTGCGACCCGAGAATGTCCCAAACCCGCCGACGGCGGTGGTCAGTCGTGCTCGGCGAGGTACTCGATGTACATCGGGCGGAGTACCTCGGCGATCTTGCCCTCGCCGGAATGTACGTAGTCGTCGAGCATCGGCAGGATGTACTTGATGTCGGCCTCGCTCTCGCCGATATTGCCGGTGGCGGCCTCGGCGGCGGGGATCTGCTCCAGCAGCCGCCACAGGAATCGCACGTCGCCGTGGCGGACGGCGTACCTCACCGCGCGGTCGTGCAGCTCCTTCGACGACAGCTGCTCCAGTTGCTGAACATCGGCCATCTCCCGACTCTATCCGCTGCGGCGGCGTGGGGACCGTTGCCGTGGCCGGATGTGTGCTGCCATGGAGTCATGGCACAGCAACCGAAATCCGGGTTCCGGGTGAAGCGTGTCTACGATCCCGCCGAGGCATCCGACGGCACGCGCGTGCTCGTCGACCGGCTGTGGCCGCGCGGCGTCAGCAAACAGAAGGCACACATCGACGAGTGGGCGAAGGACGTGACACCGTCCGACGATCTGCGCCGCTGGTTCCACGCCGATCCGGAGCATCGCGAGGCCGAGTTCCGCCGCAAGTATCGGGCCGAACTCGCGGCCGAGGCCCCGCGGCGGGGTTTGGCGCAGCTGCGGGAACTGGCCGCGCAGGGTCCGGTCACCCTCGTGACCGCGGTCCGGGATCCGCAGCACAGCCAGGTGGCGGTTCTACTGGAGCAACTGCAGCGCTAACGATTTCGCCCCGGTCGCTCGGTCGATAGCGGCGTGCCAGAAATGAGATCTGCGTCACGGCATGTGCTTTCGCTCGCCTGGGTAAACGGGCGCGACGTTAACGACATATTCACCGACACGCTGGCGATCTCGGGAGCCGGAATCGCGGATCCGCAGTAACGTCGGATGTGCGGGCCGCGGCGGTGTGGCTCGTACGGGAGGTCCTGATCGTGGCTGAGATATTCAGTGCGAGGGGGCCGGCGCCCGGCCCTCGGGTCGTTTGACCCCGGGGCGGACCGGTCCAGCGAGAACGTTCGTGCGGGTGCTGCGCGAACAACAAAGGAGCCCACCGTGACTGATGCACGCTCCGTCATCGCTCCCTCGGCGAAAGCCCGCTCTACGCAGAGCGCACGCTCCGGAAAGGGAGCCCACGCCTCGCAGTCTGCCCACAAATCCGGGCTGAAAACCTTCGTGATCGACACCTCCGTCCTGCTGTCGGACCCCTGGGCCGTCACGCGTTTCGGCGAGCACCACGTGGTGCTGCCGCTGGTGGTGATCAGCGAACTCGAGGGCAAACGTCACCATCACGAGCTCGGCTGGTTCGCGCGGGAGGCCCTGCGCATGCTGGACGATCTGCGGCTGGTGCACGGCCGGTTGGACGAGCGGGTGCCGATCGGTACCGAGGGCGGCACGCTCCAGGTGGAGCTGAACCACACCGACCCCGAGGTGCTGCCGGTCGGATTCCGCACCGACACCAACGACTCTCGCATCCTCGCCTGCGCGCTCAATCTCGCGGCCGAGGGCAACTCGGTCACGCTGGTGTCCAAGGACATTCCGATGCGGGTGAAGGCGAGTTCGGTCGGGCTGCACGCCGACGAGTACCACGCGCAGGACGTGATCACCTCGGGCTGGACCGGTATGGCCGAACTCGAGGTCGCTCCCGAGGCCGTCGACCGGCTCTACGCCGACTCGGTGATCGATCTCGACGAGGTCCGAGACCTGCCGTGCCACACCGGGATTCGGCTGCTCGGGGCGAACGGCAGCGCGCTGGCGCGGGTGACCGCGGACAAGCGGCTGCAGCTGGTGCGCGGGGACCGGGAGGCGTTCGGGCTGCACGGCCGCTCCGCCGAGCAGCGCATCGCGCTGGATCTGCTGCTCGACGAGAGCATCGGCATCGTGTCGCTGGGCGGTAAGGCGGGCACGGGCAAGTCGGCGCTGGCGCTGACCGCGGGCCTGGAGGCCGTGCTGGAGCGGCGATCTCAGCGCAAGGTGGTGGTGTTCCGCCCGCTGTACGCGGTCGGTGGCCAGGAGCTGGGTTATCTGCCGGGCTCCGAGAGCGAGAAGATGGGCCCGTGGGCGCAGGCGGTGTTCGACACCCTCGACGGCCTGGCCAGCCAGGAGGTCATGGAGGAGGTGCTCTCGCGCGGCATGCTGGAGGTGCTGCCGCTCACCCACATTCGCGGCCGCTCGCTGCACGATTCGTTCGTGATCGTCGACGAGGCCCAGTCGCTGGAGCGCAACGTGCTGCTGACGGTGCTGAGCCGGTTGGGCAGCGGGTCGCGGGTGGTGCTCACCCACGACGTCGCCCAGCGCGACAACCTGCGCGTGGGCCGGCACGACGGCGTGGCGGCGGTGATCGAAAAGCTCAAGGGACACCCGCTTTTCGCGCATGTCACGCTCACCCGCAGCGAGCGGTCGCCGATCGCCGCGCTGGTCACCGAGATGTTGGAGGAGTACGGGCCGAACGCGTAGCCCGGCAAACGCCTGGTATGTGGTTCACCTCACAGGTCGAAGGGTATATTTCGACGGGATACCTGTTCGGCGTGGATTCTGACGAAGTTCTTCGATTCGCCGGACCATAGCCGGACACCGGCCTGAGATGCCGGGGGGGGGCCCCCCGGCGCCACCCGGCCCCCCGTAAGAGAGGGTTATGGGAAGCAACACAAACC
>NZ_JARWQD010000259.1 GCF_029869545.1 Nocardia wallacei | reverse complement strand
CGGGCCCCGGCGCTCTCCCCGCGCGGCCCGCTCCCCGTTTGTTTGGGGGGCCTTCGCCTTACGGAACTCAGCCGAGGCGGAGCGGGCCTACTTGGCCTTCTCCAGGACCTCCACCAGGCGCCACCGCTTGGTGGCGGACAGGGGGCGGGTTTCCATCAGCTGGACGCGGTCGCCGACGCCGGCGACCTCGTTCTCGTCGTGGGCCTTCACCTTCGAGGTGGTGCGGATGATCTTGCCGTAAAGCGGGTGCTTCACGCGATCCTCGAGCTCCACCACGATGGTCTTGTTCATCTTGTCCGAGACGACGTAGCCGATCCGCACCTTGCGGCTGCCACGCACCTCCTCCTTGGCCGGCGTCTTGGCCGGGCCCTTAGCGTCACTCACGCCGCGTCTCCCTTGCCTTCAGGACCGGAGGCCAGGCCGAGCTCACGCTCACGCATGACCGTGTAGATGCGCGCGATCTCGTGACGGACCACACGCAGGCGCCGGTTGTTCTGCAACTGGCCGGTCGCCATCTGGAAGCGCAGGTTGAACAGCTCTTCCTTGGATTCGCGCAGTTTGGCGACGAGCGCGTCATTGTCGAGCTCGCGGAGCTCTGCGGCCGGATTGGCGGTAGCCATCAGAACTGCTCCTCCCTGGTCACGATCCTGCACTTCATCGGGAGCTTGTGCATCGCGCGGCGCAGCGCCTCGCGAGCGGTCTCCTCGTTCGGGTAACTCATCTCGAACATCACCCGGCCGGGCTTGACGTTCGCGACCCACCACTCCGGCGAACCCTTACCGGAACCCATGCGGGTCTCGGCGGGCTTCTTGGTCAGCGGGCGATCCGGGTAGATGTTGATCCAGATCTTGCCGCCACGCTTGATGTGGCGGGTCATCGCGATACGCGCCGACTCGATCTGCCGGTTGGTGACGTAGGCCGGCTCCAGCGCCTGGATACCGAACTCGCCGAACGCCACCGAGGTACCGCCCTTGGCCATACCGGACCGCTTGGGGTGATGCTGCTTGCGGTGCTTGACCTTGCGAGGCATCAGCATTGGTCAGCCCTCCTTGGACTCTGCCGGAGCGTCGGCCACCGCTGTCGCGGCACCCGCACGCCCGGCCTCAGTGCTGGTCGCGGTGGTTCCGGACGAACCGGACCGCCGCGGACGGCTCGGCCGCTCACGACGCTCGCGACGCTCACCGGCCGGCGCGGCCGTGACCTCGCGCTTGCCGCCGACGATGTCGCCCTTGTAGATCCAGACCTTCACGCCGATGCGGCCGAAGGTGGTCTTGGCTTCGTACAGGCCGTAATCGATGTCGGCGCGCAGCGTGTGCAGCGGCACCCGACCCTCACGGTAGAACTCCGAGCGCGACATCTCGGCGCCACCGAGGCGGCCCGAGCACTGCACGCGGATGCCCTTGACGTTCGGCGAACGCATGGCCGACTGGATGGCCTTGCGCATCGCGCGACGGAACGCCACACGGTTCGACAGCTGCTCGGCCACACCCTGAGCGACCAGCTGCGCATCCGACTCGGGGTTCTTGACCTCGAGGATGTTCAGCTGCACCTGCTTCTTGGTGAGCTTCTCCAGCTCGGCGCGGATGCGGTCGGCCTCGGCGCCGCGACGGCCGATCACGATGCCCGGGCGCGCGGTGTGGATGTCCACCCGCACGCGGTCCCGGGTGCGCTCGATCTCGACCTTCGAGATACCGGCCCGCTCCATGCCGGTCGACAGCAGCTTGCGGATCGCGACGTCTTCCTTGACGTAGTCCTTGTACTGCTTGTCGGCGTACCAGCGGGACTTCCAGTCGGTGGTGATACCGAGGCGGAAGCCATGGGGGTTGATTTTCTGTCCCATTTACTTAGCCCCTCCCTTCCGGCGGCTGCGAGCCGGGGCGGCGCTGGCGACGCTCTCGACCTCGATGGTGATGTGGCTGGTGCGCTTGCGAATCCGGAACGCACGGCCCTGGGCCCGCGGCTGGAAACGCTTCATGGTCGCGCCCTCGTCGACATAGGCCGTCGAGATGACCAGCGTGTCGGGGTTCAGGCCGAGGTTGTTCTCGGCGTTCGCCGCGGCACTGGCCACGACCTTGGCGACCGGCTCGCTCGCGGCCTGCGGCGCGAACCGCAGGATGTTCAGCGCGTCCTCGACCCGCTTGCCGCGGACCAGGTCCACGACACGGCGTGCCTTCATCGGCGTCACGCGGACGAACTTGGCGGTCGCGCGCGCGGTCGGGTTCTGAGTTTCAGTGCTCATCGCCGCTTGCTCTTCCGATCTTCCTTGACGTGGCTCTTGAAGGTCCTGGTCGGCGCGAACTCACCGAGCTTGTGCCCGACCATGTTCTCCGACACGAACACCGGCACGTGCTTGCGGCCGTCGTGGACGGCGAAGGTGTGACCGATGAAATCGGGGATGATGGTCGAACGACGCGACCAGGTCTTGATGACCTGCTTGGTGTTCTTCTCGTTCTGGACGTCCACCTTCTTGAGGAGGTGTTCGTCGACGAACGGGCCCTTCTTCAGGCTGCGTGGCATGTCTTAACCTCCTCCTTAACGCTTCTTGCCGCGGCGGCGGACGATGAGCTTGTCGCTCGGACGATTGGGTTTACGAGTGCGGCCCTCGGGCTGGCCCCACGGGCTGACCGGGTGGCGACCACCGGAGGTCTTGCCCTCACCACCACCGTGCGGGTGGTCGACGGGGTTCATCACGACACCGCGGACGGTGGGGCGCTTGCCCTTCCAGCGCATGCGCCCGGCCTTGCCCCAGTTGATGTTCGACTGCTCGGCGTTGCCGACCTCGCCGACGGTGGCGCGGCAGCGCACGTCGACGCGGCGGATCTCGCCGGAGGGCATGCGCAGGACGGCGTAGGCGCCTTCCTTACCCAGCAGCTGGATGCTCATGCCGGCGGCACGGGCCATCTTGGCGCCACCGCCCGGACGCAGCTCCACCGCGTGGATGGTGGTACCGGTCGGGATCGAGCGCAGCGGCAGGTTGTTGCCCGCCTTGATGTCGGCGCCGGGGCCGGACTCGATCCGCGTGCCCTGGGTGACACCCTTGGGCGCGATGATGTAGCGCTTCTCGCCGTCGGCGTAGTGCAGCAGCGCGATGTTCGCGGTCCGGTTCGGGTCGTACTCGATGTGCGCGACCTTGGCCGGGATGCCGTCCTTGTCCAGGCGACGGAAATCGATGATGCGGTAGGCCCGCTTGTGACCGCCACCGCGGTGCCGGGTGGTGATCCGGCCGTGCGCGTTGCGGCCGCCGGACTTGGACAGCGGGCGCAGCAGCGACTTCTCGGGAGTCGAGCGGGTGATCTCGGCGAAGTCGGAAACCGACGACCCACGCCGTCCCGGCGTAGTCGGCTTGTACTTACGGATAGCCATGAGTTCTTCTCTGCTTTCTGGAATCCCCGCCGCTTACGCGACCGGGCCTCCGAAGATCTCGATGGGCTTGCTGTCGGCCGAGAGGGTCACGAGCGCGCGCTTGGTGCTCTTGCGCTGGCCGTAACCGAAGCGGGTCCGCTTGCGCTTGCCCTGACGGTTGGCGGTGTTGACGCTGTTCACCTTGACGCCGAAGACCTTCTCCACGGCGATCTTGATCTGCGTCTTGTTCGCATCCGGGTGCACCAGGAAGGTGTAGGTGCCCTCCTCGATCAGCCCGTAGGACTTCTCGGAGATGACCGGCGCGAGCAAAATGTCGCGGGGATCGGCGATGGTGGTCACTTGCTGTCCTCCTGTGCAGCCTCAGCGGGCCCGTGCACGAAGGCGTTCAGGGCCTCCACGCTGAACACGACGTCGTCGCTGTTCAGCACGTCGCGGGTGTTGAGCTGGTCCGGCGCGATCGGGTGCACGTTCTGCAGGTTCGCGACGCTCTTCCACGCGGTGAGATCCTCGCGGCCCACCACGACCAGGAACTTCTTGCGGTCCGACAGCTCGGCCAGGAAGCTCTTGGCGCTCTTGGTCGACGGGGTCTGGCCCGCGACCAACTCGGTGACCACGTGGATGCGCTCGCCGCGCGCGCGGTCGGACAGGGCGCCACGCAGGGCGGCGGCCTTCATCTTCTTCGGCAGGCGCTGCGAGTAGTCGCGCGGCTGCGGGCCGTGCACGGTGCCACCGCCGGCGAACTGCGGGGCGCGGGTCGAACCCTGGCGGGCGCGGCCGGTGCCCTTCTGGCGGTAGGGCTTCTTGCCACCGCCGCGGACGTCGCCGCGGGTCTTGGTGGCGTGCGTGCCCTGACGCGCGGCGGCCTCCTGGGCCACGACGGCCTGGTGCATCAGCGCGATGTTCGCGGTCACGTCGAAAATCTCCGCGGGGAGCTCGACGGTGCCGTTGGTCTTGCCGCCCGGCTCTTTCACCGGCAGCGTCAGATTGGTCTTGGTTTCGGTGCTCATGCCCGGGCACCACCCTTCACTGCGCTCTTGACGATCACGATGCCGCCCTTGCGGCCCGGGATCGCGCCCTTGATCAGCAGCAGGCCGTTCTCCGCGTCCACCTTGTGGACCGAGAGGTTCTGCGTGGTGACGCGGTCGTTGCCCATCCGGCCCGACATGCGCATGCCCTTGAACACGCGGCCGGGGGTGGCACAACCACCGATCGAGCCCGGACGGCGGTGCACGGCCTGCGCACCGTGCGAGGCACCCTGACCACGGAAGCCGTGGCGCTTCATGGTGCCCGCGAAGCCCTTGCCCTTGCTGGTGCCGGTCACGTCGACGTAGGCGCCCTCTTCGAACACGTCGGCGTTGAGCTCCTGGCCGACCTCGAAGGTCGAGGGATCGGCGACGCGGATCTCGGCGACGTGGCGGCGCGGGGTGACCCCGGCCTTGGCGAACTGCCCGGCGACGGGCTTGATCACCTTGCGCGGGTCGATGGCGCCGAAGGCGAGCTGCACGGCGCTGTAGCCGTCGCGCTCCTCGGTACGAATCTGGGTCACCACGTTCGGCCCGGCCTTGATGACGGTCACGGGAACGACGCGGTTCTTCTCGTCGAACACCTGGGTCATGCCGAGCTTGGTGCCCAGGATGCCGGCTGCCGGCCGGTTCTTGTTGTCAGTCATATCTACAGTCCCCGTCACTGAATGTTGACGTCGACGCTGGCCGGCAGATCGATGCGCATGAGCGCGTCGACCGTCTTCGGCGTCGGGTCGAGGATGTCGATCAGCCGCTTGTGCGTGCGCATCTCGAAGTGTTCGCGCGAGTCCTTGTACTTGTGCGGCGAACGGATGACGCAGTACACGTTCTTCTCGGTCGGCAACGGCACCGGCCCGACGACACGGGCACCGGTGCGGGTCACCGTCTCGACGATCTTGCGCGCAGACGCATCGATCGCCTCATGGTCGTAGGCCTTGAGCCTGATGCGGATCTTTTGTCCCGCCACGCTGAGTGTCCTTTTCTCCGCTTGCGTTTGTGTTCCGGGAGTCGCCTCCCGAAGCACCCTCATTTGCATGCCCGAACCTGAGAAGTCACAGCTGACGCAATCCGTCTCGACCACGACCGGGTTCCGACCCGATCCCTCGCCGCTGTTCATCTGTCATGGTTCTTCCGGTCCACGCGGTCGGGCGTGTCGCACGTCCGCTCATTCGTCGGCCCCGGAAATATCTTCCCTCTGGGCCTCGGAACGTTCGTCCCGGACGTATCCGCGCCGGACTCGACGGGATACTTGGTGGGTACTGCTCGCCCGACACCTTCGAGCCGCATATCCGCAGGACATACGCCACCCGGAGCAGGCAACCCGAACAGTATGCCTGAGGCGGCGACGGGACTTCAAATCGGGGTCCCTGTGACGCTCCCGACCCCATCGATAGTAGGGGGGCCGGGCACTGGCGCAGAACTTACTCGGAAGTAAGATACGGGCATGACGAACGAGACCGCTACCTATCGCGGCTGGAAGAAGCTGCCCGACAACCGGCTCGGGCATGCGCTGTTCTCCCTGGGCATGGTGGCCCGGGTGCCGTACTTCGGCACCGTGGTGCCGAGCGTGGTGCGGCTGGAGCCGGGGTTGTGCGAGGTGACCGCGCCGAAATGGTTCGGCATCCACAACCACCTGGGCACCTTCCACGCCATCGCCGCCTGCAATCTGGCCGAGGTGGCGATGGGCATGCTCAGCGAGGCCACGGTGCCGACCACGCACCGCTGGATCCCCAAGGCGATGAACGTGCAATACCTGGCCAAGGCGGAGTCGGGCCTGCGCGCGGTAGCCCAGCTGCCCGAGGTCCCGGACTTCGCCGAGATCACCGAGGGGCAGGACGTGATCGTCCCCGTCTCGATCTACGACAAACGGGGCGTCGAGGTCGTGCACGCCGACATCACCACCTGGGTGACGCCGAAGTAGGAGAGCCCTCCGCCCTGATTGAATGAGGGACATGAGTACGCCAGCTGTCCGGGATGCCGATGTCTGCGTGGTGGGGCTCGGGCCGACGGGGCGGGCGCTGGCGCATCGGGCGATGCGGGCGGGGATGGATGTGGTGGCGGTGGATCCGCGACCGGAACGGCTGTGGCCGCCGACGTTTTCGTGCTGGGTCGACGAACTGCCGGGGTGGCTGCCGTCGGAGGCGATCGCGCAGCGGATCGAGGCGCCGACGGTGTGGACGAAATCCGCGCACCGGATCGAGCGGCCGTACTGCGTGCTGTCGAAACAGGGCCTGCGCGATGCGCTTTCGCTGGACGAGGCGACCGTGCTCGCCGGGCGCGCCACCAGCGTGGACGCGCATCGGGTCGAGCTGAACGACGGCACCGCGATCACGGCCGCGGCGGTGTTCGACACCCGTGGTCTCCCCTCCCCCGGCGCGCGCCGCACCGCCAGCGCCCACGGCATCTTCGTCGACGCCGAGCGGGCCGCGCCGATGGTCGGCGAAGGTGAGGGGCTGCTGCTGGATTGGCGCGACGAGAACGGCGCCGGACCCGACGAGCCGCCGTCGTTCCTGTACGCGGTGCCGCTCGGCGACGGCACGGTGATCTTCGAGGAGACGAGCCTGGGCCTGCGCGGCGGGATGCCGCAGCACGAGCTGCGCCGACGGACACTGAATCGGCTTGCCGCCCATGGCATTCGGCTGCGCGGCGACGAGCCGACCGAGGCCGCGCACTACCCGCTCGACCAGCCGCCGCCGAAACGCGGTGCGGCCGGGGTGGTTCCGTTCGGCTCCCGCGGCGGCATGATGCATCCGTGCACCGGCTACAGCGTGGCCGACTCACTCGCGCTGGTGGATACGGCGATCGACGCGCTGCGGCACGGCAGGGATCCGATCGCCGCGCTGTGGCCGTGGCAGGCACGGCTGGTGTACTGGATGCGGATGCGCGGGGTATACGGCCTGGGCAGACTCACCACCGCGCAGTCGATCTCGATGTTCGAGGCATTCTTCACCGCCTCACCGAGACAGCAGCGCGCGTTGCTTTCCAGGCACGAGGACTACGCGCCGCTGGGCGCGGTGCTGTTCATGACGGTGGCGCGCACGTGGCCCTTCCGCTGGCGCTACGACCTGGTCGGCTGGACGAACCGAAACCGTTGGGTGGGTTACGAATACGCCGCAGCAGATGCGCACGGCGCCCTCAGACCCAGTTCTCGGCCCAGTACTTCCAGATGACCGGGGCGTAGGCGGCCAGCGGCGGCACCCGGATATCGGTGCCCACCAGCGCCGCCTCGGTATTGCGGGAATCGAACCAGCAGCCGAATTCGCTGTGCTCGAGCACATCTCGCGGCACGCCCACCCGCGGCAGCACCCAGCCGATACCGGGCAGGCGCATCATCATGTCGAGGGTCGGCTTCGGCATCACCTCGACCAGGTGCGGGGCCCCGGCCTCGTCGGCGAACAGGTTGAGGACGTCCGCGGCGCTCTGGCGGCGCGGGTCGACGAGGTGAAAGGTGGTCCCCGGACCGGCCGTGCCGTGCGCGATGTGATCCAGCGCCCGGGTCACGAAATCCACCGGCACCATATTGGTTTCGCCCAGCTTCGGCACCAGCAGCGGCAGGATCCGAGGCAGCTGGGCGGCCATCCGCAGCAGCCGGAAGAAGTAGTACGGCCCCGCGATGCGATCGGTCTCACCGGTGCGGGAGTGGCCGATCACGATCGACGGCCGGTAGATGCGCCAGGGCACCCGCGCCTGTTCGCGCACCACTCGCTCGGAGTCGAACGCGGCGCGCTGGTAGGGGGTGCGCAACCGCTGCCCGGTGTCGAACATGTCCTCGGTGAACAGCCCGGCCGCCGACCCGGCCACCTCGACGGTGGAAACGTGATGCAGCGCACCGGCTTTCAGCCGACCGGCGACCTCGACCAGACGCCGGGTGCCACCGGGCACCGTGGTGTCGAGCCCGGCGGCCAGGTGGAACACGTGATCGATCGAACCGCGGTGCGCCGCAACCCACTCCGGATCGATGTCGAGTCCGGCGGCGCCGAGGTCCCCGCGCACGGGCCGCACCCGATCGCCACCGCCCCACTCCCGGGCGCAGCGGTCGAAGCGATAGGCCGAGTCGGCGCCGGGCCGCACCAGCACGAATATCTCGCCGTTACGTTTCAGCAACTCCGGAACGAGATATCGGCCGATGCACCCGGTTGCCCCGGTAACCAGGTAAGCCATGCCGCCAGACTAGCGCGCAACCCGAAGCAAGATCGGTAACCGGGTTGCGCGCCATTCGCCGGATGCTCTACCGCGCCGGGTAGTGCCGGTCCAGCCACTCGTCGAAGGTCGGCCCCGCGATGATCGCGCCGGGCCCGGGCAGCAGCGCACCGGTCGCCTGCAGTTCGTGATTCGGGTCCTCCTCGACGACGACCTCCTGCACCTGCGCCGGGGCCCCGCGCCGCTCGGCGAGCCGGGCCGTGGCGGCGGCGAGGTTCAGCTCCTGCGGACCGGCGATCTCGATCCGGTCGGCGCCGCCCTGCTCGACGACCATATCGGCCAGCTTCTCGGCGACGGTCCGCGCGGCGACCAGCTGCGTCTGCATCCTCGGAACGGAGGCCGTATCGCCCTGGGTGGTCCACTCGAGCATCATCTCGGTGAACTCGTGGAACTGCGCGGCGCGCAGCACCCGAACCGGTACGGGCCCTTCCTGATAGGCGCGCTCGTGCGCCACCTTCCCGGCGAAATGACCCGCGGTGAAGTTGTCGATGCCGATGATCGAGACCAGCACGATCCGCTGCACCCCCGCCGCGGCCGCGGCCTGCTGCACGTTGCGTCCGATGGTGCGGAAGTAGTCGGTGACCGCCTCGGTCTCGGTGGTCGACGCGTTGATCGCGTCCACCACCACCTGCGCGCCCTCCAGCACCTGCGCCAGCCCGGTCCCCGCGTACGCGTCCACTCCCGCGGCCCGCGTCGCCTCGACCACATCGTGTCCCTGGTTCTTCAGCACGTCGACGACCTCGCGGCCGATCCGTCCGCTGGCACCCAACACTGCAACACGCATCTCAAACTCCTAACTTCGTTCTGCCACCAGGTAGACGAAGCCCCCCGCACGAGTGTGACATTCCCATCGCACCTGCGTTTCCGCCGACGGCGAAGGCCGTCGTAATCGACGGATCGCTAGGAGAACACGGCCTTGCGCTTCTGCAGCATGGCGGCCGCGCCCTCCATGAAGTCCGCCGACTGCAGCAGTTCGATCTGCCCGGACTTCTCGGCGGCGAGGGCGGCGTCGAGCGACGCCAGCGAGGCCTGGTTGAGGGCCCGCTTGGTGAGTTCGAGGGCGCGGCGCGGTCCGCTCGCGAGCTTGGCGGCGGCGGCCTCGACCTTGGCGTCGAGCTCGTCGGCGGGCAGGACACCGGTGAGCAGGCCGTGGGCGGCGGCCGCGGAGGCGGGCAGGCGCTCGCCCAGCAGCGCCATCTCGGCGGCCAGCGGGCGTCCGGCGGCCGCGGCGACCATGGCCGCGGCGCCACCGTCGGGCATCAGGCCGATGTTCACGAAGGCGAGCAGCAGGTAGGAGTCGTCGGCGGCGTAGGTGAGGTCGGCGGCCAGGGCCAGCGCCACGCCGATCCCCGCGGCGGCGCCCCGGACCCGGGCGACCACGGGAACCGGCGCGTCGACGATCGCCCGCACCAGCCGATTGGCCGAATCCATGGTCATCTCGGGGGTGATGCCGCGCTGCGCCTCGGCGGCCGTGGCGGACAGGTCCGCGCCGGTGCAGAAGTCGCCGCCCTCGCCGGTGAGCACGATCGCGCGCACCGACCGGTCCGTGGCGGCGGCGAGGAAGGTGTCGCCGAGGCCGACCATGGTGTCGTAGTCGATGGCGTTCTTGCGCTTGGGGTTGGTGATCGTGACGCGCAGCACGGGCCCGTCGTGGACGGCGCTGAAGCCGGTCGGGGCGGTCGTGTGGTCGGTGGTGCTCATGGTTACTCCCCAGGAAGGCTGCCAGCGCTGGCGGCGTCGCGAGAATGATGGTTAACTTTGCGAATTGTGGTTAACTTATGTTGACTTGTCCGGCGCTGTCAACAACGGCGGCACGGCAGAAGGAGAGGTGTATGGTCGCGGATCGCAGCGAGGCCGGACTCGCTTCCGCGCGACCGGACAGCGCGGCGGCCGACCACGGTCGCACCGACGGTGGGAGCACACGCCGCGAGGGGCGCCGCCCCATCCAGCGGCGGCCGAAGAACCGCAAGGCGCAGATCGTGCGGGTCGCGGCCCGCGCCTTCAGCGAGCGCGGCTATCACCCCGTCGGCGTCGACGAGATCGCGGCCGAGGTGGGCATCTCCGGCCCGGCACTGTACCGCCACTTCACCAACAAGTACGCGCTGCTGGTCGCGGCCGCCGAGGCCGGAGCGCAGCAGCTGCTGGATACCGCCCAGGCCGCCGACGACCCGGGGCTGGATCCGGAACTGCGGCTCACCACGCTGATCCGCGCCCTGGCCGAGCACACCATCGAGGTGCGCCGCGAGGGCGGGCTGTACCGGTGGGAGCGCCGCTATCTGGAGCGCGAGGACCGCGCCCGCATCCGGGTGATCTACGCCGGACTGCACGAGACCGTGGAGAACGCCATCGCGCCGTTGCGCCCGGACGCCTCCGCCACCGACATCCAGATTCTCGCCACGGGCATGCTCGGCGCGATCGGCAGCATCACCGCGCATCGCACGGCACTGTCCACGGCCCAGCTCACCGAGCTGCTGCAGGACATCTGCCGGGCGATCCTGCACACCGAGCTGCCCGCACCGCCCACCGCGGCGGCGGCCGAATCGGCGGTCCGCGGGCTGCCACTGAGCAGCAAACGCGAACAGCTGCTCACCGAGGCGATCCGGATCTTCGGTCGGCAGGGCTATCACGAGGCCAGCATCGAGGAGATCGGCGCGGCGGTCGGCATCAACGCCTCCAGCGTGTATCGCTACTTCACCAGCAAATCGGATCTGCTGGCCGCGGCCTTCCACCGCACCGGCGAGCGGGTCGCCATCGCCAATGCCGAGGCGCTGGCCGAGGCGACCAGCCGCGCCGATGCCGCGCTGCGGATCGCCGCCCGCTTCGCCCGGCTCACCTTCGCGATGCCGGAGATCCTGCCGGTCTACTTCGCCGAATTCTCGAATCTGCCCGCGGCCGAGCAGCAGAAGCTGCGCTCCATCCAGCGGCAGAACGTGCTGGAGTGGGCGCATCTGCTCGACGGCGACCCGGCCGAGGCCCGCTTCCGCGTGCACGCCGCCATCGCCCAGGTCGTGGATGTCGGGCGCCGCATGCGTTTCGACAGCCGCCCGGAAAGCCTGGCCCGCATGCAGGCCCTGATGAAAGCGGCCCTGCTGGGCAAGAATTCAGCGGGCGAATAACCCCTCAGGCGGTCTGCGCGGCCCGCCGATACCCACGCACGGCCGGATAGGCGAAGACCACGATCGCGCCCAGCGTCCATGCCAGCGTTTTCAGCAGTGGCTCGGCGACCGGGCCGTCGAAGGCGAGGCCCTTCATCGTGTCGATGGCCGCGCTCATCGGCTGATTCTGCACGGTGTTCTGCAACCACATCGGATAGGCGTACACCGGCACGAATCCGGAATTGAAGAACATCAGCAGCGTGGTCGCGATGCTGATGGTGGTCACCAGCACGACGCCCTCCGACACCGTCGCGAGCGCCGTCACCATGACCGCGAATGCCAGCCCGAAAAGGACGGGAACGGCGAACAGTGCCGCGGAGGCGAGCGGACCGTTCCAGAAGCGGAAGCCGATGCACACCCCGACCACGACGACGCCGACCGTGGTGATGAATACCCGGATGACCTCGGCCAGCAGGCGCCCGGTGAGCCCCGACGCGCGATGGGTCGGCATCGTCCAGAACCGGCTCAGCAATCCGGACCGCTTCTCGTTCTGGAAACCGAGGGCGCTCACGATACCGCCCGACATCGCCGCCACCAGCGTCACCAGCGCGACGAAGCCGTACACGCTGGGCTCCCCGGTCGCCCGATCGATCGAATCGCCCAGCACCACACGGAACATCAGCAGCATCAGCACCGGGTAGATCATCGACTGGACGGTGGTCGCGGGATCGCGCATCCACACGGTCAGCAGCCGCTTGCATTGAATAAGGCTGTGCCGCAACCACATCGCGACCGACCGCTCCGACGGCGCGGACACCACCGGCAGCGGCGTGTTCGATTCCGTCGAATTACCTTCCGCGGCAACCGCATCCGTGCTCGCCTCGACCACGCTCACGACCGCCTCACACTCGCCCAGACCGCCAGCGGCACGAAGACCACCGCCATGGCGCCCAACCACACCAACGGAACCCACAGCACCTGCCAGCTCACGCCGCTCTGCGCCATATCTCGCATGGCATAGGAGAACTGCGTGATCGGCTGATTACGCACGAACGGCCGGATCCACACCGGGAAGCCGCTCTCGGGCACGAATCCGCACGACAGCATGCCGAAGATCAGCGTCGGCAGGGTCAGCGCCTGGCTCAGCGACTCCGGGCTCTTGGTGAGGCTGCCGAGCGCGTCGGCACCGATCGCCAGGACCGTGCCGACCGCCAGCGCGAACACACAGAACAACATCGCCTGCCCGAATCCCGCGATGAATCGGAACCCGATGATGTGACCGAAGCACAACGCCGCGACCAGCGAAATTCCCGAGCGCACGAGACCGGCCGATATTCGTGAACTCAGCGGGACCAGCGATCCGATGGGCATCGTCCGCAGCCGATCGCTCAGCCCGGTCATCGACTCGGTGGCCGCCAGTTGCGCATTCGACATCATGGTGAAGGCCATGGTCTGCAACACGATGATCGGCATCACGAATTGGGCGTAGTCGATGCCGTTGCTCTTCATCACGAATCGCAGCGGCAGATAGAAACCGACGGTGAACACCAGCGGCGCGATTACCGCGACAACCAATTCGCCGCGGGTCACCATGGTCCGCACGATGCGCCCGCTCAATGCCCGCCACTGCGCGAAACTCGACGGCCGCGCCGGGGGTATCTCGGAGGACAGCAGGTTTTCGACGATTGCGGTCGGAGCGCTCACTGATGCCCGCCCGCATGGCCGGTGATGGATAGGAATACGTCGTCCAGCGAGGGGCGCCGCAGTGCGATATCGGCCAGTTCGACCCCCGCCGCGTCCAATCGGCGCAGCGCCTCCGCGAGCGTCGCCGCACCGTCGGGGGCCGGGATGGAGGCGCGATCGGCGCCGTCGGCCAGCAGGTCCTCGCGCACCGCGGCGGGGACCAGATCGCCGAGCGCATCGATGGCCCGGACGAGGTGGCTCGGGTCCAGCGGCACCACCTCACAGTAGTTGCCGCCGGTCTTGGACTTCAGCTCGTCGGCGGTGCCCTCCGCGATGACCGTGCCCTTGTCGATGACGATGATGTTGTCGCTGAGGACGTCGGCCTCCTCCAGATACTGCGTGGTCAGCAGCACCGTGATGCCCTGCTCCTTCAGTGCCCGCACCAGATCCCAGACGCCCTGGCGGCTGCGCGGGTCCAGCCCGGTGGTCGGCTCGTCGAGGAACACCACCTCCGGCCGCACCACCAGCCCGCAGGCGATATCGACGCGCCGCCGCATACCGCCGGAGTAGTTCTTCACCGCGCGCCGGCCCGCGCCGACCAGGTCGAACTCCTCCAGCAGGGTATCGGCGCGCTGCCGGGCGGCCTTCTTGCTCAGGCCCATCAACCGGCCGAACAGCTCCAGGTTCTCGCGGCCGGACAGGTTCTCGTCCAGGGCCGCGTACTGCCCGGTCATCATGATCGAGCGGCGCACCCCGGCCGGGTCCTTCAGCACGTCGTGCCCGGCCACCTCGGCGGTGCCGGAATCGGGCCGCAACAGGGTCGACAGGATCTTCACCGCGGTGGTCTTGCCCGCGCCGTTCGGGCCGAGAATGCCCAGTACGCTGGCGCGTTCGGCGGTGAAGCTGACGCCGCGCAGGGCGTGGACGTCACCGAAGGACTTGTGGACCGCCTCCACGATGACGGCGGCGCCGGTGGCGGGCGGGGCGGAGTGGGACGTGCCGGACGCGGCGGGGTCGCTCGCGTCGGGTGCCGCCGCGGCGACGTCCGTCGTCGTCTCCGACCCCGATGTCCGCCCGGGGTTCGACTCCGCGTTGTCCAAGCTCGGCATCAACTCTCCACTATCGACCGGGCAGGTACGCCGTCTGTACGCCCCGCTAGGTGATCCCATCCACCAGCCGCGATGTTACTGGGTTGAGGTGAGGGTGGCCTTCGGCGTCCGGGGCGCACGGTTTTCGACATTCGGGCGTCTCGGTTTCCCGGATGTGCACGGAGTGGACGGCCGTACCCACATCCGATTGCGAATAGTTGTGTCGTTACTCACATTTCGGACACAGGGGCGCTCCGTGACCGGATCGGCGCTGGTCCCGCACACCGACCGAGCGGTCTGCCCGCCGTGACCGTTTCTTGTCCACCGACCGGGGCGCCCATAGTCTGACGGGCAGGGGAACAGACATGTACTCACCTGTCTGCGGCAATCGCGATCCGGTCGGGGAGGACCGGTTGCCGGGGCATTCGCCAGCGAGAGGGTGACCAATGGCCGAGTCCGCGCCACGAGGCCGCCAGAGGGTGCTGACCTCCTTCGATCCGCGCACCGGCGAGGCCGTCGGCGATTACGCGATGATGGGCACCGGCGAGCTGACCCGCACCGTCCGCGCCGCTCGATCCGCCGAGAAATGGTGGGCCGCACTCGGATTCGCGGGGCGCAAGCGCTGGCTGCTGGACTGGAAGCGCACCATCTCGCGCAATGCGGGCGAACTGGTCGAGATCGTCTGCGCCGAGACCGGAAAACCGGAGGTCGACGCCGCGATCGAGGTGATGCTCGCGGTGGAGAACCTGGACTGGGCCGCCCGCCATGCCGAGCGGGCGCTGGGCCGCAGGCGGCTCGGCTCCACCTGGCTCACCCGCAACCAGCGGGCCTCGGTCGGCTATCTGCCGCTGGGCGTGGTGGGCGTGCTCGGCTCCTGGAACAATCCGGTGTTCACGCCGATGGGGTCGATCGCCTACGCCATGGCGGCCGGAAATGCCGTGGTGTTCAAGCCCAGTGAGCTCACGCCCGGCGTCGGCGTCTGGCTGGCCGAGAGCTGGAGCCGGCTGGCCCCGAATCAGCCTGTGCTGCAGGTGGTCACGGGCGACAGCAGCACCGGCGCCGCCCTGTGCCGCACCCGGGTCGACAAGATCGCCTATGCCGGATCGGAAACCGGTGCGCGCGAGGTGATCTCGCAGTGCGCGCAGACCATGACGCCGGTCGTCGTCGAGCGGTGCGGCAAGGGCGCGATGGTGGTGCAGGTCGACGCCAAACTGGACGACGCCGCCGAGGCCGCCGTCTTCGGCGCCATGTCGAATGCGGGGCAGAGCGCCGCGGGAATCCAGCGCGCCTACGTCGCCGACTCGGTGTACGAGCCGTTCCTGGAGAAGGTCGCCGCGCAGGCCCGCAAGCTGCGGCCGGGCGCCGATCGCAAGGCCTCCTACGGCCCGATGATCCTGGAGTCGCAGGTCGACATCGTGCGCCGGCAGGTCAAGGACGCGATCGCGCGCGGCGGGCGCGCCGTGGTCGGCGGGCTGGACTCGATCCGCGAGCCCTATATCGAGCCGATCGTGCTGGCCGAGGTGCCCGAGGACAGCTCGGCCATCACCGGCGAGGCGGTCGGCCCGGTGCTGATCGTCAACCGGGTCGCGACCATGGACGAGGCGGTGGAACGCATCAATGCCGCCGATCACGGCCTGGCCGTGGCGGTGTTCACCCGGGACGTGCGCGCGGTCCCCGATCTGGCCGATCGCATCAGAACCGGTGTGGTGACGATCAATTCGTCCATGGCCCACGCGGGCATCCCGTCCATGCCGTTCGGCGGAGTCGGCGAATACGGGCGGGGCCACACGCACGGCGAGGCCGGGCTGCGGGAGTTCAGCCGCACCCTCGCCATCGCCCAGAAGCGCTACAGCGCTCCCGTCAACCTCTCCACCTTCGACCGCCATCCGCGCCACCTGCGCCTGGCCAAGGCGATCTTCCGGCTACGCCACGGGCGCGGGTAGCTCCCGCGCGCAGCTGCGCAGCGAGTTGATGTAGTCGGTCATGGCGTCACGGTTGCGGGTGAGCAGGTCGATGCGGTGGGTGAGGCGGTCGCGCTGCTGTTCGAGGGTCTCGATGATGTACGGGTCGGCGTCGGCGAAATGGATGTCGCGCGGGTTGTCCAGGCAGGGCAGGATCTGCTTGATGAGGCGGGTCGACAGGCCCGCCTCGAGCAGGCCGCGGATGTGGACGACCTGCTCGACCATGCGCTCGTCGTAGTCGCGGTAGCCGTTGGCGGAGCGGCCCACCGTGATCAGGCCCTGTTCCTCGTAGTAGCGCAGCAGGCGCGGCGAGGTCTCGGTGCGCTGCGCCAGTTCTCCGATTCGCATATGTCCTACCTCACAACGGGTCTCGCTTGACCCTCACATCTATGTCAACGTTCGAGCATAGCCGCATGAGCAAGGACATCACGCTTTTCGACTACAGCCCCATCACCGAACGCGCGCCGATCCACTGGCCGGGCGGCAAGCGGGTCGCGTTCTACGTCGGGCTCAATATCGAGCACTTCTACGTCGACCTGCCGGGGACCGCGACCTATGAGGGCACCACGTCGCTGACCCCCGACTCGCTCAACTACGGCTGGCGCGACTACGGCCCGCGCGTGGGCATCTGGCGGCAGATCGAACTGCTCGACAAGCACGGCATCCGCGCCAGCGCCCTGCTGAATTCCGATGTGGGCGAGCGTTATCCGCAGATCATCGAGGCGGGGAAGGCACGCGACTGGGTGTGGCTGGCGCACGGCAGCAGCAACAGCCACCTGCACAGCGGGCTGTCGCTCGAGGACGAGCGTGTCGCGCTGCGCGAGATCGTCGCGAATATCGAGAAGTCCACCGGGTACCGGCCGCGCGGCTGGATGGGCCCGGCCCTCACCGAAACCTTCTCCACCCCGGAGCTTTTGGCGGAACTCGGCCTGCGGTACGTGCTCGACTGGACCAACGACGACCAGCCGTACCGGCTGAATGTGCCCGGGCTGCTGAGCGTTCCGTATTCGGTGGAGCTCAACGATATCGGCGTCTTCGTCTCCAAGGGGCTCACCGGGCCGGACTTCGTGCAGATGGTCAAGGACCAGGTCGACCAGCTGTACGCCGAATCCGCCGACAGCGGAAGGGCTTTCGGCCTGGCCCTGCACCCCTTCGTCACCGGCCAGGCATTCCGCCACCGCTACCTCGACGAGGCCCTCGACTACATCGTCAACCACCCGGGAGTATGGGTAACCACCAGCGACGAAATAGCCGACCACTTCGCCACCAACCATTAAGCCGAAGGCCGATCCACCGCCGCCCCGGCGCCGAACTCCCCATCACCCCTACGGAAACCCACCGGCGCCCGGGGCGGCAAACCTCTGGCATCGATATCCGGCAGCAACCACCACCGGCACCAACACCCGGCGGCAACACCACCGACACCAACACCCGGCGGCAACACCACCGACACCAACCACCCACCATCCTGTTCCCGGCGGCAACCACCCCCCAGCATCCTGTTCCCGGCGGCAATTGCCCACCGGCCCCGGCGACCGGCGGCGGGGCCGGCGCAGCCGCGCCCCCCGGGGGCAGGGATGGGTAAAAGTGGGCGGGGAAGGGGGGGGAAGTGAAGGGGCCCACCCCCGCCCCCCC
>NZ_JARWQD010000258.1 GCF_029869545.1 Nocardia wallacei | reverse complement strand
AACAAAAAAAACAACCCCCCCCCCCACCACCCCCCCCCCGCCCCCCCCCCCGCGGCCCCCCCCCCCCCCCGCGGCAGTGGATCGGGAGTCGACCGCAGCCCTCGGGACTCTCGCGGATCCTAACGCCGAGACCAAGTGTAGGTCAGCCTTACCTAACAAGGCAAGCGCGACGCACCGGCATGCCGCGCTCCTCCATCGCGGCCAGCAGCGCCTGCCCGCGCGCCGCGCCGACCGTCGAGGAGGTGCGGGCCAGATCCGGCACGTAGGTCGCCGCGCCGACGATCGTCTCGCCGACCAGCGCCCAGAACCGCCGCGCGCTCAGGCCCGCGCAGCGCAGCATCGCGTGCTGCACCAGCACCAGCGCGGCCTCGCACCGATGCGCCAGCCACACCGACATCGCCCGCTCGCAGGGCAGGGTCACCACGCCGGTGCCGCCCGCCAGCCGATCGCCGTCGACCACCCGAATCGTGGTGTCGGACAGGCCCGCCCAGTCGATGCCGCCGTCGTTGTCGGTGTGCACCCACAGGTTCTCCAGCCCCGGATCCCAGGCCCGGCCCTCGGCCACCAGCAGCGCCACCACCCGCCCCACGACGGCGTGGATCAACGCGGTCGCCACCACCTCGGCGGCGATATCGGCGCTGATCATCTCGGCGGCGTGCCGCCGGTACATCACCTCGATGCGCCCCTCGCGCACCCCGTCGGCCAGCCGCCACCACCGCCGCCTGCCCTGATCGGACATCGCGGCCACGGCGTAGACGCGCGGATGCTCCGGCTGCAGTGCGCGCAGGCGGGTGCAGGCATGGCCGAACGCCGCGTCGGAGCGACGGGCCGGGTCGGCGGTCATCGGTTCTGACATCGAACCTCCTCATCGGTTGGGCAGTGCGGGCCGAAACGGAAGATAGGTTAGGCTTACCAGACTTACCGAGCAATGGATCGAATCACGTCAGGAGTTATTCGTCGCCGTGCCCGCTGCAGTCACTCTCAAACGGCACCGCATCGCGGGCTTGCTGATCCTGGCGCTTCTGCTGTTACTGGCCACGGTCGCCGGGATCGCCGTGGGCGCGCGATCGCTGTCGCCGGACGCGGTGCTCCACGCGCTCACCTGTCCCGACGGCTGGCCGCTGAGCTGCACGGCGAGCACGCCCACCGACCAGATCGTGCGCGAACTGCGGCTGCCCCGAACCGGATTGGCGCTGCTCACCGGGCTGGCGCTGGGCATCGCGGGCGTGCTCATCCAGGGCTACACCCGCAACCCGCTCGCCGACGCCGGGCTGCTCGGTCTCAATGCGGGCGCGGCGTTTCTGGCCGCGCTGTCCATGCACCTGTTCGCGCTCACCCGCCCGGATCAGTACATCTGGTTCGCCCTCGCGGGCGCGCTGATCGCCGGGGTGGTGGTCTTCGGGGTCTCCTCGGTCGGCGGCGGCACCGCGAGCCCGCTGAGCCTGGTGCTGGCCGGTGCGGCGGTGACCGCGCTGCTGACCGCCCTGACCAATGCCGTCGTGCTACTGGATCCGGCGGCGCTGGACACCTACCGCTTCTGGGTGGTCGGCACCGTCGCGGGGCACGATATGAGCGTGCTGCGGCAGGTGCTGCCGTTCCTCGTCCTCGGGGCGCTGCTCGCCCTGGTCGCCGCGCCGGGCCTGAACGCGCTGGGGCTCGGTGAGGATGTGGCCCGCGGGCTCGGCGTGCACGTCGGCCGCAACCGGGCCCTGGGGCTGGCCGCCGTCGTGTTGCTCACCGGTGCCGCCACCGCCGCGGTCGGCCCGATCTCGTTCCTCGGACTCATCGTGCCGCATCTCGCGCGCCTGCTCACCGGCCCGGATAATCGCTGGCTGCTGCCCTATTCGGGCCTGCTCGGCGCATTGTTGCTGCTGCTGGCCGACATCGCGGGCCGCGTCGTGGCCCGGCCCGGGGAGCTGCAGACCGGTATCGTGCTGGCCGCGATCGGGGCACCGTTCTTCATCGCCTTCGTCCGGCGGCGGAAGATGGTGGGGCTGTGACCGTTCCGACTCTCT
This sequence comes from Nocardia wallacei, assembly GCF_029869545.1. GTDB lineage: Bacteria > Actinomycetota > Actinomycetes > Mycobacteriales > Mycobacteriaceae > Nocardia > Nocardia wallacei_A. The sequence goes on along the minus strand of NZ_JARWQD010000258.1, from coordinate 27,869 downwards.
CCCGCGTCCGGCCCGCCGCCCGGGTGGGCCCGTTCTCCGCCGTGCTGCGAATCACGATGCTGCTCACCGTGATCGGGCTCGTGGCCGCCGTAATCGCGCTGTTCGCAGTGGATATCGCGATCGGCGAGTACCACATTCCGCTGGGGCGGGTGTTCGACGTGCTCACCGGCGGCGGGACGCGGTCGCAGCGGTTCATCATCTTCGAGTCGCGACTGCCGCGGGCCGTCACCGCCGTCGTCGCGGGCGCGGCGCTGGGGCTGGCGGGCGCTGTCGCCCAGTCGATCCTGCACAACCCGCTCGCGAGCCCGGACCTGCTCGGCATCACCTCGGGCGCGAGCTTCGCCGCCGTGGCCGCGGTGGCCGGAACCGGCGGTGCGACCACGGGCGCCGCCGCGGCGCTCGGTGTTCCGCTCGCCGCCCTCGCCGGGGGGCTGCTCACCGCGGTGGTCATCTACCTGCTGGCGTGGGGGCGCACCCGCGACGGCGCGGCGGGCGCCACCGGAATGCGGTTGGTACTCATCGGGATCGGCATGAACGCGCTGCTGCTGTCGGGGGTCAGCTGGCTGCTCACCCGCGCCACCCTCACCGACGCCAGCCGCGCCCAGCTGTGGCTGACCGGCTCGCTCAACGGCGCCGGCTGGAGCCGCGCCGTCCCGGCCGCGATCGGGCTCGCCCTGGTGCTGGCCGTCACCGCCGGATCGGCGCGCACGCTCGCGGCGCTGCGCTTCGGCGCCGACACCACCCGGGCGCTGGGGGTGCGGCTGCAGGCCCAGCAGGGGCTGCTGCTCGGGGCCGCCGTCACCGCCGCCGCGCTGGCCACCGCCGCCGTCGGACCGGTCGCCTTCGTCGGGCTCGCCAGCCCGCAGATCGCGCGCCGGCTGCTGCGCACCCCGGGCGAACCCGTGCTCGGATCGGCCCTCGTCGGGGCGCTCGTCGTGGTCGGCGGGGATGTCATCGCGCGTACCGTGGTGCCTGTCGACCTACCGGTCGGCATCGTCACCGCCGCCCTCGGCGGCCCGTTCCTGCTGTTGTTGCTCGTGCGCACGAATCGGAAGGCGACCCTCTCATGACCGCCAGCCCCCATCGCCTCACCGTCGACGACGTCACGCTCGGCTACGGCGGCCGCGTCGTCGTCGACGGCCTGTCGCTCGACATCGAGCCCGGGGTGATCACCACGGTCATCGGACCCAACGGCTGCGGCAAGTCCACCCTGCTGCGCGCGCTGGGCCGGCTGCTGCGCCCGCGCGCGGGCCGGGTCCTGTTGGACGGCAAGGAGATCGCCGCCTGGAAGACCCGCGACGTCGCGCGCATCGTGGGCATGCTGCCGCAGACCCCGGTCGCCCCCGAGGGACTCACCGTCGCCGACCTGGTCGCGCGCGGCCGCCACCCGCACCAGTCCTGGCTGCGCCAGTGGTCGGCCGACGACGAGACCGAGGTCGCCGCCGCGCTCGCCCAGACCGGCATCGCCGACCTGGCCGACCGCACGCTCGACGAGCTGTCGGGCGGCCAGCGCCAGCGCGCCTGGATCTCCATGGCGCTCGCGCAGGGCACCGACATCCTGCTGCTCGACGAGCCCACCACCTACCTGGACCTGGCGCATTCGCTCGAGGTCCTCGACCTGGTCGACCGGCTGCACGACGAACTGGGCCGGACCGTGGTGATGGTGCTGCACGACCTCAATCTCGCCATCCGCTACAGCGACCGGCTCGTCGTCATGTGCGACGGCCGCGTCGTCGCGCAGGGCGCACCGGGCGACATCGTCGACGCCGAGCTGCTGCGCGAGGTCTTCGGACTGGAGGCCAGCGTGCTCGACGATCCGGTCTCCGGCAGGCCGATGATCGTGCCGATCGGGACCCGCCACGTCCTCCCGGTGCGCGCCGCGGGGTAGCGCCACCGGCGTGCCCGTATGAAAAATCCCACACAGCTATCGGCCGGTTACGACGACCTGTAGTACGCATTTGTGTCGTTGCCTCCGTAAACTGGAGGGATGGCAGGTCTTGGTGAACTCGAGAAAGCGGTCATGGACCAGTTGTGGTCGGCCGAAGAACCACAGACGGTCCGGCAGGTTCATGAGGCCCTCGCGGCGCGCCGCGAACTCGCGTACACCACGGTGATGACGGTTCTGCAGCGTCTGGCCAAGAAGAATCTGGTCGTTCAGCAGCGCGACGACCGCGCCCACCGCTACGCGCCGGTGCACAGCCGCGACGAGCTGGTCGCCAGCCTGATGGTCGACGCGCTACAGCAGGCCGACGAGGTCGGCAGCCGCCGCGCCGCCCTCGTGCACTTCGTCGAGCAGGTGGGAAACGACGGGGCTGCCGCACTGCGGGAGGCACTCGCTAAGCTCGAAGCAACCGAGGCCGCGCGCACCGCGTCCGACGACAAAGGAGTCGCCCCGCCGCAGTAGTTGCTGCGGTGCTCCGGTCGCTGGATCGCAGCCGCCATCCGGCGGGAGCGCCGCGATCTCGGGCCCTGGCCCCACAACGCAGTGAGCTGAGCATGAACGCAACCGCGCCGGTCTTCGCCGGTCTCGCCCTGCTTCTCGCGGGACCGGTTCCGGCCCTGCTCAGCCGGGCCCGATGGCCGTTCCGGACCCCGCGGGCGGCACTGGTGCTGTGGCAGGCGGTCGCACTCGCCGCCGTGCTCAGCGCCTTCGGATCCGGCTTGGCCATCGCCAGCGAGTTGCTGGTGCCCGGCCACAACGGACGTCCCACCACCTCGCCCACGCGGGAGATCGACGCGCTGGGGCTGCCGCTGTGGCTCGCCTATGTCATCGTATTCGCCCTGACGCTGCTGGTGGGGGCGCGCCTCATCTACGCCTCGATCCGGGTGGGCGTGCACACCCGCCGCCGCCGCGCCCGCCACCGGATGCTCGTCGACCTGCTCGACCAGGGCGCCGAATACACCCAGCGCCGGGCCAGCGACATCCGGGTGCTGGCGGCCAGCGAGCCGATCGCCTACTGCCTGCCCGGATTGCGCCAGCGCGTGGTGCTGAGCCAGGGCACCTTCGCGAATCTGTCCGAGCCCGAACTCGAGGCCATCGTCAGCCACGAGCGCTCGCACCTGCGGGCCCGCCACGACCTGGTGCTGGAGGCGTTCACCGCCGCGCACGAGGCCTTCCCGCGGTTCGTGCGCAGCAAGTCCGCGCTGGATTCGGTGAAGCTGCTGATCGAGCTGCTGGCCGACGATTCCGCCGTCAAGGCCACCGGTCCGACGCCGCTGGCCCGCGCGCTGGTGGCCTGCTCGAATTCGACCGCGCCGCAAGGGGCGATGGCCGTCGGCGGGCCGACCACGCTGATCCGGATCCAGCGGCTGGCCGGGCCGCTGGGCGATCTGCGCATCGCGGCCGCGGCGTATCTGGCGGCCGCCGCGATCCTGGTGGTGCCGACCCTCGCCGTCGCGATTCCGTGGCTGGTCGAGTTGAGCCGGTTGTTCAGTGCCGCCTGAGATCCGCTTCGCGGAACTGGGCCTGCCGGTGGCCCTGGTGCAGGCATTGCGCCGCGCGGACCTCGAGACCGCCTTCCCCATCCAGGCCGCCGTGATCCCCGACATCCTCGCCGGGCGCGACGTCCTGGGCCGGGCCGCAACGGGTTCCGGCAAGACTCTCGCCTTCGGGCTGCCGCTGCTGGTCCGGGTGATGCGCGGCGCCGCCGCACCGCGCCGCCCGCGCGGGCTGATCCTGACACCGACCCGCGAACTCGCGCTGCAGATCGAGCGGGCCCTCGACGAACCGGCGCTCGCCCTCGGCGTGCGGCTGGGATCCGCGGTCGGCGGCGTGCCGATCAAACGCCAGATCGCCCGGCTGTCCCGGGGCGTCGACGTGCTGATCGCCACGCCCGGCCGACTCACCGACCTGATCGACCAGGACGCCGTACGCCTGGACGCGGTGCGCGTAGCCGCCGTCGACGAGGCCGACCACATGGCCGCACTGGGGTTCCTCGACCAGGTCACCGCCCTGCTCGATCGCGTACCCACCGACGCCCAGCACCTGCTCTTCTCCGCCACCCTCGACGCCGCCGCCGACGCCCTCGCCGACCGCTATCTCCCTGCGCCGGTGACACATTCGGTGGACGAGCCACCTCCCGCGGACGCCCCTGCCGTAACGTCTCCCGCCTCGCATCCGGACGACCGCCGAGATCCCCTGCGGCACAACCACGAACAACCCGACCCACCCACTGTCCGGCACAACAACGCCGCCGATGCACGGGCCAGCCGCTCCGACTCACCCGCGACACGGGACGGCGCGACCGGATCGGGGGCCGCACAGCCCGAACTGCCGCGTCGGGGCAACCTCGCGTCCGAATCGCCTGCCGCCGCGGCGAATCCGGTGATCGCACATCATCTGCTGTACGTGCGTAAGCCCGACAAGTACAAGGTTGTCGCCGAGATCGCCGGGCGGGCGGGGCGCACGCTGTTGTTCGTGCGCACGCAGTACGGCGCGCAGAAGCTGGCGCGGCGGCTGCGGGAGGTGGGGATCGCCGCGACCGAACTGCACGGCGGGAAATCGCAGAACCAGCGCAACCGGGCGTTGTCGGCCTATGCCGGGGGTGCGGCATCGGTGCTGATCGCCACCGATGTCGCGGCTCGCGGGATCCACGTCGACGACATCTCGCTGGTCGTACACGTCGATCCGCCCGCCGATCCCAAGGACTACCAGCATCGCACCGGGCGTACGGGCCGGGCGGGCGCCACGGGCACCGTCGTCACGCTCGTGACCGACGCCGACCGCGCGGAGGTCGGCGCGCTCGTGGCGGCGCTGGGCATCGCGCCCGCCGAACTCCGCGTCCGGCCCGGTGACCGGGCGCTCACCGTCATCACCGGCGCCCGTGAACCTTCCGGCCGACCGGTCCCCGATCCCGCGGCACCGCCCGCCGACACCCCGCCGGACCGCGACACGCCCGGAAACCGGCGGCGCCGCAAGGCTTCTGCGCCACACCACGCGCGCCGCCGCAATCGTTCGGCAAACTGAACCTCCGCCTTCCCGGGCGCGGTTGCTCCGCCCAACTCGGCTGTGCGCCACAGCGATACGATGGTGATCAGACGTCGACTGTCGAAGGGGATGGCGATGACCGAGCGCAAACCGGCGGGTATGACCCACGAATCGTGGATCGACAAGCAGATTCGCGAGGCGACCGACCGCGGCGATTTCGACAACCTCCCGGGGGCGGGCAAGCCGATTCCGGGGGCCGGGCATCCGCTGGACGACGACTGGTGGCTGAAGGATTATCTGCGCCGCGAGGGCGTGACGGGCGACGGAGTACTGCCGCCGTCACTGCTGCTGCGGCGCGATTTCGAGCGCCTGCCCGAACGCGTGCAGCGGCTGCGGTTCGAACGCGACGTGCGCGAGCTGGTCTCCGAGCTCAACACCCGCATCACCGAATGGCAGCGCCTGCCGACCGGCCCGCACGTGCAGGTCGCGCACGTCGACGCGGACGAGGTCGTCGAACAGTGGCGCAGCCGCCGCCGCACGACCGACGACGCCTCCGACTCGGCGACCACGCCCGACACGTCCCCGGCCGCCCGGGCACCGTGGTGGCGGCGAGTGTTCGGCGGCCGCTGACATCCGGCGGCACTCGCGAGCAACGCCGCTGCGTACCCGGAGCGATCGCGCGACCGGCTCGTGACCAGGCGCGTTACCCGGACCCCGGCGTGCCCGCACACCACCGGCATTCCCCTACAATCGTGTAAGTGCAGTTTCTTCCCGGCCACACGCCGCCGTACGACCTGACCTACGACGACCTCTTCCTCGTCCCGAACCGGACGGACGTGGCGTCGCGCTTCGATGTCGACCTGTCGACCAGCGACGGGACCGGCACGACGATCCCGATCGTGGTCGCCAACATGACGGCCGTCGCGGGCAAGCGCATGGCCGAGACGGTCGCCCGGCGCGGCGGCATCACCGTCCTGCCGCAGGATCTGCCGATCAGCGCGGCCGCCAAGACCATCTCCTACGTCAAGAGCCGCTCGCTCACCGCCGACACCCCGGTGACGCTGGGCCCCGACCACTCGGTCTCGGAGGCGCTGGCACTGATCCACAAGCGCTCCCACCGCGCCGTGGTGGTCGTCGACGAGGGCAAGCCGGTCGGCGTGGTCACCGAGGATGCCTGCGCGGACGTGGACCGCTTCGCGCGCCTGCACACCGTCGCCGCGACCGACTTCGTCACCGCCCCGGCCCAGACCTCGCCCCGGGAGATCTTCGAACTGCTCGAGACCGAGCACGCGCAGCTAGCCGTGCTGGTCCACGCGGACGGCACCCTCGCCGGCGTGATGACCCGCACGAGCGCGGTCCGCACCGGCATCTACTCCCCCGCCGTCGACTCCGCCGGAAAGCTGCGCGTCGCCGCCGCCGTCGGCATCAACGGCGATGTCCCCGCCAAGGCCAAGGCGCTCGTCGACGCCGGTGCCGACGTGCTGGTCATCGATACCGCGCACGGCCACCAGGTGAAGATGCTCGAGGCGCTGCGCGCGGTCGCCGACCTGAAGCTCGGCGTCCCGCTGGTCGGCGGCAATGTGGTCTCCGCGCAGGGCACCCGCGATCTCGCCGAGGCCGGGGCCGACATCATCAAGGTGGGCGTCGGACCGGGCGCCATGTGCACCACCCGCATGATGACCGGCGTGGGCCGCCCGCAGTTCTCCGCGGTCGCCGAGTGCGCGGCCGCCGCCAGGGAACTCGGCGTCCACGTGTGGGCCGACGGTGGCGTCCGGCACCCGCGCGACGTGGCGCTGGCCGTCGCCGCGGGCGCGTCCAACGTGATGATCGGCTCCTGGTTCGCAGGCACCTACGAATCCCCCGGCGACCTGCGCACCGATCCCTCCGGCAACGCCTACAAGGAGAGCTTCGGCATGGCGTCCAAGCGCGCAGTCGCCGCCCGCACCGCCTCCGACAGCGGCTTCGACCGCGCCCGCAAGGGACTGTTCGAGGAGGGCATCTCCTCCTCGCGCATGCGCCTGGATCCCGAACGCCCCGGCGTCGAGGACCTCATCGACCACATCTGCTCGGGCGTGCGCAGCGCCTGCACCTACGCCGGCGCCCGCACCCTGGGCGAACTCCACGACAAGGCCGTGCTCGGCGTCCAGTCCGCCGCCGGTTTCGCCGAGGGCCGCCCGCTGCCGTCGGGCTGGTGAGTCCGCGCCTCCCCGCCCGGCGCACCCGCGGCGCGGCGCGGGCGGGGAGCGGTGCACTCGACCCGGTAGCATGAGAATTGCCGGACCCCGGGCATACCTGCCCCGTGGTTGGGGTACAGCACAGTCACACGGCCGTTTGCGAAAGGAACCAGTTGTCACCCGCGTCCAAGGGCGCCACTCAGGAGGGCTCCTCTACCGAGCCGGGTGACATACCCGGCGCCTCCGTTATCCCAGTTCCTCCCCCGTCCGGGCGGTGCTGACAGTGTCGGTCGTGCTCACGCTGCTCAGCCTGGTGGGCTTCATCGCGCTCACCCTGGGCACCGCGCTGTTCGTCGCCGCCGAATTCTCGCTCACCGCGCTCGAGCGCAGCACCGTCGAGGCGCACGCCCGCGACGGCGACCGCCGGGCCCGCCAGGTGCGCCACGCGCACCGCACCCTGTCGTTCCAGCTGTCCGGCGCGCAGCTGGGCATCACCATCACCACCCTGGTCACCGGGTACATCGCCGAACCGGTGCTGGCCCGCCTGCTGGAGCCGCCGTTCTCCGCGCTCGGCCTGGGTTCGGCTGCCGCGCACGGGGTTTCGCTCGCCCTGGCGCTGGTGCTGGCCACCTCGCTGTCGATGACCTACGGCGAGCTGGTGCCCAAGAACATGGCCATCGCCAATCCGCTGGCCGCCGCCCGGCTCACCGCGGGCCCGATGATCGCGTTCTCCGCCTTCTTCAAGTGGCTGATCAACCTGCTCAACGGGATCGCCAACTGGGTGGTGCGGCGCTTCGGCATCGAACCCGCCGAGGAACTGCGCTCGGCCCGCTCGCCCGAGGAACTCGGATCGCTGGTGCGCACGTCGGCACGCCGCGGCGCCCTGGATCTGCGCACCGCGCTGGTGGTGGACCGTTCGCTCGCGTTCGGCGACCGCAGCGCCGAGGAGCTGATGACGCCGCGGGTCAAGATCGAATCGCTCGATCAGGACGACACGCTCGCCGACCTCATCGCCGCCGCGGGCCGCACGGGCTTCTCCCGCTTCCCGGTGATCGACGGCGACCTGGACAACACGCTCGGCGTCGTGCACATCAAACAGGCGTTCCTGCACCCGGTCCGGGAGCGGCGCACCGTCACGCTGCGCTCCATCGCCCACGCCGTGCCGATCGTGCCCGCCAGCCTCAACGGCGACGCCGTGCTCGAGCGGGTGCGCTCGGACGGCATGCAGGTCGCGCTGGTGGTCGACGAGTACGGCGGCACCGCGGGCCTGGTCACCATGGAGGACATCATCGAGGAGATCCTCGGCGACGTCCGCGACGAGCACGACGAGGAGGAACTCGACGTGCGCCGCACCGCCGCGGGCTGGAACTGCTCGGGCCTGCTCCGCGTCGACGAACTCGCCCGCGCCACCGGATACGACGCGCCCGAGGGCGAGTACGAAACCCTCGGCGGGCTGGTGCTGACCGTGCTCGGCCGCATTCCGGAGGCGGGCGACGAGGTGCTGCTGCCGCACCACCGCAACGGTCACCAGCCGCATACCGACGGCGGCTGGGTGGCGCGGGTCGAGCGGATGGACGGCCGCCGCATCGACCGGGTGTTCCTGCAGCCCGTGGACCACGACACCCTCGCCAGCTGGGAGTTCTACCATGGGTGACCTGTACGGGGTGCTGCTGACGGTGGTGCTGCTGGCGGGCAACGCCTTCTTCGTCGGCGCCGAGTTCGCCCTCATCAGTGCCCGGCGCGACCGGCTGGAAACCCTTGCCGCACAGGGCAAACGCAGCGCCGACACCGTCATCAAGGCCGGTGAGCACCTGTCGATGATGCTCGCCGCAGCGCAGCTGGGCGTCACCATCTGCTCGCTGCTGCTGGGCCGCGTGGGCGAGCCCGCGATCGCGCATCTGCTGGAGCGGCCATTCGCCCTGGCCGGGCTGCCCGACCAGCTGCTGCACCCGGTCGCGTTCGCCCTGGCGCTGAGCCTGGTGGTGGTGCTGCACATGCTGCTGGGCGAGATGATTCCGAAGAATATCGCCCTCGCCGGGCCGGAACGCGTTGCGCTGCTGCTGGTTCCGATGCTGCTGTGGTTCCTGCGGCTGGCCCGGCCGCTGATCACCCTCTACAACCTGGCCGCCAACCTCACGCTGCGCGCGCTGCGCATCGAGCCCAAGGACGAGCTCGACGCGACCGTCTCGTCGGTGGAGCTGGCGGAGATGATCGGCGAATCGCGCTCGGAGGGTCTGCTCGACGAGGGCGAGCACCGCCGCCTCGCCCGCGCGCTGGGCACCACCGACCGCATCGTCGCCGATGTGATGGTGCCGCTGGCGAAGACGCGCAGCGTGCCGCTGCGCGGCGACGGGACGACGCTCGGCGATATCGAGTCCGCGGTGGCCGAGACCGGCTTCTCCCGCTATCCGGTGCGCAGCTCCGACGGCTCGCTGGTCGGATATCTGCACGTGAAGGACGTGCTGGACAAGGTGGCCGACGATTCGGCGGGGCCGTCGACGCCGATCCCGCGCACCGATATCCGCCCGCTGCCGACGGTCAGCATCGGCACCACGCTGTACGAGGCGCTGTCGCGATTGCGCCGCACCAGCAGCCATCTCGGCCGGGCGATCGACAGCCGCGGCAACACGGTCGGCATCGTCGCGCTCGAAGACCTGGTGGAAGAGTTCGTGGGCACCGTGCGCGACGCCACCCACCGGATCGCGGAATGAGCGGGCGGGAAGCCGCGGCGACGCGAGAGGTCCTGTTACTGGCAGAGTCCGACTGGCGTGCCCGGGCGGCCGCGCATCGCACCCGGGTGGACGAGCTGATCGGCCCGTATCTCCAGCGTCGGGCCGCCGGGTCGAAGCATCCGGTGATCGACTTCCTGTTCACCTACTACGGGCACAAACCCGCACAGCTGCGGCGCTGGCATCCGGGGTACGGCCTGGCTTTGGAGAATGCGGCCGAGTACGCGAATTCCCGCGGGTACCGGCAGATCCCGGCCGGGGCCACCGCCGATCCGGAGTTCCTGCTCCGCCGCCGCGACACCATCGCCTTCGTCGCGAAGCTGCTGCGCGCCACCGCGACCCGGCCCGCGCAGCTGTCGTGCTTCGGGCTGCACGAGTGGGCGATGGTGTATCGCAGCGACGACGTGCGCCATCGGCAGGTGCCGCTGCGACTCGGGAGCGCGGGGACCGATGCGGTGGTGGAATCGATGTCGCTGCGCTGCACCCACTTCGACGCCTTCCGGTTCTTCACCCCGGACGCGGTGCCGCGCAATACCCTCGCCCTCACCCGCGACGACCAGCCGCTCCGGGAGCAGCCCGGCTGCCTGCACGCCAACATGGACCTGTACAAGTGGGGCTTCAAACTGGTCCCGCTCCTCGACTCGGACCTCCTGCTGGACTGCTTCGAATTGGCCTGCGCCGCCCGCGAACTCGACATGCGCGCCAGCCCGTACGACCTGTCCGAGTATGGATACGACCCCGTCCCCATCGAAACCCCCTCCGGCCGCGCCGAATACGTGCGCGGCCAGGCGGAGCTGGCCGAACGCGCCGCGCCGCTGCGCTCCCGCCTGCTCGCCGCCGCCGACGGCCTGCTCGAGCAGACCCGTTCGGCGCGCTGATATCGGCTTCGCCTCCGGCGCGAACGCGACATCTTTTCCGAAAACCACCCTCCTGAGACAGTGAACGCGTTACCGTTTCCGTCGTTGTCGTGACCGGCGGTACTGGGTACCGCCCGGTCCGTCACGGCGGGTAACGGTGCGGTTCCGGAAGGCGGGGGTTTCGCGATGCGGCGATTTCTGACGATTCGGCGGTCCAGGCCGATGACGGTCCTGGTGGCGGCGCTGCTGGCGGCCGCGGTACTACCGGTCGGCGGTGCGTCGGCCGATCTGCAGTCCGATATCGCCGATCAGGTGCGGCAGTTCCTGGACGTGGGCCGGGTCGCGGCGGGCCGCGCCGACTGCGGTCCGGGCTCGCGGCCCGAACCCGGTCTGCAGGGCGATGTTCCGGCCGCCGATCGCAACAGCGGCCGCAGCACACAGGGCTACAGCTGCAATATGTCGTTCGTCGGCGGGCATGCGGGGCGCGGCGGCGGCATCACCTCCACGACCTTCGAGCACTGCTCCTACACCGGCTCGTTCTTCCCGGGCAACCTCCTCGGCCCGGCGCAGGGCGTGCAGGTGCTCGACGCGTCCGATCCGGCGCATCCGGTGCTCACCGCGACACTCACCGAACCGGCCATGCTCGCGGGCACGTGGGAGAGCCTCAAGGTCAACACCGAGCGAAAACTCTTGGTGGGCACCGGCGTTCCGGTCGGCACGGGCATCGGCTATCTGTCGGTCTACGACATCTCCGACTGTGCGCACCCGCGCCTGTTGAATCCGGGGCCCGGCACGAATCTCGCCATGCCGCTGCCGATCACGACGCACGAGGGCGGCTTCTCCCCCGACGGCCGCACCTACTGGGCCTCCGGCATCGCGCCGGGCTTCCTCAGCGCCGTCGACCTCACCGATCCCACCACGCCGCGCGTGATCTGGCAGGGCCTCACCGGGATCGAGGCGCACGGCTTCGGCGTCAGCGCCGACGGCAACCGGCTCTACCTGTCCGCCCTCGGCGGTTTCACCACGCTCGATGTCGGCGCCGTGCAGCGGCGCGACCCGAATCCGCAGGTGGGACATCTGGGCCGGGTGTTCTGGACCGACGGCTGGGCCACCCAGCACAGCATCCCCGTCACCTACGACGGCAAGCCGTATCTGTTCACCGCCGACGAGGGCGGTTCGGGCGGCGTGAAACTCGTCGACGTCTCCGAGGACTCCGATCCGGAGGTGGTCAACAAGATCAAGCTGGAGATCAACCTCCCCGAGCATCAGGACAGCCTGCTGGCCTCCGCGATGGGCGGTTCGGTCTTCTCCTACGACGTGCACTACTGCGCGGCCGACCGCCCGAACGATCCCACCGCGCTCGCGTGCGGCTGGGAGTCCTCGGGCGTCCGGGTGTTCGATGTGCGCGACCCCTTCCATGTGCGCGAGATCGCCTACTTCAACCCGCCCGCGCGGACCGGGCAGAACCTGCAGCTGTGGAATTCGCCGCACGCGCTGGCCTCGCTGATCGGGGCGCCCGCCATGGAGAGCTTCTCGACCGCCCGCGCGATGCTGGAGGGCAAATTCGATCCGGCACAGGCGTTGTCGCCGCGCACCGGCATGCTCGCGTTCGGCGACGTGTCCACCGACTGGTGCTTCGCACCGCCGGAATGGCACGGCAGCCAGCTGTGGACCACCTGCAACGACAACGGTTTCATGGTGCTGCAGCTGGACAACGACGTGTATTCGCCACCGGCGGACCAGCGTTCGATCGTGGGGTCGTGATGCGCCGCCTGCTCACGGCGGCCTGCCTGGCCGCGGGTGTGCTGATCCTGCTGGTGATGGGTGCGGCGCTGCGCCCGCTGCTCTGGCCCGAAACCCACAGCTCGGCACGGATACTGAACGACACCGAGATCGGTTTCGCCCAGGATATGACCGCGCACCACCAGCAGGCGATCCAGATGGTGCAGCGCCTGGATCCCGGTGCCGATCCGGTGGTGCGGCGGCTGGCCGAGCAGATCGATCAGAACCAGCGGGTGGAGATCGGGACCATGCTCGGCTGGCTGCGCCTGGCCAACGCCGCTCCCATGGCGCGGCAGCCTATGGCCTGGATGGCCGCGAACTCCCCTGCCGCACACCACCATTCACCCGCCCCGGCCGCTACCCCCGGCGCGATGCCCGGCCTCGCCTCCCAGGCCGAACTCGACGCCCTGTCCGCCGCCCGCGGCCGCGACGCCGACATCCTGTTCCTGCAACTGATGTACCGCCACCACCAGGGCGGAGTCACCATGGCCCAGGCCGCAGACCGCGAAATACCCTCCGGCGCAGTCAAAGAGGCCGCCCGCGGCATGCTCGTCGCCCAAAGCCAGGAATGCGGCCTCATAGCAGTCCTCCTGAGCCAACGCGGCGCCCAGCCACTACCCTAACCCCCCGCGCCCTGCCCGCCACTGATACCGCTTGCGCCACTTGGTCAGTCCGCTCAGCAACCGGAGTCCCGGTATGTGCGGCGGTCTTCCCGCACGAGGCGTACCCCCGACTCAATGAGTTCCAACGACGGGGCAAGGACGAGAAACTCGGGTTCGGCTGAGGATTCGGCGCAGTCGAGTGGCATGCCCGGCCGGTAGGGTCGGCGGCATGAAGTTGGATGGACGGGTTGCGCTGGTTACCGGTGGGGGGCGGGGCATCGGCCGGGCCATCGCGGTCGCGCTGGGCGAGGATGGCGCGGATGTGGCGGTGAACTATCGGTCGGATGCGGAGGCCGCCGCCGAAACCGTTTCCGCCATCGAGAAATTCGGCCGCCGCGCGGTGGCGGTGCGGGCGAGTGTGGATTCGGTCGAGGACGACGAGCGGATGGTCGCGGAGGTGCTCGATGCGTTCGGGCACATCGATATCCTGGTGAACAACGCCGGGATCGCCAGCCGCGGCCGGTTCGTGGCCGATACCGATCCGGCGGAGGTGCAGCGGGTCGTCGCCACGCATGCGCTGGGCGCACATCATGTTTCGCGGCTGGTGCTGCCGTCCATGCGCACCCGCCCGCGCGGCGATATCGTCATGATCTCCAGCGCCGCCACCCTCGACCACGGCGCGGGCGGCGCCCCCTACAACATGGCCAAGGCCGCCCTGGAGGCCCTGGCCTTCACGCTCGCGAACGAGGAGCGCGGCAACGGGATTCGCGTCAATGTGGTGGCGCCGGGCCTGGTCGACACCGAGATGGGCCAGCGGCTGGTGAAGGCGGTCGCCGGTGTCACCGATATCCGCAGCCTCGACGAAGGGTCGCCGTTCGGCCGGGTCTGCAGACCCGAGGACGTCGCGAATGTGGTGCGGTTCCTGGTGTCCGGCGGCGGCGAGTACGTCAGCGGCCAGAAGATCAACGTCCACGGCGGCCGTACCGACTTCAGGTGACGGCCGCGCTGGACGCTCGCGTATGCCCGCCGACATCTCAGCAGTGGGTATGGGTCCGGATTGTCTGTAATGTCGTTCGCGCTCGACCGCATGATCGATAGACGAGGACAATGACGAAGCTCAGACGACTGGCAGCCGCGCTGGCCGCCGGTCTCATCGCCCTGACGCCCGCCGGACTCCCGGCGACCGCGCAGGCCGATCAGACCCCGCAGTACGCGCCCACCATGCTCATCCTGGACGCCTCCGGGTCGATGCAGCGCCCCGACCCGGCCGGCACCATGATGGACGCCGCCAAGAACGCGGTGCGCACCTTCGTCGGGTCCGCTCCCGCCGAGGCCAAGATCGGGCTCACCACCTACGGCACCAGCACCGGTAACTCCGAGGCGGAGAAGTCCGCGGGCTGCCGCGACGTCTCGGTGCTGCGCCGCCCGGACACCCTCGACAAGGCCGCGCTGACCAGCGCCGCCGACGGCATCAAGGCCAGCGGCTGGACCCCGATGGGCACCGCGCTGCGCGAGGCCGCCAAGACACTCCCGAACTCGGGGCCGCGCTCGATCGTGCTGGTCTCCGACGGTGACGACACCTGTTCGCCACCCGAACCCTGCGACGTCGCCCGGGAACTGAAGAAGCAGGGCCTCGACCTCGTCGTGCACTCCATCGGCTTCGCCGTCGACGCCAGGGCGCGCGCCCAGCTCAGCTGCATGGCGCAGGCCACCGGCGGCACCTATTCCGACGCCGTCGACGGACCGGCGCTCGAGCGCATCCTGCCGCGCGTGAGCGGCGGTGCGCTGCGCAACTATCAGGCCACGGGCACGCCGATCACCGGCACCGACAAGTACCACACCGCGCCCGTCGCCACCTCGGGTCACTACCTGGACACCCTGGGCCAGAAGGAGAAGCGGTACTACGCGGTCGACGTCCCGGCCGGTGCCACCGCCTACTTCACCGGCATCATGTCGTTCCCCCGCCTGCCCGGCATCGACGTCGTCGACGATTTCAACGGCGTCCAGCTGCGCGTGTACGGGCGGGACGGCGAGGACTGCCACGCCTTCGAATCCGAGCAGGCCAGCCGTTCCAGCGACGGCACCACGCTCACCGTCGGCACGGCCTTCGACGGGGCCGCCAAGGAGCCCGGAAACAGTCCCAGCACCAACAAATGCCGGGGCGGCGGACGCTACTATTTCGCGCTGACCTGGAACAACGTCTCGGCGGGCATTCCGGAGCGGCTGCCGCTGGAGGTGCTCGTCGGCATCGAACCGGCCGTGACGGATCCGGGGCCGAAGGCGGTCGCCCCGCCGACCACATTCGTCGAGCCCGCCGGTGCGGGCACCCCGGTCACGGGCGGCGGTTCGGTCACCTCCGCGGCCACGCTCCCCGGCTCCGGCCGCTTCACCGATACGCTGCGTCCCGGCGAATTCGTGTTCTACCGGGTCAAGCTGGACTGGGGTCAGGGCCTGGCCTACCGGGTCCACTACGACGCCAACGGCGGCCGCGGCACCGATGTCATCTCCAACATCGCCACCACCCTGTATTCGCCGCTCGCCATCGAGATCGACTCGGACACCACGGCCTACACCGGCAGCGACACCGTCCTGCCGACGAACGACCCGGCGATCGCGACCTCGCCGATCCGGTACAACAACCGCAACGCCGACCATTCGGAGGCGCGCGACCAGGCCCAGGCCGGATGGTATTACATCGCCGTCAAGCTCAGTCCGACCCACTCGCAGGGCGACAACCTGCCGGTGTCCATACGGCTGGACCTCACCGTCGCCGGGACTCCGGAGCCGGGGCCGAAGTACACCTCGGAGCTGGCCGGGGGCATCGTCGGCGACGGCGGTCAGGCGACGGGCGGCGGATCCGACCGCGCCGCGGGCGCATCCGAGGCCCCCGCGAGCGACGACTCGTCCTCGGTGCTGCCGATCGTGCTCGGGGCGGCCGCCGCGGTGGTGGTGCTCGCGGCGGGAGTCGTGATCGGCTGGCTCGTCGCCCGGCGGCGGCGCGGATGATTCCGGCCCGCGGCTGAAATGCCGAAGGTGGCTCCCGATCCCGGGAGCCACCTTCGGTGCGGGGCCGTACTGTCGTCCGTTTCGGCTACGGCCCAGCGGAATTCACGCTGTCAGCGCTCGGCGATGGATGCGCCGACGACTCACAGCGGCGGGAACCCCGAGGAGCCGGTGGAGAACCAGTTCCAGAACGCGGTGGCGTGCGCGATGAGCACGTTGGCGATGTCGATAGCGGTACTACCCATCGAACTTCCTCACATCAGGTGATTCACTTGCGCCGCCCAGGGTAACGGAACCATAACGGCCTGGACAGGGGGCGTCGCCGATGCGCCATCAGAGATTGCCGACGGTGTGCTCCAGCTTGCGGGCCACCAGTTCCCGGGCCTGTTCGCGCAGCGCGGGGCGATATCCGCTCGGGTACACCGGATCCGCGGGCGCGTACTGGCCCAGGACCTGCTTGGCGAGGGTGATCTTGTGGACCTCGGTGGGGCCGTCGGCGATCGCCATGACCTCGGCGTAGTTCATCATGTCGACGAACGGCAGGTCCTCGCTGACGCCCAGCGCGCCGTGCAGGTGCAGCGCCCGCCGCGCGACGTCGTGCATCACCTTCGGCATCGCCACCTTGATGGCGGCGATGTCCTTGCGCACCTTGCGATAATCCTGTTCCTTGTCGATGAGCCAGGCCGTGCGCAGCACCAGCAGCCGGAACTGCTCCATCTCGATCCAGCTGTCGGCGATGCGCTCCTGGGTCATCTGCTTGCCGCCCAGCACGCCGTTGCCCATGGGCCGCGACACCGCGCGCTCGCACATCATGTCGAATGCCTTGCGCACCATGGCGACCGTGCGCATGGCGTGGTGCACGCGGCCGCCGCCGAGCCGGGTCTGGGCGACGACGAAGCCGAGACCCTCGGCGCCGAGCAGGTGGTCGGCCGGAACCCGCACATCGGTGAATCGCAGGTGGCCCTCGTGGCTGGAGAATCCGTGCACCTCGAAGTTCTTCACGATCTCCAGGCCGGGCGTGCCGGCGGGCACGATGAACATCGACAGCCGCTGATGCGGCGGGGCCTCCGGATCGGTCACCACCATCACGATGTGGAAGGCGGCGTATTCGGCGGCGGTGTTGAACCACTTCTCGCCGTTGATGACCCAGTCGTCGCCGTCGCGCACCGCGCGGGCCCGGAAGGCCGTCGGGTCAGAACCGCCGGTCGGCTCGGTCATGACGTAGCAGGAGCCGATCTCGCCGTCGAGCAGCGGCTGCAGATACCGCTGCTTCTGCTCCGGCGTGCCGAAGTGGGCGAGGATCTCGGCGTTACCGGAATCCGGTGCCTGGCAACCGAAGACGAGCGGCGCCCACATCGACGTGCCCAGCACCTCGTTGAGCAGCGCCAGCTTCAGCTGTCCGTAGCCGGGGCCGCCGAGCTCCGGTCCGAGGTGGCAGGCCCACAGCCCGCGCTCCTTGACCTGCTCCTGCAGCGGGCGCAGCAGCGCGCGCACCTGCGGATCGTCGCGGTGGTAGGGGTTCAGATCGGGCAGCAGATCCAGCGGCTCCACCTCGCTGCGGACGAACTCCGCGACCCAGTCCAGTTGCCGCTGGTACTCCGGGTCGGTCTCGAAATCCCAAGCCATGATCAGCCTTTCGTGCGATTACTGTCGTTGCCCCGGCTCGCGCCGGGAGCGATCCCGTCCAGGACGGTCGCCGCGAGAATCTCGGCGATCTGTTCCGGCGACCGACCACCGTGCGGCCGATACCAGAAGGTCACCATGTTCAGCATTCCGAGCAGGCCGTTGGTCACCACGTGATCGGCCGTGCTCAGCGCCCCGGCCGCATGCCCCGCATCGATCACCCGCTGCCAGCACTCCTGCACACGGTCGCGCAGTTCCTGCAGGTCGGCCGCCCGGTCGCCGGTCAGCGCGGTGACGTCGCGCAGCTGGATCGCCACCTCCCGCCGGTGGGCCACGATGAGGCGGACGTGACTGTGAATCAGCTTGCGCAGCTTGGCGACCGGATCGTCGGGACCGTCGGCGATCGCGCGGGCCTCGGCGTACATCAGGTCGATATAGTCGCGCAGGATCTGGAACAGCAGCTCCTCCTTGGAGCCGATGTGATAGTAGAGCGCCCCGCGCTGCACATCCGCGCGGTCACCGATCTCGGCGACACCCGTGCCGTGAAACCCCTTCTCGGCGAAGAGATCCACCGCGGCGCGCACGATCCGTTCCCGCGTCTCCCCCGCCACGGAGGCGGGCGGCCGTCCCCGTCTGCGCACCGGCGCCGACGTCATCGCCAACCGCCGTCCAGCGACAGGGTCGCGCCGCTGCAGAACCCGGACGCGGCCGAGTCGGCGAGAAACAGGGCAGCGCCCACGATTTCGTGCGGCTCACCTACGCGGCCGAGCGCGTTGTGCTTACTCAGTTCCTCCCGCAGCCCGTCCGGCCACGCCGCGGAGATATCGGTGGCGAACGGCCCGCACTGAATGGTGTTGACCCGCACGGACGGACCGTAGGTCTGGGCCAGACCCAGTGTCAGCGCGTTCAATCCGGCCTTGGCCGCCGAATACGGCACGGCGAGGGGTTCGGGCCGAGCCGCCTCGATCGAGGAGATGTTGATGATCGAGCCACCACCCGCGGCCCTCATCCGCGCGCCGATCAACGCCGAGAGCCGGAACGGCCCCTTGAGATTGACGCCGATCACCTTGTCGAACAGCGCCTCGCTCACCTGGTCCAGGCTCGGGTAGAGCGGCGAGAGCCCGGCATTGTTCACCAGCACGTCGACCCGGCCGAACTCCGCGTAGGCCGCCTCGGCCAGCTCATCGCACTGCGCCCAGTCACTGACGTTGCACGCGACCGGCAGCGCCCGCCGCCCACACTTCTCGCGGACCTCGGCCGCCAGCGCCGCGCACGCATCGATCTTGCGGCTGGCGATCACCACATCGGCACCGGCCTCCGCGAACGCGAGCACCATCTCCCGCCCCAGCCCGCGGCTCCCGCCGGTCACCACGACGACCCGATCCGACAGACGCCCCACGGCGACCCCTCTCCACCGAAATGTTCCGCGCAGTACATTAAATGTACCGAGCGATACAATCAAGCCCCCCGGGGCCCACTGGGCCATGCGAAGAGGCGGCTACAGAGCCTCTTCTACCGCCGAGTAACATGACAGGCGTACTTTTTCCCATCCGGCTATCTCGAAATGAGGCAGTAGATGACAGAGCGGATTCAGATCGGCGGGCTTCAGGTTGCGAGCGTTCTCCACGACTTCGTCGAGAACCAGGCGCTGCCCGGGACCGGCGTAGATTCCGCCGCGTTCTGGACCGGTGCCGAGGCGGTCATCAACGACCTGGCCCCGCGCAACCGCGCCCTGCTGGCCGAGCGCGACGAGATCCAGGGCAAGCTCGATGCCTGGCACGCCGAGAACCCGGGCGCCGGATACGACAGGGCCGCCTACAAGAAGTTCCTCACCGAGATCGGCTACCTGCGCGAGGAGCCCGCGGACTTCAAGATCGGCACGCAGAACGTCGACGACGAGATCGCCACCACCGCCGGACCGCAGCTGGTCGTGCCGGTGATGAACGCCCGTTTCGCGATCAACGCCGCCAATGCGCGCTGGGGCTCGCTCTACGACGCGCTGTACGGCACCGACGCCATCCCGGAGACCGGCGGCGCCGAGAAGGGCACCGGCTACAACAAGGTCCGCGGCGACAAGGTCATCGAGTGGGCCCGCAACTTCCTCGACGACGCCGTGCCGCTCATCACCGGCTCGCACGTCGGCTCGCAGGCCTACAAGATCGTCGACGGCGAGCTGGAGGTCACCCTCGAGGACGGCACCGACATCGGCCTGGCCGACGCCTCGGCACTGGTCGGCTACCGCGGCGAGCCGGGCGCCCCGACCTCGATCCTGCTGCGGCACAACGGCTTGCACATCGACATCCAGATCGATCCGGAGTCGCCGATCGGCAAGACCGACGGCGCGGGCGTCAAGGACGTCGTGCTGGAGTCCGCGGTCACCACGATCATGGACTTCGAGGATTCGGTCGCCGCGGTCGACGCCGAGGACAAGGTGCTCGGCTACCACAACTGGCTGGGCCTGATGAAGGGCGATCTGGCCGAAGAGGTCAGCAAGGGCGGCAAGACCTTCACCCGCACCATGAACCCGGACCGCGTCTACACCGGCCTCGACGGCAAAGACCTTGTGCTGCACGGCCGTTCGCTGCTGTTCGTGCGCAACGTCGGCCACCTGATGACCAGCGACGCGATCCTGGACGCCGCGGGCAACGAGGTCCCCGAGGGCATCCTCGACGGCCTGTTCACCTCGCTCATCGCGGTGCACAGCCTGCGCGGCGACGCCAAGGTCTCCAACTCACGCACCGGCTCGGTCTACATCGTGAAGCCGAAGATGCACGGCCCGGACGAGGTGGCCTTCACCAACGAGCTGTTCGACCGCATCGAGGATGTGCTGGGCCTGCCCCGCAACACCCTCAAGGTCGGCATCATGGACGAGGAGCGCCGCACCACGGTCAACCTGAAGGCCTGCATCGCGGCCGCGCGGGACCGCGTGGTGTTCATCAACACCGGCTTCCTCGACCGCACCGGCGACGAGATCCACACCTCCATGGAGGCCGGGCCCATGGTCCGCAAGGCCGAGATGAAGAAGCAGCAGTGGATCGCGTCCTACGAGGACTGGAACGTCGACACGGGCCTGGCCACCGGACTGCCGCACAAGGCGCAGATCGGCAAGGGCATGTGGGCCATGCCGGACCTCATGCGCGACATGCTCGAGCAGAAGATCGGCCACCCGCGCTCGGGCGCCACCACCGCGTGGGTGCCCTCGCCCACCGCGGCCACCCTGCACGCCACGCACTACCACCTGGTGGACGTGTTCCAGCGACAGGCCGAGATCGCCAAGGGCGGCGCGCGGGCCACGGTCGACCAGATCCTCGAGATCCCCCTCGCGGCCGAGACGAACTGGACGCCGGAGGAGATCCGCAACGAGCTGGACAACAACTCCCAGTCCATCCTCGGTTACGTGGTGCGCTGGATCGATCAGGGCGTCGGCTGCTCCAAGGTGCCCGACATCAACGATGTCGCGCTCATGGAAGACCGTGCGACCCTGCGCATTTCGAGCCAGCTGATGGCGAACTGGCTGCGGCACGGCATCGTGACCGCCGACCAGATCGTCGAGAGCCTCGAGCGGATGGCCCCGGTCGTCGACCGCCAGAACGCCGGTGACGCGCAGTACAGGCCGATGGCGCCGGACTTCAACGCCAGCGTCGCCTTCCAGGCCGCCAAGGAGCTGATCCTGGAGGGCACCACGCAGCCCAACGGCTACACCGAGCCGATCCTGCACCGCCGCCGCCGCGAGGCGAAGGCGCTGGCCGCCAAGAACTGAGGGCGGCCCTCCGGCGCACCGAAACCGCTGGTCGACAAGAGAATACGAGCGAGTCCCCTGGCAGATCCTTCCCTGCCAGGGGATTTCGCGTCTTGCGCGGGCGGTACCCCCTCGTGCGATGGTGGAGGTTCGACATGGATCGGACGTCAGGGAGGAATCCACCATGCCCCAGCGGGGGACGATGCTGTGCGACAACGACGGGGACTCGGCGAGCCGGTTCGGGCTCGGCTCAGGGGATTTGGCCATCCCCTACCGCCGCCACGACGGCGGCTGGGGGTATGTCTTCGGCGACGCCAATGTCGGCCGGGCCGCGACGCTGCCCTACATCGGCTCACCGGTCCTGTTGTACCAGGACAGATTCGACAGCTCCGGTAATACGGCTATCGAATTCACCGGCAGCCAGCCGAGCCCGACGTGCGCGCAGCTGTTCGACTATCAGCACGAGGCGGACAACGGGCGCGGCGTCGTCGAGTTCACCCGAATCCCCAACGACGCCATCGCCTTACAGGCCGACGGGCAGGATCGGCTGTTCATCCAGTACACCTCCGTGCACCAGTGGGTTCCCGAGGGCAGCCCGAACGACGGCTCCGCATTCGGTGCCATCGCCTACTCCGACGACCACGGCGCCAGCTGGAAGGACTTCGACCACATCTGGAACGGCGACGCGCTCGGCAGCAACGGATCGCTGTATTCGATGTGGAGCTTCGCGGGCGTCGACGCCGACGGCCACCTCTACTGTTTCTCCAAGGCGTGGAACGGAAGTCACCACTTCGCCGCCGACACCGGGCTCATCCAGCTGTTCCGTTTCGATCCGCGCGACTTCTTCCACGGTCGGTTCGACAAGCAGGAGAACTGGGCGTTCCACAACGACAAGTGGCAGTGGACCCGAGACGCCGCACCGAGCCCGATCTTCGGTCCGGGCAACGGCATCGGGGAGTTCAGTGTCAAGATCATCCACGGCACGTACTGCATGGCGTATTTCGACATCGACGACTACAGCATCCGCACCCGCACGTCGCCACGTCCGGACGGCACCTGGTCCGAGCCGCGAACGCAGGTCGTCGGCAACAACAAGTGGCCGATGGGCCACTGGGGCACACCGCACCTGCCCAACCTCTACGGCGGCTACATCCATCCCGGCAGCGCCTCCGCCGACGCGCTCACGTTGATCATCAGCCGCTGGCCCGGAACCGCGGGCCAACCGCCCTACACGGTCACGCAGTGGGACGGGATCGAGCCCGGCCCCACCACCGGATCCGGCAAGCGGGTCTAGCGGGGCCGGTCAGCACTCGTCGGGGGCGGGTATCCCCCGCAGGCGCTGGTCGAGCCAGTCGATCAGCAGCGGCCAGCCCGTATCCCCGGCGAGGAAATGCTCGCCGGGGACATTGCGGTAGATCCCCGGGACCCCCAGCGCGCACTGCTGCCGCATCAGCTGTTCGGCACCCGCGGCCGGGATCCAGATATCGTGCACCCCGTTGTAGACCAGCAGCGGGACAGCGGATTTCAGGCCCGACATATCCGTCGCCCGGAAGATCCGCTCGGCCACCGGGCCGCGCAGCGGATCGGGCGTATTGGCCGCGATATCGATCGGAGCCAGCACCGCACCCGGTAGCTCGATCAGGTTCATGCACGCGTTCTTCAGCGGCGATGTCGTCACCTGCCGGGCGAGATTGTTCATCTGCGTGAGGATCTCGGGCCGTTCGCGCGCGATGCCGAAGACCGCCGCCATGAACACCCCCGACGCGAGGTTGGCGTTCATGGAGCCCGCCAGCATGCGGAAGTCGGCGGGCACCCCGCCGACCGCGGCGCCGGTGATCGACTTCGCCAGATCCGGTGCGTAGGAGTCGATCAGCACCGCCGCGGCGCGCGTCGCGATCGCGCCGCCGGAGTATCCGGCCATCACGTAGGGGCTGTCACCGAGTTCCCCGGGCAGCAGGGCGCGCGCCGCGCGTACCGAGTCCAGCACCGCGTGACCGGCCACATACGGCTCGGCGTAGGCCATATTCGGGCCCTCGTGATCGGGTATCAGCACCGCGTAGCCGCGCAGCAACGCCAGCTGGGTCAGCGGCGGGAAGAAGTCGGCGGAATTCGTCGTCTCCGAATAGCCGTGCGCCAGTGTGTAACTCGGGGTGCAGCGCCGCCCCAGGCCGTCGACGGCGAGATTGTTCACCAGCACGGGCCGCGCGCCCGCGCCCGTCCACGGACCCTGCGGAAGCACCAGCGACGCGGTCGCGAACGACGGCTCACCGTGCGCGTCGGAGGTCCGGTACTTCAGCTGCAGCACCTGCCGCGGCGGCGGGCTCAGCGGCATCGTCAACAGCGGCGCGGCCGCCGGGGTCACGTCGCGGATCTCCGCGACCTCCCCGGGCCGCAGGCTCGCGAGGTTCGCGGGCCACGCGTCGAACAGCGGATCGCCGACGTCGTCGGGCAGTACCGCCGAGCGCAGCGCCGCGAGTTCCGCTGCCGCCCCTGCGGATTCGACGGCCGGTGCGGGCAGCGACGGCAGCTCCGGGCGGGGCACCACCTCGTCGATCCAGCGCTGCAGGTCGGGCAGCCCGAGGCTCGGCGGCGCGGGCACGGGCGGCTCCGCCCGCGCGATCGTGGCCGGTATCCCGGCGATCAGCAACACGACAACGAAGACACGCCACGCCCGCATGGGCACACACTCCACAATCGACAGGTACCGACCCGACGGTGGAGTCGAACGCACCAACCCCGAGAAACCCACCGCGGCTTAGAGATTCATAGTGTAATGGCACAAATACGACAGCTTCCCATTGTTCACCATCACTGGGAACAAACATTCGAAGCGATACTTCGGAATACTTCGATATGACAGCTCGTTGGCATCGACTGTGAACATTCTGATCGTGTACGCGCACCCGAAACCGGACTCCCTCACCGGCGCCCTGAAGGACGTTGCCGTGCAACAGCTCCGGTCCGATGGACACGAGGTCGCCGTGAGCGACCTGTATGCGATGGGCTGGAAGGCGCAGGCCGACCCCGACGACTTCGGCGAGGTCGAGGAGACCAACTTCATGCTGGCCTCGGGTGAGGCCTACGACAACGGCACCCTCAGCGCCGATATCCGCGCCGAGCAGGAGAAACTGCTGTGGGCCGATGCCGTGCTACTGCACTTCCCGCTGTGGTGGTTCTCCATGCCCGCGATCCTCAAGGGCTGGGTGGACCGCGTGCTCACCTGCGGGTTCGCCTACGGCGCGGGCGGTACGGCCATCCCCCGCTACGGCGCGGGCGTGCTCAGCGGTACACGCGCCATGCTGGTCGTCTCCATCGGCGGCCGCGAACCGTCCTACTCCGATCGCGGCATCAACGGCCACATCGACGACCTGCTCTACCCCATCAACCACGGCATCCTGTACTACCCCGGCATGGACGTGCTCCCCACGTTCCCCGTCTACGGCACGATCCGGGTCGACGACGAGCGCTTCGAGGAGATCGCGAGCGCACTGCGGCAACGCCTGTCGGAGATCGACAAGATCGAGCCGATCAGCTATCGCCCGCAGGCCGGCGGCGACTACGACCGCACCCTGCGCCTGCGCGACGGCCTGGAACGCCCGGGCACCACGGGTTTCGACCTGCACATCGCCTGACAGGCCCGCCGCGGCAGGAAGGCCGACTGCCTCGCCGCGGCGGGAAAGCCGCTCGATCGGCGGCATCCACACCGCCGTGTGGCTGCGCGTCTCGGAGGTGAACAGGCAGGCCATCACCCCGGCGGCCGTGCGGGGCAGGCCGGTCCGGCCGAGGGCCGCGGTGAAATCGCTGATGAACGCGGCCTTCCGGTCGGGATCCGGATCGGGCCCGGCCGCCGGTCGGCCGCGCTCCCGGTGGGCGCGGCTTGCGCCGGGCGCGGTGGCAGGTCGCCTCGACGGCGACTACGTCCGCGACGAGGACGAGCAGGCCCGCTATCTGCGCGAGGTCTTCGATGCCTTCGACTCCGCCACGGTGGACACTGACGGATCCGCTGCGATCAGGTTGTGCCGCAGGATTTTCCGCGCTCAGCGGCGAAACACCACCCAGCGCATCGCGCTGTACATGAAGACGGCCTCGCAGGCACCGGCGACGAGCCGGGCCACGTGGTATTCGACGCCGAGCGCGGACAGGCCGCTGGACACTCCCAGAATGAACGCGAGGTAGTTCACCACGACCACCACCACATACACCGTGACCTGCGGGCCCACCGCCGCGTGCGAGCGGAAGTTCAGGGTCCGATTGAGCAGATAGCTCAGCCCGAACGCCACGGCGTAGGCCAGCGTCACCGACACCGGCAGCACGACCCCCAGCCACCCGTGCAACACGGTGAGCAGAAGCAGATCCACACCGAAGGTGAACCCGTTGATCACCGCAAACCCGAGAAACGTCGGCGCCACAACGGAACTCAACCCGAACGGCAGCCGCCCGGCGACCACCGCACACACCTGATGAAACCGATCGACCAGCCGCACCCCATCCGCCTCGACCCGCACACCCCCACAATCCCACCACCGGGTAGCGCCCCGATGATCACCGAGCAAATTCTGCGAACACAGGCCCCCGTCAGGGGGTGGTGAGGGCGTGGTTGACGGCGGTGCCGAAGGTGAGGTCGTTGGAGCTGGCGAGGCGGGTGTAGGTGCCGCCGGTCTGCTGGGCCAGGGTCTGCAGGGTCTGGGTGCCCGGGCCGCCGACGACGATGATGTCGATGCGGACGGGATGGGCCGGATCGGTGGCGGCCTTGATCCTGGAGACCAGCTGGTCGCCGGTGAGCGACGAACCGTCGTTGGGACCGCCGGTGATCAGCAGCACCGAGTTGGTGCGGCCCTGGGCGTGACCGGTGACGGCGCCCTTGTACGCCGCCTCCAGCGCGGGATAGGTGCTGTCGGACTGCGCCGAGGACGCCGAGACATTGCCGAGCGACTGGGCCAGCTCAGTGCGGTGCTGCCGGGTCAGCGGCGCGGTCTGGGAGACCACCTTGTACGGGGTGCCGCCGTCCTGATCCCCGGCGTAGGTCCACACGCCGAGCCCGAAGTCGGGCGGCATGGTGTCCATGGTCGACTGCAGCGCGCCGAGCGCGTTGGCGAGCCGCGTGAGCGAGCCGTCGGTGGCGCCCATGGCGGCGGAGGTGTCGAGCAGTACGGTCGACTGGACGCCCAGCACCGGATTCGCCAGCACCGACTTCACCTGGTCGAGAACGGTTTTCGGCGCGGCCGCGACGGTGGCCGCCGCGGGCTGGAATCCGTTGTCGGCGAACAGCTTCTGCTGGTCGGGCGCCCGCAGGTAATCGGTGAACATCCCGGCGACGAGGTTCTGCGTCTTGTCCACCCACGGCCCGGTCAGCATGGCGGCGGGATAGTCGGCGATCGGATTCGCGCCGTCGGGGCGGAATGCGGTGGTTCCGCCCGAGGTCTTCAGTTGCTGTTCGGTAACCGCGGTGGCGTGGATCGCCGCGTTCGCGGCGCCGGGGGTTCCGGTGAGGCTCGCCAGCGCACCGGTCGTGTCGTCGGATTCGGGCGCGCCCGCGGCGAGCTGTGAGATCCCGGAGACCACCTGCCCCGTGCGGGCCGCCTCGTCGGTGAGCGGCTCGGCCCCGGAGACGTTGGATCCCACGGCGAGGGCCGCGGCCAAAGCGTTGTCACCGGCGGGCATGGCCATGCGCAGCCCACCCCAGCCGTCGAGGCCGACCTCCCCGAGCGAGCCCTGCTGCAGCCGCGGCAGATCCGACCAGCCGACCTTGGCCTGGTCCAGCGCCTGGCGCAGTGGTTCGGGCACGGCCAGCACGATCGGGCTCACCGCCACCGAGGCCGGGACGCCGCCGATCACGCCGGGCACGCGCATCTGCTCCACCGACCGCGTCGAATCCGCGATCCACAGCGCGGGCTGCGGGCCCAGCTTCGAATCCCAGGCGCCGCCGGAGGTGAAGGCGCCCACCATCGCCGCCGAAGGCTGGACATTCACCGCCACCGTCACGCAGTGATCACGCACCTGCGGCTTGGTGGCGTTGTAGCGGTCGGCGGCCGCGCGCACCGGCGTGGCGATATCGGGATCGACGGTCACCGGCAGGGTGACCTGCCCCTCCACACATTCGCCCGCCGCGCTGCGGTCGGAGGACGCCGAATGCCCCCGCAACCAGAACCAGCCACCCACCGCCGCGACCACCAGCAGCACCGCCACCACGGACACGACGAGACCCTTACTCACGCCTCGCGAACTGCTGGCGCTGCGATGTGTACCCACGGTTCACCAGTGTATGTTCACGCCGCATTTGCCGCTCCGTCGCTCGGCCCGCCCCACCGACTCGCGCGAACCCGGCCGGTGCCGACGAAGCCCCCCCCCCCCCCCCCGGGGGGGGGGGGGGGGGGGGGGGGGGGCCCCGGGGGAACGGGGGGGCAAGGGGGCCCGGGGGGTTTGGGGAGCCCCC
>NZ_JARWQD010000257.1 GCF_029869545.1 Nocardia wallacei | reverse complement strand
GTGGTCGTGCTCCATCAGTACCGCGCGCCCGGCCTGG
Source organism: Nocardia wallacei (assembly GCF_029869545.1). Taxonomy (GTDB): domain Bacteria; phylum Actinomycetota; class Actinomycetes; order Mycobacteriales; family Mycobacteriaceae; genus Nocardia; species Nocardia wallacei_A. Next base: position 51,766 of record NZ_JARWQD010000257.1, on the reverse strand, counting down.
ATCCGGGCGGCCAGATCGAGCCCGGTCTCGGTGGGCGACAGGCGCACCCGCAGCGGCACGGTGTTCATGAGCAGCCCGACGATCCCGGCCGTGGCCGGGGCGCCGGGGGGGGCGGGGGCGGGGCCGGGGGCTGCCCGCCGCGGGGGTCCCGCGGCGGGGGGGGGGGGGGGGGACGGCGGGGCCCGGGGGGGGGCACCCGGCGCGTCCGCGCGTACTGCTGGGGGTCGTCGCCGTTCATCACCGAGATGCTACTGATCCGGCGGGCCCGCGGGTTCATCTCGAGTCGATGACGATCCTCACGGTTTCGAGTTCGCGACTGTGACGGTTCACGGCAGCCAGGACACGTGCCCGCGCAGCAGGGCGTAGCCGACGTAGGCGACGGTGTCGATGGCCGCGTGCGCCAGCACCAGCGGCCACAGCCGGTCGGTGCGCTGCCAGAACCTGCCGAACACCAGGCCCATCACCAGATTGCCGAGGCCGCCGCCGAGACCCTGGTACAGGTGGTAGCTGCCGCGCAGCAGGGCCGACGCCAGCAGCGACCGGTTCTCCGTCCAGCCCAGCGCCCGCAGCCGGGTGATGAGATAGGCCACCACCAGAATCTCCTCGGCCACGGCGTTCGCCAGCGCCGACAGCACCAGCACCGGCAGCCGCCACCAGTGGTCGCCGAGCGAACTCGGCACGATGGTCACGCTGAATCCCAGCGCGTGGGCCGCCAGGTACAGCCCCAGCCCGGGCAGGCCGATCACCGCCGCCAGCACCAGCCCCGGCAGCACGTCGCCGCGCCAGCGGATGCGCGCGAGCCCGATCAGCCGCGGCCCGATCCCGCTGCGCCACAGCAGATACAGGCCGAGCGCGCCCCAGCCCAGCAGCCGCAGCACACCGAGCAACTGGAACATCAGATCGATGGCCGACTGCGCCGCCCGCGACGGATTCAGCGCCACCGTCTGCCCGCCGACGCCACCGGGCGCCAGCGCGCTCTCGAGCAGCGACAGCGCCGCATTGGCCCCGCTCAGCCCGAACGTGACCACCAGGACTATCGCGATCTCGATCCGGATCGCCGTGCGTTCGCGCCCGCTCGCGGGCTCGCGCCGGGCGGGTACGGAATCGGCCCAAGACACCATGCCCGCCAATCTATGTGCGGGCGGACCTCAGATGCGGCGCATGCCGTTGAGGAAGGGGCAGCCGGCGAGGATGCGCACGGCGCGGCTCAGGGATTGGACGTCGTCGACTGGCGAGTCGAACGGCAGGCGGACGTCGTGGTCGCCGTCGTCGGGGCTCTCCACGCGCAGGGTCACGCCGTAGCGGTCGATGGCCAGCGGGTGCACCGCGCCGCCGCGCAACCGGACGGGCAGGTGGCGGGCCAGCTGGGCGACGACATCGGCGTGGTCGGCATCCATGTGCTGCAGCCACGCCGCCTCCAGCTCCCAGAACGGGTCGGCCTGGGCGGTGCGCAACTGCTCCTGGCAGGCCGAGGCGGCGCCGCTGGAGTCGGCCACCACGGCGGAGTCGATCACCAGGCGCAGCAGTGTGGTGGTGTGGCCGACGTCGAGCAGCGCCGGGTGGGCGTGCTCCTTGGCGACCTCGCCCGCCAGCAGGCGCTGGGCGTGCGCCGGGACCGCGCGTACCCGGCCGCGCAGCCACACCAGCGCCCGCACCGGTTCGCGCAGCGGCAGCGGTGCCATATCGGTCAGTTCCAGCACGGCGGGGGAGCCGAGCGGACCCCACGCCGCCGTCACCGCCGGGGAATCCGACGCCACGGCGATCACCACGTCACCGCATGCGCGCAGATGGTGCACGGTCGTCGGCACGGGGTCGGCCCCGGGCAGGGCGAGCACCGCCTGTTCGGCGTGTGCGCAGGCATTGCGCACCCGCTCGGCCGTGGACGGTGCGGCGGTCGTGGTCGTGCGCGGCATGCATACCTCCAGATGTCCGAACCCGGCGCTGTAATTAGGTAAACCTAAGCTAAGTGACGATGAGGGCTTGCGCAAGCGTTGCGATCGCTACGGTGGAAACGTGCCGCACGATTCGAATCCCCCCGCCGACCCGGTCCTGGTGCCGCTCGGCGTGCCCCCGAAACCGTCCGTCGGCCTGGTGGAGGATCTGGTCCGCGCGATCTCCGCGGCGCCGCAGGCGCCGGTGCTCGACGGCGCGGCACCCGATTCGCAGGTCGCGGCCTTCCTGGCCGGTGCGGCACATGCCGATACCGGATTCGTGGCCCGTGCCGCGTCGGGGGAGCGGGCGCTGGCGCTGCTCGCCGCGACGGCCGCGGCACTGTGCGGCGACGATATCGCCGCGGCGTTGCGCGATCCGGATATCGACTTCCTGCGCGGGCTGAAACCGCCCGCGGTGCAGGCGCTGCGCGAGGTATTGCTGGCCGTGGAGTCCGACCGGCCGGACGAGGTAGCGCAAGCCCTCGCGGTCCTGACCCCTGACATCGTGCAAACTTCCAGCCCGCACCCGACTCCTCGGTAGTGTCGTATCCGTGCCGCGTATCGCCTATTTCGGGCCGTCGGGAACCTTCACCGAGATGGCCCTTGTCAAGCTCGAGTCCGCGAACGTCTTCGACGGACCGGTCGAACGCGTCCCCGCACCCAGTCAGGGCGCCGCGCTCGAGCTGATCCGGGCCGACGAGGTCGACGGCGCGGTGGTGCCCATCGAGAGTTCGGTGGAGGGCTCGATCTCGCCCACGCTCGACGCGCTCGCCGTCGGCCCGCGCCTGCAGATCGTGGCCGAGACCGAGCTGGATGTGGCGTTCACGATCGTGGCCCGGCCGGGTGTCGCGCTGGACGAGGTGCAGACCCTCGCCGCCTATCCGGTCGCCGCGGCGCAGGTGCGGATGTGGTTGTCGCGGCACATGCCGCAGGCGCGGCTGTACACCTCGTCGTCCAATGCCGCCGCCGCCGAGGACGTGGTGAGCGGGCACGCCGAGGCGGCGGTATCCACCGCGCTGGCCGGTGAGCGGCTCGGGCTGGCGGTGCTGGCCTCCGGCGTGGCCGACCACGACCAGGCGGTCACCCGGTTCGTGCTGGTGACCAGGCCGCGGGTGGCGCCGCCGCGCACGGGCGCCGATCGGACCTCGCTGGTGGTCCTGGAACTGGCCAACGAACCGGGTGCGCTGATGCGGGTGTTCGCCGAATTCGCCACGCGCGGAGTCGATCTCACCCGCATCGAATCGCGGCCCACCCGCACCGGGATGGGCACCTATCGCTTCTATCTCGATTGCGTCGGGCATATCGACGACACCGCGGTCGCCGAGGCGCTCAAGGCGCTGCATCGCACGGCCGGGCGGATCCGCTTCCTGGGTTCGTGGCCCGCGAGTTCGCCGAGCGGCAGTACGCCGCCGCCGGACGAGCCCGCGGCGGCCTGGCTGGAAGACCTGAAGAAGGGGGTGGCGGACCTGTGACCGACAAGCTCGTCCTGGTGCGGCACGGCGAAACCGAGGGCAATGTCGCGAAGGTCCTCGATACCCGCGTCCCGGGCCTGCCGCTGACCGAACGCGGTGTGGCGCAGGCGAAATCGTTCGCGGCGAGCCTCGCGGCGCCGCCGCGGCGGCTGTTCTGCTCGGCGGCGCTGCGGGCGCGCCAGACCGCCGGTCACATCGAATCGGTGACGGGCGTGCCCGCCGAGGTGGTCGACGGGCTCTACGAGGTTCAGGTCGGGGACCTGGAGGGCGCGAATTCCGATGCGGCGCACCGGATGTTCCAGGATGTCTACCACTCCTGGCATCTGGGCGAACTGCAGGTGCGGATACCCGGCGGCGAGACCGGCCAGGAGGTGCTCGACCGGTATCTGCCCGAGTTGGAGCGGCTGCGCCGGGAGTTCCTGCCGCCCGGCGCCGCCCGGTCCGGCGACATTCTGCTCGTCAGCCACGGTGCCGCCATGCGTCTGGTGGCGCGCGCGATCGGCGGGGTGGCGCCGCCGTTCACCACCAACAACCACCTGGACAACACCGAGACCATCGAGCTGCTGCCGCGCTACGGCGGTCCGGCCGACCGGCAGGAGTTCCTCGGCTGGGAGTGCGTGCGCTGGGGCCGCTACACCCCACCCTTCGAATACGACGCCGAACCCACCGCCGACGACCCGATGGGCTAAGGCGCGGCGCGGCTGTCCTCGGGATCAGCCGCCCAGGACTCCCGGGTTCGGCCGGAAATCCTCGCGCAGCGGCAGGGATTCGATCAGGTTCTCGAGCGCGGCTCGCAGTCGTGCAGGGGTGCCGCTGCTCAGTGACGACCACTTCACGTCGTCGTCGGAGACGCTCGTGGTCGAGAGGAATCGGCCGTTGCGGGTGTCGAAGACCGCCACGTGGTTGGGCGAGAAATCCCGGCTGCCGTCGCCGTAGATGACGCCGACGATCTCCGCGGCGGACTGGATCTCGACCAGCGCCGCGGCGAGCGTGGTGGCGTCCTGGTCCGGCTTGCCGACCTGTGCCAGGCGCCGCGCCGTGGCGGCGGTGTCGCCGGTGTCGCCCAGGATCGGGGCGAGCTCCTCGGTCGGGGCGTTCATCCCGTACAGCTCGAGTGCCGGGGGCGAGCCGAGCGCGGCGATCACCGTCCCCGGCAGGTCGGGGCCGCACTGGTCGATGACGAAGGAATCGGGCCCGCGCAGGGCGACGACCTCCAGGCCCTCGCCCTTGGCCACGCACAGCCGATTCACCGCGTCGCCGACGATCCAGCGCATCTCCAGGGCCCAGTGCGGCCGCTCCAGCGCCCGCATGCGATCCGCGAGCTCCGGCGCGACCGCGTCGCCGTGCAGCAGGCCGCGCTCGGTCAGCGATTCGGCCGCGGCGGACATGGCCTCGGCGTAGGTGACGTTGTTCTCGTAGTACCGGTTCGCGCTCAGCACCACCGGGATGTCGGTGAGTTCCAGCCGCTCCTGCAGCAACTGGAACTCGTGAAACGACAGCACGACCGCCTCCAGCATGGACGGGCCGTGATCAGCGCCGAGCACCGTCACCTAGTGCTCTCCGCGGACGCATCGGCACCGATGACGCCGGGCGCGATGACACCGCCCTCGGCGAAGTGCTCCCCGCGCAGGTAGTCGTTGCCGGTGCGCTCGTCCTCGTCCTCGTCGTCGCGAGCCTGGTTGCCGAGCAACGGATTACCCGTGGCGTTGTTCGCGCGGGCCGCAGGTGCGCCGGCCTGGCTTGCGGCCGTCGCCTCCGCGGACGCGGTGGCCGCGGCCGGGCCGCCGCCGATCGCGCCCGCACCCCACCCGTCGGGGAGCTTGAGCGAACCCGCGTTGTTGCCGATGCCGACCGAGCCGCCGGAGAACGAGACCGCGCGGGTGGCCGCGGCGGTGCCGCCGACCGCGCCGACCGACGCCATCATCGGACCCGCGAAGCTCGGCACGCCGCTGCTGCCGTTGAACGCCGCGGAGATCGCGGAACCGGCGACGTTTCCGGCGGTCGTGACGCCGGTACCGGCCATGGACACCGCCGACTGCGCGGCCTGGGTGGCGGCGCTCACCACGGAGGGGTTGCTCGCGAGCCCCTGTGCGGCGGCGATGGTGGCCTGCAGCGGGTCGCTCGGCGTGGCCTGCATCGTCGCGGATTCACCGCCCTGGGCGGTTCCGGCGCCGGCCGCGACCGGCGGCGGGGTCAGGAACTCGCCCGGCGTGGTGACCAGCGCGGTGGTGGCGGCCTCGTACGTCTCCATCACCAGGGCGGCTCGGGTGTCCATCGCGACGCGCGCGGCCTCGGCCGCGGCGAAGCTGCCCGAGACGACCCCCGGCGGGGTGTGCGCGGCGGCCACGGCGGCGTTGGTGGCCGCGATCTCCGGCGGGCTCGGCATCACCAGTGCGGCGACGCCGTAGGCCGTGGCATTGGCCGCCGTCTTGGCGCTCATGGTGGCCGCCATGGTGGTCTGCTGGCCCGCCCAGCCGAGGAAGCCGGTCAGCTTGCTCAGCGCCGCGACACCGTTGATGCCCTCCATGCCGATGCCGAGCTCGGCCATCACTCGCGTGACGGTGGCACTCGCCTCGGCCCAGGCCGCCGACAACCCGCCCCAGGCGGTGCTGGCCGCGACGATCGGCACCGCGTGCGCGCCGGAATGGAGTGTGGCGCAATTGACTTCGGCGGGTCGGAGCCCCCATATCGCTCCGGTGATCCCTGCAACCATCGTTCTGTCTCCCCTGTATGTCCGAGTCGCTGTGGTGGTCCGGGTCAGGCCTGGATCGTGCCGCCGACGGCATTCAGACCGGCGGCACGCACCATGTCGGTGCCGATGTACTGCGCCAGCTGCATGCGGAGCGTGTTGGCGGCGTGGTGCAGCTCCAGGATCGCCTGGGCCGACGCGCCGTCGTGCGTGCCCGCGGCGTGGTTGAAGTGACCGGCGGCGAGCAGCGAGACCTCTTCGACGCCGGAGGGGATCACATGGGTTGCCGGGGCCGTCAGGCTGGAGGCGGCGGCGAGCCGCTCGGCGAGTAGATCGAGTTCGACCGAGGCCGCGAGGATGGCTTCAGGTGAGACGAGAAGCATGACTCGAACTCCTTCTAGTGGTGTCTATACAGCTGTAGAGCCGGCACACGCCTGCCCTTCGGTGGAACCACGAGAATTCCCCCTACGAGTGATAGGACGCGACGGCCCCCGGCCGGGTTCCCTCGAATCCGAAGTTTCTTGCGGCTTGACCCACTCCGCGGGTCAAGATTAACCCCATCCCAGCCGATGCAGGCGGTCTTCGTCAATCCCCGAGCAGCGAACTCCCCTGTGAATCACATCGATTCCGGGTCAGCCCCATCCCAGCTGATGCAGGCGGTCCTCATCGATACCGAAGTAATGGGCGATTTCGTGAATCACCGTGACCGCCACCTCCTCGACCACCTCCTCCTCGCTGTCGCACATGTCGAGCAGGGCCTCGCGATAGACCGTGATCGTGTCCGGCAGCGCGCCGCCGTACTGACTGTCGATCCGTTCGGTCAGCGCGATGCCGTGATAGAGACCCAGCAGGTGCGGATCCTCCGCGTTGCGGGGCTCGATCAGCACCACCACGTTATCGATGGCGCGTGCCAACTCCGTGGGGATCATGTCGAGCGCTTCGCCGACCAGCTCCTCGAACCGGTCGTCGGACATCGAAACGGACATTCAGTGCCTCACCAGCCGGTACCTATCGCGGCTGCGGCGGGATCGGCGCGGGCGGGGCGCCCGGGAGCGGCGACGGGGTGGAGCGGCCGGAGTTCGGCGGGGGCACCGGCGCCTGGCCGTCGATGAGTACATCCCCCTTGACCGATCCGGTGATCGTGGAGAAGCCGTCCTGCGTGCCCTTGCCGACCAGGCAGCTCAGCCGGTGGCTGCCGACCAGCCAGCTGCGGGTGTCGAGGTTGTCCCAGAAGATGGTGAGCGTCTTGTTGATCAGCGCGTCCTGCCCGCCGAGGTAGTCGTCGGCGGCGCGGGCGCACTGCTCCTGCATGAACTTGTCCTGGTCCGCGTTGTTCGGCGGGGCGCCGGTGAAATGCGTGCCCAGATCCACCACCGACATCACCTCGTAGGCATGCGGTTTGGCGCAATCGACCGGTTCGTTGGTGGGCAGCCCCTGGCTGATCCCGATGCAGGTGCCCGACTCGAACGCCCGCGACTGATCGCTGTCGCGGACCTGGCCCTCGCTCGGCTGGGTGGCATTGCCGGTGGCGCTGACCAGCTGCAGCCCGCAGCGGATGGTGCGGTCCCCGTTGCGCCAGCCGGGCTCGCCCGGGTTGATCATGCCGACGACGTACCGGCCGCGCGGGTCGAGGCGACCGCCGAGATAGGCGGCCGCGGCGGGCGTGCAGTGTTCGTCGCGCAGCTCGGCGAAGCGCAGCGAGTCCGGGAATCGGGAGCCGGGCCCGAATTCGCGGCCGGGATACAGGCTCAGGTCGATATCGGAGGTGACCTCGAACAGGTGCTTGTCCGCGCAGTTGACCTTCGACAGATCCAGCGTCTTGGCGTTGGTCCACGTCAGGCAGTCGCCCGGCTTCGCGCTGCCGAATGCGGTGTCGGCCCGCCCGCCGATGTGCGGGCGCGCGGGATCGTGCGCCTCGAGGCCGTTGGAGCTGCGGAAGCCGGAGATGAACATCGTCACCAGCGCGGCCACCACCGCGCCCACCGCGACCGCCAGCAGCCCCCAGCGCAGCTTGTGCGCGGGCAGGTGCACTCCGCCGGCGCGGCTGCGTGCCGCCCGCTGCGCCGCCCGCCCGGAGGTGCCGGGGGTACCGGACGGTTCGGTGCCGGGGGCCTGGGGCTCATCTTCGGTGGACATCGCGCTCCATCATGACAGCGCCGTCCCGCGGTCGCCACGAGCCTGTGCCGAATCGCGGCCCACGCGGGCTGCCGCCGCCGCTGGTACGGGCGATTTCGCGGCTCGCCTCCCGGTGGCGTTCAGCCGCGCAGCGCCGAGGCGAAGATGCCGGGCAGCAATCGCGGATTCGGCGCGGCGTAGAACTCGGTGAGCCTGCGGGCGGTCGCGGTGGCGGTGCGGTTGTCGACGAACCAGGGCGGCGTGGGCGCGAGCGCGAACTCGCCCGCCGACAGCGCGCGGGGCGCCGGTCGGAACGGGCCCGACACGACGGTCCGCTCGACGTCGGCCAGCAGGAGCGCGTTGTGCACGACGCCGATTCCGCTCTGCACGTCGTCGAGGGTGTGGCCGGGAAACGCACCCCAGGTGGCGCGCGGCGCCAGGAACGCCAGCGCGGTCCAGGCGTTGATCGCGACGGTGCCGTAGCGCAGCCGCTCGATCGCCCCGGTGAACGCGAGCCCGAGCCGCCGCCTGGTCCGCGGGTGCACGATGACATTGGCGCCGAGCGTCCCGGCGAGTTCGTTGTTGGCGAATTCGACCGCGCGATACAGGAATTCGCCGCCCTCGTGGGGCAGCTCGACGATGCCGAGCACCGGGGCGAAGTACTCGGTGCGCAATGCCGGTCCGGTCGCCGATTCCAGCAGCACCCGCCCGCGGTCGGGGCCGCGGCGTTCGGCGGCGGGATAGGCGGCCAGGGCCTCGGCCACCCGGGCGTCGCTGCCGGGGTAGTAGGCGGATCGGCCCGGCGCCCGGTCGAGGGCGTCGCGCAGTTCGGCGAGAAAGCGGTCCTTCTGCGGCCAGTGCGCGCCGATCACCACCACCTGGGTGGCGACGCAGTTGTAGCCGCCGTTGTGCAGGCGCTGGGTCGCGATGTGCCCGGCCTGGTAGCGCAGGTCGGCGTCGGACCACTCGCCCGGCACCACGATCGCCGGGGACACCCCGCCGAGTTCGCTGGTGATCGGCTTGTCCAGCAGGGGATCCTTCGCCTGTTTGCGGGCCGCGCCGCCGGGTCCGCCGCCGAAGACGACCGCGTCGTGGGTGCGCGCGCTGCCGGTCATGTGGACGTGGGCGACGGCGGGGTGGTGCACCAGGTACTCGCCCGCCTCGGCCCCGCCGGTCAGGATGCGCAGCGCGCCGAGCTCCAGGAACGGGGCGAAGACCTGCTCCAGCACCGGCAACAGCGGATCGGTGATCGGATTGAGCTTCAGGGCCACCACCCGGTTGTGCGCGAACAGCTCGGTCAGCACGTCCAGCGGCGGGATCGAGGTGATATTGCCCGCGCCGAGCACCGCCCCGATCCCCGCGGTGGCGCCCGGATCCCGTTGCGCCAGACCGGCATCGCGGCGCGCGGTCGCGGCATCGATGCCCGGCCGCAGCCAGACCTCGCCGCGAAAACCGTTGAGCAGCAAGCGGTCGTAGCTGCCGAACGGCAGGATCGGCACCGCGACCCGCTCGCCCGGCGCCGCGGACAGCGCGAGCCCGTCGAGCGGGCTGTACCCGGCCTCGAGCACCGCCAGGGTCCGCTGCAGCGCCTCGGCGGCCTGCAGGACGGCGAGCGGGCCCGACATCCATTCCTCGCCGAGCAGCGGGGAGTCGGCGGGCAGGTGTTTGATCGCGCGGGCGGCGGTGACCCAGTCGGCCGCGTGCCGTCCGACCCGGGTGTGCAGTTCCGCCAGCAGTGCGCGGCGCCGTGGTAAAGGTGTTTCCGCCCAGCTCTTTTCGCCGGCGCCCAGATCGGCGAGGGCGGCGTCGATGACGGACGTGTCGAATGTCGTGCCCACGATCCCACTATGGGCGCGCGAACGCGGCCGCGGTGCGAAATGGTGCGATTCGGGCATCGAAGATCGCGCGGCGCAGGTGGCCGGTCACCGCGGCCCGCCCGGACCCACCGCCGCCCTCGGCGAAAACGGTTCGCGTCGCTGCATAGGATTGGCCCATGATCGACCTCCGATTCCTGCGTGACGATCCGGACGCGGTGCGCGCCTCGCAGCGGGCCCGCGGCGAGGATCCGGCGCTGGTGGATGCCCTGCTCGAGGCCGACGCCGCCCGCCGGGCCGCGGTCGCGACCGCCGACAATCTGCGCGCCGAGCAGAAGGCGCTGGGCAAGAAGGTCGGCAAGGCCTCCCCGCAGGAGCGGCCCGCGCTGCTGGCGCACGGGCAGGAGCTGGCGGCCAAGGTCAAGGAGGCCGAGGCCGCCGAGCATGCCGCCGACGCCGAGCTGGACACCGCGCAGCGCGCCCTGTCCAACGTCGTGCAGGAGGGCGCCCCGGCCGGTGGCGAGGACGATTTCATCCTGCTCGAGACCGTCGGCACGCCAACCGAATTCGACTTCGCGGTCAAGGACCACCTGGAACTGGGCGAAGCGCTCGGCCTGATCGATATGGAGCGCGGCGCCAAGGTGTCGGGCTCGCGGTTCTACTTCCTCACCGGCTACGGCGCCCTGCTGCAGCTGGGCCTGTTGCAGCTGGCCGCGCAGCGCGCGACCGCCAACGGGTTCACCATGATGATCCCGCCGGTGCTGGTGCGCCCGGAGGTCATGGCGGGCACCGGGTTCCTGGGCCAGCATGCCGCCGAGATCTACCACCTGGAAGAGGACGAGCTGTACCTCGTCGGCACCTCGGAGGTGCCGCTGGCGGGCTACCACTCGGGCGAGATCCTCGACCTGGCGGACGGGCCCAAGCGCTATGCCGGGTGGTCGTCGTGCTTCCGGCGTGAGGCGGGCAGCTACGGCAAGGACACCCGCGGCATCATCCGGGTGCACCAGTTCGACAAGGTCGAGATGTTCGTCTATTGCAAGCCCGAGGACGCCGACGCCGAGCACCGGCGGCTGCTGGGCTGGGAGCAGGACATGCTGGCCGCGATCGAGGTGCCGTACCGGGTGATCGACGTCGCCGCGGGCGATCTGGGCAGCTCGGCGGCGCGCAAGTTCGATTGCGAGGCATGGGTACCCAGCCAGCGGACCTACCGCGAGCTGACCTCCACCTCGAACTGCACGACGTTCCAGGCGCGCCGGCTGTCGGTGCGCTACCGCGACGACAACGGCAAGCCGCAGATCGCGGCGACGCTGAACGGGACCCTGGCCACCACGCGCTGGATCGTCGCGCTGCTGGAGAACCATCAGCAGGCCGACGGCTCGGTCCGGGTGCCGTCCGCGCTGGTGCCGTTCGTCGGCCGCGAAGTCCTGGAACCGTTGCGGTAACCAGGTATTCGCCACAGTGTGCAACATCGCGCACGTGCACCGGCACGTGCGCCGGGAACGCGGAAATCGAAGACTTTGCCAGTCGATTCCTGCCGATGTGACTACTGCGCGGGACAACTGTGTCTAGGCTAGGCAGCGTGCGAGGAATCGGGTCTCGCGGCGATACCCGCACGCGGGTGCGGACGGCATCGGCGCTAGCAACGGCAATGGTGATGGCTCGGACCACCGGTGCGTTCTACGTGATGGGTGGCGTGCTCGGCCTGCTGATCACCGCCATCGCCCCGGGTGACGAGGGAAATCGGCCGCTGGTGGGTGCCGCGGCGGCGGTCGCCCTGCTGCTGGGGGTCAGCCTGCTCATCTGGGGCCCGCGGCTGCCGCATTCGGTGCACCACATCTACGTCGCGGTGGCGACGATCCTGGTGACGATCGCGGTGCACTGGTTCCCCAATACCGTCGGCGGGATCAGCCTGGCCGCGTTCTACGTGTTCGTCGCCTGCGACGCCGCGATCTTCTTCGGCTGGCAATGGGTTGCGGCACATGTGCTGTTCGCCGTGGTGCTGTGCCTGTGGGTGGTGCCCTCGCGCGGACTGCCGTGGTGGTCGGGCATGATCCCGGCCGGGGTGACGGTGGGCGCGGGCATCGTGGTCGGCATCCTGACCCGGATGGCGTCGGACGCCGATATCGACGTGCTCACCGGCCTGCTGAACCGGCGCGGCTTCGACCGTGCGCTCAATTCCGCGATCGCGCACGCCACCCGTACCGGCCAGGGTCTGGCGCTGGTGCTGGTGGATCTGGACCGCTTCCAGAAGATCAACGACCATCTCGGGCACCGCGCGGGCGACGCCGTCCTGCAGCGGGTGGCCGACACCTGGCAGAAGCTGCTGGAACCGGACCAGCGGCTGGCCCGCTACGGCGGCGATGCCTTCGCGCTGCTGCTGCCCGACACCACCGAACAGGCCGCGATCCTGCTCACCGAGCAGTTGCGGGCCGCGGTGACGACGGGATGCTCGGCCGGTGTCACTTCCTGGCAGCCCGGTGAATCCGGATCGCTGCTGGTCAGCCGGGCCGATGTCGGCCTGTACCGGGCCAAGCAGGCCGGGCGCAACCGCACGGTGCTGGAGTCGTCGCGGCAGCTGCCGCTGGCCGTGGAGCTGCGCGAGGCCATCGACAAGGGCGCGCTGGACGTGCATTACCAGCCGATAGTGAGCCTCACCGAGGGCGGCGGCAAGGCCGTCGGGGTGGAGGCGCTGCTGCGCTGGACGTCGAACGCGCAGCCGGATGTCACCACCGAGGGCCTGATCCGGGTGGCCGAGGAATACGACCTGATCTCGGACCTGGACGAGCTGGTGCTGCGCCGCGCATGTGCCGACGCCGCCCGGCTGCAGGAGACCTTCGCCCAGCTCGATCTCACCCTGAATGTCAATGTCAGCGGGTTGGAGCTGGCCGAATCCGCCTACGCCGACCGGGTCGCGGGCATCCTGGCCGACACCGGCTGGCCCGCCGACCAGCTGGTGCTGGAGGTCACCGAGAGCGAACTGGCCGCCGAATCGCAGACCGCCATCGCGAATCTGCATACGCTGCGGGAGCGGGGCGTGCGCATCGCCATCGACGACTTCGGTACCGGCTACTCCTCGCTGAGCCGCCTGGCGACCATCCCCAGCGACATCCTGAAGGTGGACCAGTCGTTCGTGGCGGCCATCCGTTCCGATACGCCCGCGCCGCCGCTGCTGGGTGTCATTGCGGCACTGAGCAAATCGCTGGACCTGCAGGTCATCGCCGAGGGCGTGGAGACCGAGTACCAGGCCGCCGTGCTGACCGAACTGGGTTTCGCGCTGGCCCAGGGCTATCACTACAGCGATTCGCATCCGGTGTCGGAGTTGCTCGGCGACCTCAACGATCGGCGCGGGCTGGTCGGCGCGGGGGCGACGGAGCGGGACTTCGCCGCCAACGGCTGGGTTCCGGTCGAGAACGGTTACGACACGGGCACTCTCGGCAAGAACTGACGGTTGTTGCGCAGAGAACTCGGGGTGGGGTGCGGCCTGTGCATCGGCGCGGGTGTGGCCGTGCAGGGGCGGGTGAACGGTGCGCTGGGCGAGCGGTTGCAGGACGGGATCGCCGCGGCCGTGGTCAGTTTCGGGTCCGGGCTGCTGGTGCTGGGCGTGGCGTTCGCGCTGAGCGGGCGGTTGCGCGCGGGGGTCCGGGCGGTGTGGCGGGCGGTCGCGCGCGGCGGGCTGCGGTGGTGGCAGCTGCTCGGCGGGCTCTGCGGGGCGTTGTTCGTTGCGTGCCAAGGGCTTACGGTGGCGGCGATCGGGGTTACCGCGTTCACCGTCGCGGTCGTGGCGGGGCAGTTGACGAGCAGCCTCGTGGTCGACCGGCTCGGGCTGGGGCCGGGCGGGCGGACACCTGTGACGGTCCTGCGCGTCACGGGCGCGGCGCTCGCGCTGGCCGCGGTGGGGATCTCGGCCGCCGGTGGGTCGGGGGCGGGCCACTCGGCCTCCGCGGCGGGCGATCTGCTGGGTGCGATTCCGCCCGCGGCGCTGATCGCGTTTCCGGCGCTGGCCGGGATCGGGCTGGCCTGGCAGCAGGCGATGAACGGGCAGATCGGGGTGGTCGGCGGGCCCTATTCGGCCACGCTGGTCAATTTCGCGACGGGGGTTGCCGGGCTGCTCGTCGTCGAGTCCGTGGTCCTCGCGCGCATCGGATGGCCCGCCGAGTTCCCCTCCGAGCCGTGGCTGTACCTCGGTGGCGTGATCGGTGTCGTCTTCATCGCGCTGGCCGCGGCGGTGGTCCGCTGGATCGGTGTGTTGCTGCTGGGCCTCACATCGGTGGCCGGGCAGCTGCTGGCCGCGGTGGTTCTCGACCTGGCGCTGCCCACGGGTTCCGGATTGTCCGCGGCCACCCTGGCGGGTTGTGTCCTGACGCTGGTGGCCGTGGCCGTCGCGGCGCGTCGGCCGAGGGCGATCCGCGTCCCGCGGCAGCGCGGGGCGGACAATGACGTGCGGTGGTGACGGTGGAGGAAGGAGCGGTATGCGGGAACTGGGTGTCGCGGTGATCGGGTACGGGCTGGCCGGGTCGGTGTTTCATGCGCCGCTGATCGCCGCCGAGCCGCGGATGCGGGTGGCGGCGGTGGTGACCTCCTCCGGGGAGCGGGCCGAGCGGGCGCGTGCCGAACATCCCGGGGTGCGGGTGGCGCCCGACGCCGAGGAGGTGTTCGCGGATGCGGCGGGCATCGATCTCGTGGTGGTCGCGACGCCCAATCGCACCCACGCGCCGTTGGCGATGCGGGCGCTGGGGGCGGGACTGCCGGTGGTCGTCGACAAACCGTTCACGCTCACCGCCGCCGAGGGGGAGCAGGTCGTCGCGGCGGCCGAGCGGGCCGGGCTGTTGCTGACCGTCTTCCAGAACCGGCGCTGGGACAGCGACTTTCGCACGGTCCGCCGGTTGATCGCGGACGGCAGCCTGGGCGAGGTGCGCCGCTTCGAATCCCGTTTCGAGCGGTGGCGGCCGGTCACCAAGGGCGGATGGCGGGAGGCCGGGGGCGTCGACGACGGTGCGGGCATCCTCTACGACCTCGGCAGTCACCTGATCGACCAGGCGCTGACGCTGTTCGGCCCGGTGGCCGATGTGTACTGCGAACTCGACACGCGCCGCGCCGGTGTGCGGGCCGACGACGATGCCTTCGTGGCGCTGACGCACGTTTCCGGCGTGCGCTCACATCTGTGGATGAGTGCCGTCGCCCCGCAGCTGGGCCCGCGCTTCCGCGTACTGGGTTCGCGCAGCGGCTACGCGTCCTACGGCTTGGACCCGCAGGAATCCGCGCTCCGGGACGGCCGCCGCCCGGCGACGGGAACCGCCTGGGGCACAGTGGAACCCGAGCACTGGGGACTGCTGGGCACAGAGGGCGACACCCACCCCACACCGACCGAGCCCGGCGACTACCCGGCCTTCTACACCGCCGTCGCCGACGCCCTGCTCGACGACGCCCCACCCCCGGTCGATCCCCGCGATGCCATCGCGGCCCTGCGCATCCTGGAGCGCGCCCGAGTCGCGGCCCACTACGGCGCGACTCGCTAGTGTTCAGGCGAGCTTGCGGGAGCGCAGCTCGTGTCCCTTGGAGGTCTTGCAGCGCCCGCTCTCCAGATCCCACTGCCAGCCGTGCAGGTTGCAGGTGAGCGTATTGCCTTCCACCACACCGAATTTCGACAGGTCGGCCTTCAGGTGCGGGCAGCGGCGCTGCACCTCCCAGCCCGCGATCTCACAGGAGGCCGAGTCGTCGTGCGCCTCGGAGAACCAGCCGTCGGCGTAGGCGATGCGCTCGTCGGTGAGGCATTTGAAGAAGGTGTAGAGGTACTCGTTGTAGCCGCCGATGCGCCACGCCTCGAATCGCGTGGACAGGAAGATGGTGTTCACCCAGTCGGGTTCGCCGTCGCGCAGCACCGTGCGCACCAGCTGCGGATCGATGCGGAAACCGTAGCGGTACTTGCCCTCTCCGTCTATCGGGCCGCGCACCACGCGCTTGGGGAAGTCGAGCACCACGGTCTCCTCGCCCAGCACCAGGCCGACGGGGTAGCCGATGCCGTCGCAGATCAGGTCGCTCTGCGCCATGATCGGCTCGAGCAGCTCCTTGAGCTGGGGTAGCAGCGGGCCCTCGCCGGTGGCCCAGCTCGCCTTCTCCGCCGCCAGCACGGGCGCCATGCGCCGGGCCATCTGTTCGATGTAGGCGGCCTTGTCGTCGTAGATCTCGGCCGGATCGAACGGATGGGTCAGCTCCAGCTCGGCCCCGCGCACATCGGCGACCGAACCCGGAATCATCAGCACCCCACCGGCATTGCCGTGGATGCGCATCTGCTCCAGGAAGACCATCTGGTCGGGGAAGATGTTGCCCTCGTCGCCGTGGTCGTCGTTGAGGTAGCGCAGCTCGTCGTCCAGGAATACCGGCGGACCCGCCGAGGGCACCACCCAGGTCGCGCCGACCTGCTCGATGTAGCTGCGCGCCCGGTCCATTCCGCGCTGGCGCTTCTGCTGGCCGAACTTGGCCTTCGTCCGCGTCGGGATGTCGTAGACCATCGGGTACCAGATGGCGCCGGAGTACTGCAGCAGGTGGATGTCGACGTGGCCGAACTGCTCGTGCAGCACGTCCATATCGACCGGGCGGGCGTCGTTCATGTTGAAGCACACGGTCTCGCCGTCGGAGACCACCAGGCCGGAGTCGCCGATCGGGCCGTCGGCGGGCGCGCGCAACGCGATGATCATGACGTCCAGATCGCCGCCCGGACCGGTCACGGTGTGCTTGACCGAATCCTCGGTCTCGAAGAACTTGTGAAAACCCAGCTTCTCCAGCTCGCGCTTCAGGTCCGGCACCGGGTAGTCGGGCAGCAGGACGGTGGCGTCCTTGTTGATGTGCTCGGTCAGGTTCTTCGCGTCGAAGTGGTCACGGTGCAGATGCGAGACGTACAGGAAGTCGCAGTCGCCCAGCTCGTCCCAGTCGAGCCGGGTGTTGTCCGGGAACGGGAACCACGAACCGAAGTACGCCGGGTTGACCCACGGATCGCAGAGGATCGTCCCGGCCGGGGTACGGATGTGAAATCCGGCGTGTCCGACGCTGGTGATCTGCACGAAGAAGTCCCTCCTGAACCGTTGCCAGCCACCCAGGGTAGCCGCTAGCCGGAGACGTCGCCGAGGCAGTAGCCCTGGTCGGTGAGCCGCAGGGTGAAGGTCTGCTCCTGGGTCCCGGAGGCGGTGGTGACCGGCGCCGACACCGACAGATAGTTCCCGCGCAGCGGTGCGGACGTGATCGACTGGTCGACGAAGGACCGCACGCCGGTGAGCTTGCCCGGATTGGTGGACAGCGGCGCCGCGGCGGTGCGGCCGCTGCCCGCGGGATCCCAGGCCGCATCGCAGATCAGCGGGTGCGTGTCCTCCCGATCGGCCGGGTCGAGCGGCCGTCCGGTGCTGCGGGCCAGGTAGCGGCGCACGGTGTGCCGGGCGTCGGCATCGTTGTAGGAGGTCTCGGCGCCGGTCGGGTACACCCGCGGGCAGGCGTAGCCGGTGGCGATATCGGCGCGCTGAGCGACGACGGTGATCCCGGCGCGACCGGGGACCTGCGGCCCCTGCCACGTGATCGCGGTGCCGTCGTCGACGCCGGGCTGGGCCAGCGCCCGCACGACGGCCTGCTTGTCCGCATACATCGTCTCCACATTGCGCGGCGCCATCGTCCAGCACTTGTCCACCAGCTGCGGCCGCGGCAGCTCCTGCAGGTCGATCGCGAAGCGGGTGAGGGCATCGGCCGCCTCGGGATCCGGGGACTCCAACGAGACGGTGACCGCCACCTCCCCGGCCGGTGGTGTGGACGAGGGGGCGGCCGATGTCGAGGTGGACCCGGTCCCGGTGTCGTAGTCGGTGCCCTCGATGCCGACCCGCGAATCGCATCCGGCCGCGGTCGCGGCGGCCAGCAGCGCGAGTCCCGCGAATAGCGCCGCCCGGCGCGGCCGGGAGCTTCGGGTACGCCGTGCTGGTCGAGGGCATTTCACTGCGGCAAACCTCTTTCCTACGCGTGCGATGGAGGGCGCGAATGTGACTGCGACTACGCTAGCTGAATTGTGGAACCCGTCTACCGGACGATCATCGGCCTGGCCCGCACCGTCTTCTTCGTGCAGGGGTTGAAATTCGAGGTCAGGGGGGATGAGAACATCCCCGCGACCGGTGGTGCCGTCATCGCGATCAATCACACCGGGTACATGGACTTCACGTATGCGGGGCTTCCGGCGCGGACGCCGAAGCGCTACATCAGGTTCATGGCGAAGAAGGAGGTCTTCGATGACAAGATCTCCGGACCGATCATGCGAGCGCTCAAGCACATTCCGGTGGACCGGTCGGCGGGCGCGGATTCCTACAAGGCCGCGCTCGAGTATCTGCGGCGGGGAGAGCTGGTGGGTGTCTATCCCGAGGCCACCATCAGCCGCAGTTTCGAGATCAAGGAATTCAAATCGGGCGCCGCGCGGATGGCGATCGAGGCGGGGGTTCCGTTGATTCCGATGACCATCTGGGGCGCGCAGCGGGTCTGGACCAAGGGTTTCCCGAAGCGGCTGGGACGCACCAACACTCCGATCTTCATCGCGGTCGGCAAGCCCATCCGGCCGCCCGTCGTGGAATCGGGCAGTATCGCCGAGCCCGCCGCCGAGCTGACCCGGCAGCTGCGCTCGACGATGCAGGAGATGCTGCGGGACCTGCAGCGCGACTACGAGCACGAACCGGGCGCATACTGGGTGCCCGCCCGCCTCGGCGGTAGCGCCCCGACGCTGGAGGAGGCCGATGCGATGGATGCCGCGGAGGCCGCCGAGAAAGCCGCCCGGCGCTCGGCCGCGGGTGAGGCCACGCAGTAGCCGAAAAGGCTGGAAGTACAGGAGTTTTCGGGAGTATGGCGCGAGAGCCCGTCTTCGACGTCCTCACCGGTCTGGTCCGCACGCTGTTCTGGGCGCAGGGCCTGCGCATCGATATCGCCGGGCAGGAACACATTCCGCGCATCGGCGGGGCGGTACTGGCCGTGAATCACACCGCGTACCTGGATTTCATGGAAGTCGGTCTGGTGGGCCGCAAATCGGGCCGCAATGTGCGCTACATGATGAAGGCCGAGCTGGAACACGGCATCGTCGGCTGGTTGATGAAGCACTGCAAGGCGATCGGCGTGGATCGCACCGCCGGTGCCGAATCCTTCGAGCGGGCGGTGGCGGCGCTGCGCGACGGCGAGATCGTGGTCGTCTATCCCGAGGCGACCATCAGCCGCAGTTTCGAACTCAAGGAATTCAAGTCGGGTGCGGCCCGGATGGCGATCGAATCCGGCGCGCCGATCGTGCCGATGACGATCTGGGGCGCGCAGCGCGTGTGGACCAAGGACATTCCGAAACAGCTGGGCCGCCACAACTTTCCGATCAATATCCGCATCGGCGCGCCCATCCCGGCGCGTGAGCCCGCCGACGAGCTCACGGCCGAATTGCGCTCTAGCATGGAGCGGCTGCTCGACCAGGCGCAGCAGGGGTACGAGATGCCCGAAGGTGCCCGCTGGGTGCCCGCCCGCCTCGGCGGCGGCGCGCCGACCCTGGAGCAAGCGGCCGTCCTCGAGCAAGAGGAACTGGCGCGTCGGAGAGCGAAACGAGAGGCCCGCGGCGCCTGAGCCGGAGAAGGGTTCCCGCGCGTCACCTGGCGGGTTCGGCGACGAATACCAGTGTCGCGCCGACGATTCCGACCGCGGTGGCGATCCAGAAGGCGAGGGGGAACCCGCTGGTCACCGAGCCGACGACCAGCGCGGCACCCAGCTGACTGCCCACAGCGCCTCCGACGGTGCGGGATACGGTGTTGATGCCGTTGGCCGTCGCCGCGCGCCCGGGATCGATGACGCGATGCAGCTGCGAGGGCAGCGCGGTCATCACCAGGCCGGTGCCGAGCCCGATCGGTAGCGCGCACGCCGCCAGCTGCCACAATGCGCCGTGCGCGACCGCCAGCAGCGCCGCGCCGCCCGCGGTCAGGAGCAGCCCGGCGACCAGCGGTCCGCGTGGGCCCCGGCGGGTGATGATCCGGCCCGCCACGCTGCCCGCGGGCAGCACCACCAGCGTGGACGGCAGCATCACGAGCCCGGCCGCGGTGACCGAGCCGCCGAATCCGGCTGCCGCCGTGGGCAATTCCACCAGCTTCGGCACCAGCACGTAGTACATGAACTGGATCGCTCCCAGGGTGAGCGCCGCGAGATGCGCGATGCCGACGGGCCGGTGCAGCACCAGGTCCATATCGATGAGCGGGTACCGCAGTCGCCGCTCCAGGCGGACGAATATCACCAGCAGCACGAGCCCGGCGGCGGCCAGGGCCAGGGTCGGTACGGCAAGCCACCCGCTGGTCGGTCCGACGGTGAGTGCCAGCAGGATTCCGCAGAGGCCGCCCGCGAGCAGCACGGTTCCGCCGATATCGAGCCGCCCCGTGGCGCGCGCCGCACCATCCGGCACGGAGACATAGCCGAGAACCAGTGCGGCCGTGATCAATCCGGCCCCGACCACGAACAGCCAGCGCCAGCAGGCATGGTCGACGATCAGTCCGCCGCACACCAGCGCGATGCCCGCCGCCCCGCCCACCAGTCCCGACAGCAGGCCCAGCCCGGCGTGCACCCGCTCGGGCGGCAGGATGTCGGGCACCGAGCCGAAGGCCAGCGGCAGCACCGCGAGGCTGATGCCCTGCCCGGCCCGTGCCGCGATGAGCACGCCGATGGTCGGTGCGGCGAGCGCGAGCAGCGTGGCGGCCAGGTAGATCGCGAGCACGATCAGCAGCATGCGCCGCCGCCCGTACCGATCGCCCAGCCGGCTGATCAGCGGCGTCAGGATCGCGCTGGCGAGTAGGGGTGCGCTCATCACGGCCCAGGTCGCGCCGGTCGCGCTGGTGTGCAGGGCGTGCTGCAGCACGCCGATCGCGGGCACCAGCATGGTCTGCATCAGCCCGTAGGACAGCACGCCGAGGGCCAGGGCGACCATCGCGGCGGTGCGGCGGATCGCGGGCGGGGTGGTCAGGGTCTGGGCGGTCACACGGCCTCCTTCCAGTGCGAACGATGTTCGCGTTAGGCATACCTAACTACATGCGAACGATGTTCGCAAGGGGTGGCGGCGGTCTGTCCGCGGATCGTTGCTGCCGCCGCTTAGGCTCGGACCCACGGCAGAAGGGAGTGAGGTGCGCGAACAACCGCTGAACCGGGACACCATCGTCGCCGCCGCGCGTCGGATCGCCGATGACGAAGGTCTGGCCGCGCTTACGCTGCGGCGGGTGGCGCACGAGCTGAACACCGGTCAGGCCTCGCTCTACCGGCACATCGCCGATCGTCGTGAGCTGCTCGCCCTGTTGAACGAGGACCTCGCCCGCGCGTTTCCGGTGGTCCGGGACGGCGGGCCGCGGGAGCGCATCGTGCGGCAGTGGCTCGGGGCGCATCGGGTCCTGCTCGACCATCCGTGGGCCGCCAAGGTGATCATCGACGCCACCTCGGTGACGGCCACCGCGCTGCCCTTCGCGGAGTCGGGGATCGGTGCCCTGCTCGACGCCGGTCTCAGTCCGCAGGTCGCGGCGCGCACCTACCGCGCCGTCTGGCACCTGCTGCTCGGATACGTCGTCAACGAGCATCCCCTCGGCCATCCCGGATTCGAGGTCGACCCGGCCGCGTATCCCGCCCTCACCGCGGCCCGCCCGCACCTCGCCGCGGCCGACCCCGTCGCCGATTTCGAGTGGGCCCTGCGACGGCTGCTGGACTCCGTACTGGGCCCGGAAGCGGACGACTGAGCCTGCGGCGCAGCATGCTTCACCGGCGCAGGCGTACCGAGCAGGGGGTAGGTGGCGGGAACCTGCCTTCGAAGAAGGAGGTCGGTGGGACGCCCATCAGAATTCTGAAGTCGGCGGTCATGTGGGATTGGTCGTAGTAGCCCTGTTCCGCCGCGAGCCGGGCCAGCGGCGTGTGCGCGGCCGCGGGGAGCATCCGGCGCAGCCGATCGATCCGGGCGAAATGCTTGGGGGAGACGCCGATTCCGAGCGCGAACAGGTTGCGCAGGTGACGTTCGCTCACCGCCAGCCGGGCGGCGACCTCGGGGATCGTCGCGGTGGTGGTCGACAACAGCGCCGTGGCCGCGCGCAGCAGGGCCCGCTGGGCGGTATCGGTGTCCGGGATGCGCTGCGGCAGTACTGCTTCCAGCAAGGCCGGGATCTCCCCGGGCGTGGTGCGCGACAGCTCGTCGGCGAATCCGGCGAGGGGACCGGGCAATTCGGCCAGCGGTATGCCGCGATCGGTCAGGTCCGCCGCCGGTACGCCCAGCAGGGTGTGCGCCGCGCCCGGAGCCAGCCCGAGCCGCAGGCAGGACGCGGGTGTGGCGGTTGCCTTGTACGTCGCGCGGGTGAGCGGGCCGATCACCAGCACATCCCGCCGCCCGCTAGCCGAGTCGCGCAGCACCAGCCGGGTGGTCACCTCGGGAACGTGGATGAACGGCTCGGTCGGCTCCGGGTGGTCCGCGATGCTGTCGGCCGCGCCGAACCACGGCCGCAGGGCGGCGGGCACCGGGATCGGGCGCGTGAAGCGCTCGACCGTGCGGATCGGGGACAGCGTGCTGGTCACCGGCTCCACTGTAGGCGCGCCCGGGCCCGGGTGGCCGTGCCGAAATTTCCTATAGGCGCAGCTGGCCGGGTCGGCAGGCTGTCGTTCATGATTCTGGTGACGGGTGCGACGGGCACCATCGGTAGCGAGATAGTGCGGCAGCTGGTCGACCGGGGTGCGCCGGTCCGAGCGCTGACGCGGAATCCGGAAGCGAGCTTTCCCCCGGGAGTGCACGTGGCGCAGGGGGACTACTCCGCCTCGGCGGCGGTGCGCGCGGCCATGGCGGGTGTCGAGGCGGCCTTCCTGGTCGGCGTGCTGGGTCCGGACGACACGAATACCGACGCCGAGCTGGTCGCCGCGGCGCGGGCGGCCGGGGTGCGCCGGGTCGTGAAGCTGTCGGCGATCGGGACCGGCGATGCGAACCTGGCGGGGGTCGGGACGTGGCATCTGCCCGGTGAGGAGGCGGTCCGCACCAGCGGCCTGGAGTGGACGATCCTGCGCCCCACCGCCTTTGCGTCGAACACGCGGTCCTGGGCCGAGCCGATCCGGGCGACCGGTGTCGTGCCGGTGCGGACGGGTGACGGCCGCCAGGGTGTGGTCGATCCCCGCGATGTGGCGGCGGTGGCGGTCGAGGCGCTCGTCTCCGGCGAACACACCGGCCGGGTGTACACGCCGACCGGGCCCGAACTGCTCTCCGAGCCGGACCAGGCGGCGATTCTCGGTGCGGCGCTGGGCCGGGAGCTGCGGACCACGGCACTCTCCGACGAGGCGGCGCGGGACATGTTGCGTGCCGCCGGTCTGTCGGACGCGTTCATCGACGGTGCGCAGCAGGGAGCGGCGCATGTCCGGGCCGGTGGGAACGAGGTGCTCACCGAGGATGTGCGGCGGGTGCTCGGGCGGGAGCCGCACACCTACGCCCGGTGGGTCGCCGATCACCTGCGGGAATTCGATGGCGGTTCGATCGGGGCGCGCACCTGAGGGCGGTATTGCTCGACTGCGATCCGCGCGGGGTGCGCACATTCCCCGCCGACCGTCGGTGATGCATTGCCGCCCGGCCGATACCGGAACTCCGCGACCCGCAACGGTTTCCGCGAACCGGTCGAGCCGAGCCGGGCGGCTACCGGAATTGTGTCGCACCCGACGGAATTCCAACAGACCGGTCGTCGGTCGACGCCCGCGCGGATCGGCCACGGAATTATGTCTCAGGTGCGGAATTGCGACAGCCGAATTGTTCATCGATGGCCGAAATGCGCGGCCACAGCGCAGGTGGGCGCCACGAAAGCGCATCTGCAAACTCGAATGGCGAAAGTTTTTGGTGCGTCTCGGAAAAGTCGGTAGCGTCGTGCCCATGACGCGCTACGCGATGCCGGCGGAGACCGCTCCACACGCCCGGACCTGGCTGGCCTGGCCGGCCAAGGAGTCGGTGTGGGAGGAGCTGCTACCGCTGGTGCGCGCGGATATCACGCGTCTGGCCCGCGCGATCGCCGAGCGCGAGCCGGTCACGCTGCTGGCCCGGCGCGAGCACGTCGACGACGCGCGCGCGGCCTGCGGTCCGGCCGTGGAGGTCGTCCCCGCGCCCCTCGACGATCTGTGGATTCGCGATACCGGGCCGACATTTGTGTCCGGACCGGACGGTCCCGCCGGAATCGACTTCAACTTCAACGGCTGGGGACAGAAGTCGGAATTCCACATGGACGCGAAGGTGGCGCGAAAGGTGCTCGAGCATGCGGGAATTCCTCGCGTGATCGCGCCGATCGTCACCGAGGGCGGCGCACTGGAGGTGGACGGCGAGGGCACGCTGCTGACGACCGAGAGCGCATTGGTCAATCCGAACCGAAATCCCGGGCTCGCGCACGAGGAGATCGAAAAGGCGCTGGGCGAAATGCTCGGCGTCACCAAAGTGGTGTGGTTGCAGGGTGTCGCGGGTGAGGACGTCACCGATTGTCATGTCGACGCCGTGGCCCGTTTCGCCGCACCCGGTGTGGTCCTGGTGGATTGGCCGGTTCGTCCGGATCCGGAGGATGTCTTCGCCCGCGCCGCGGTCCAGGCGCGGGAGATCCTGCGCGAGGCCACCGACGCCGCGGGCAGGCACTTCGAGATCATCGAACTCCCGCAACCGGACGCGGCCGAATTGACCGGCGAGCGCGGCCCCGACTTCCTGTACTCCTACGCCAACTTCTACATCGGTAACGACGCCGTGTACATGCCCGCCTACGGCGACCGTCACGGCGACGACCGAGCCGCCGGAATTCTGGCCGACGCCTTCCCCGGCCGGGAGGTAGTGCGCGTGGAATACAACGCGGTGGTCGAGGGCGGCGGGGGGATCCACTGTTCAACCCAGCAGCAACCGCTGTTCACCGGCTGATGTCGGTGCTGGGTCGGGATATTCGGTGCCCCGGCTGATGTCGGTGCTGGTCGCGATATTCGGTGCCCGGCACACCGGTGGTCAGCTCGGATCCGAGCCTCGGATGGCCGCGAACCAGGTCGCGATACCGGCGGCAACGGTTGTGGCGCCGACGAATGCGGGAAATCCGCCGCCCGCGACATATACCCACAGCAGCGCGGCGAACGGTGCGGCAACGGCGAATTGGGCGTCCAGCACCAGTCTGTGCACGAACCGGGCCGACCGTGCGGCATGCCCGGGTCCGTCCGGATCGGGGCGGGCCGGATTGTCGATCAGCCTCCCCGTCGGCTCCGAATCACGCAGGCGCCCGGCGGGATACACGCGAAGCTCCCCGATCCGGATGGCGCCGTCTGCCATTCGCACTGTCGACGCTGGCAAGGTCACCAGCGCGGGATCGAAATAGATGGGCAGCCAATGCCTGCGCCCGCCGGACTCCCATTCCAGCCACGAGCGGCTGAGCAGCCGATACTGCTGCCGAACCCGCCTGCATTCCACGGTTCCCGCCGATCGCCCCGGCACCCCGCCGAGCGCCACGGCCAGCCGAAACACCGTGTAGCCCACCACGATCAGCGCCACCGCGGCGAGCATGCTCACCTGCTCCAGATCGGCGAACGGCGCCCAGGCGAGGCATATCGCCAGGGCGCCGCACGCGGTCAGGACCGGGTAGGCCAGGGGATGGCCCGATCCGGAAATCACTTCAGGAAGCCGACTTTCGTCCAGTCGTAGGTGGCCAGGCCACGCGCGCCGTAATTGGCGAGATTGGCACGCACCGCGACGATTCCCGGTGTCTGCAGCAGCGGAATCGAGTGGCCCTCCTCGAAGACCTCGCGGTCCACCTGATTCGCCAGCTCGATCGCCTTGTTCGCGTCCAATTCGGAGATCGTCTGCTCGATGAGGGCATTCAACTCCGGCGAGCCGATACGCCCGTAATTGCCCTGCAGATCGTTCGGGTTGTAACCCCAGATCTGGAAGATGCTCCCAAGCGGGAACGGATCGCCGACCCAGCTCCACATCGCGACATCGAAGTCACCGGGCTGGATGTAATCGGTGAACAGGCCGGTGCCGGGCTTGGTGTCGATGGTCATCTTCACGCCGATGCTCGCCAGGTTCTGCTGCATGATCTGCGCGATCTGCACCCAGACGTCCTGGTTGTACATGACGTTGCGGATCTCGAGCTTGCGGCCGTCCTTCTCGCGGACATCGCCGTTGAGCTTCCAGCCCGCCTCGTCGAGTTCGCGGGCGGCCGCGTCCGGATCGAAGCCGAGACTGTTGTCCCGATAGCCCTTCTGGCCCTCCAGGTAGATGTGATTGTTGAGCGGCTTCGGATCGGCGACGAGTCCGTTGTCGATCGCGGTGGCAATGCCCTGCCGATCGATCGCCTTCGAAATCGCAACGCGCACCTTGGGATCGGCCAGCAGCGAGCCCGGCGCGCCGTTGAAGGTCAGGTGCGACCATTGATTGGCGGGCGCGCGGCGAATCGCGATATCCGGGACGCCCTGGGCGGTCTTGAGTTCGTCGCGGCTCGCGATCCCCACCGAGTCGATCTCGTTGTTCTGCAGGGCGGGCACGCGTGCCGCGTTGTCCAGGACGCTGAAGGTGATGTTGTCGAGCTTCGGCGTCGCCCCCCACCACTGCGGATTGCGGCCGAGAACAATGCGGCCCTGCGCGCGATCGGTGGACTGCACCTGGAACGGCCCGGCGGTCACGGAGATCCCGTTGACGAGGCTGTTGTTGAACGACTCCGGGGTCGCGGTCACCGATTTCGGATACAGGAAGCTGTTACCCGCGAACTGTCCGCGCCAGTCGGCGAAGTGCTTGTCGAAGGTGACGACCGCCTGCCGGTCGTCGGCGCCGCGTTCGACCTTCTGGACCCGATCGAAGCCCTGGTTGTTGCTGATCAGGAAGGCTTTGTCCCTACCGCTGAGCGCATGGGCCTGGGCGGCGATGTCCTCCCAGGTGATCGGGGTGCCGTCGCTCCACGTGGCCTTGGGGTTGATCGTGTAGACGACCTGCTGCGGCGTGGTGTTGGTGAGTTCGATGCTGGTGAAGTAGTCGGTATTCAGACTCGGGTCACCGGCGGCGTCGATCCGGTACGCCTGCGGCATCATCGGCCGCTCCACACTGCTGACGTCGGCATCGCTGTCGATATGCAGCGCGTTCCAGTTCTCCGGGAACGACGAGAGCGACAGCCGCAGATTGCCCCCGTCCCGCAACTCGCTGACATCGTGCGGATTGGTGTCGTTGGTGGCCCCGATCGCGGAGGTTCCGGTCCCGGCATCGTCCGAGGCGGCGCATCCCGACAGGACCATTCCGAGGGCGACCGCGGGTATCGCGAGCCGAGACACTGTCGAACGGATCCGCATGGATCGCTCCTTCCGTCGGGATCGGTAGATCATTCGGTGAACCCGATCTTGGTGTAGTCGTAGGATGCCAGCCCGGGTGCCCCGTAGTTGGCCAGGTCCGCCCGCAGGCCCCAATTGCCCTCGTGCTGGGTCAGCGGCAGCGAGTGACCCTCCTCGAAGACCTTCCGGTCCACCTCGTTGGCCAGTTCGATCGCGCGCTGCGGGTCGAGTTCGGAAATCGTCCGCTCGATCAGGGCATTGAGCTCCGGCGAGCCGATGCGGCCGTAGTTGCCCTGCAGATCACCCGGGTTGTAGGCATAGATCTGCGGCATGCTGCTGAGCGGGAACGCGTCGCCCTGGAACGTGAACTGGGTGGCGTCGAAATCTCCGGGCTGGATCACATCGGTGAAATAGCCCTGCCCGGGACGGGTGTCGATGGTCAGTTCGACGCCGACCCGGGCGAGATTCTGCTGGATGATCTGCGCGACCTGCACCCAGGTGGCGTCGTTGTACATGACATCGCGGATCGTCAGCTTGCGGCCGTCCTTCTCGCGGACCGCGCCGTTGGGCCGCCAGCCGAGTTCGTCGAGCATGCGCGCGGCGGCGTCCGGGTCGTAGGCGACCGGGGCGGAATTGTCCCGATACCCTTCCTGGCCTTGCAGATACACGTGGTTGTTCAACGGTTTCGGGTCATCGACCAGGCCGTTCTGAATGGCGGCGGCGATCGCCCCGCGGTCGATCGCCTTCGAGATCGCCACGCGCAGTGCGGGGTCGGCGAGAATCGAGCCGGGCGAACCGTTGAAGGTCAAGTGCCGCCAGCGATTACCGGGCGCCCGCCGGATCACCATGCCCGGTGTGCCGCGCACCGTCCGGACATCGTCGATGGTGGAGAGCAGGACCGCGTCGAGTTCGTTGTTCTGCAGGGCCGACGTCCACGCCGAGCGGTCGAGGACGGAGTAGGTGATGGTGTCGAGCTTGGGCGCCTCGCCCCACCATGCGGGGTTGCGCGCCAGCACGATCCGGCCCTGCGTGCGATCGGTCGACTGCACCAGGAACGGCCCCGCCGTGAGCGAGATGCCGTCGACCAGGCTCTTGTTGAACGACTCCGGCGTGGCCGTGACCGACTTCGGATACAGCATCGCGTTGCCCGCGAACTGGCCGCGCCACTCCGCGTAGTGCCGGTCGAAGGTGAGGACCGCCTGGCGGTCGTCCACGCCCCGCTCGACCTTCGTGACCCGGTCGAATCCGCTGGTCATGGCGATCAGGAAGCCCTTGTCCCGGCCGCTGAGGGCATGGGCCTGCGAGGCGATGTCCGCCCAGGTGATCGGCGTGCCGTCGCTCCACACGGCCTTCGGGTTGATCGTGTAGGTGACCTGCTGCGGATCGGTGCCGGTCAGCTGGATGTCGGTGAAGTAGTCGTGGTTGATCGACAGCCGCCCGGCGGCGTCGACATCGAAGGCCCGCGGCAGCATCGGGCGGACGATATCGGCGATCTCCACCTCGTTCCCGTCGTTGGACACGACATTCCAGTTCGCCGGGAAGCTGGTGGTAGCGAGCCGCAGATTGCCGCCGTCGCGGACCTCCTCGCGCGGCCTGGGGTTGATGTCACTGGTGGTCCCGACCCGGCCCGCACCCTCGGGCGGTGCCGTGCTGTCGGAGGCACATCCGACGAGGCCGATCGCGACGACGACGCAGACGCATACGGTGCCGAACCCACGGACTCTCATCATCTGCTCCTACCGCGCGACGACCGGAACCGGTACGGCGTCTATGAGGGCACGGGTGTATTCGTGTTGCGGCTCCCGGAAGATCCGGTCCGCCGGACCGGATTCCACGATCTTGCCCTGGTACATGACGGCGATGTCGTGTGCGAGGTTACGGACCACCGAGAGATCGTGCGAGACGAACAGGTACGACAGCCCCCGCTCGATCTGCAGGTCTCGCAACAGATTCAGCACGCCCGCCTGGATGGAGACGTCGAGCGAGGACACCGGTTCGTCGAGCACCAGCAGTTCGGGGTCGAGGGCCAGGGCGCGCGCGATATTGATGCGCTGCTTCTGACCGCCGGAGAAGTCGGCGGGGTAGCGGTCGGCGTGCTCGGGGCGCAGCCCGACCTGCTTCAGCAATTCCGGTACGCGCCTGCGGATCTCCTCGCGCGAGCGACCGTCGATGCGCAGCGGCTCGGCCAGCGCGTCGGAGATCGGCAGGCGCGGGTCGAGGGAGGCGGACGGATCCTGGAAGACGATCTGCATCTTGCGGCGGATCTCGCGCCGCTGCGCCTTGGTGAGCCGGGAGACCTCGGTGCCGAGCACCTCGATGGTGCCCGCCTCGGGCTGTACCAGGTCCATCACCTGCGACAAGGTCGTGGACTTGCCGGAACCGGACTCGCCGACCAGCGCCAGCGTCCGCCCGCTGCGCAGCTCGAAGCTGATGCCGTCGACCGCACGCACCTCGCCGGTGCGACGCTTGAACACGACGCCGGAGGTGATCGGGAAGGTCTTGACCAGATCCGACACTGCGAGCACCACCCGCGAATCCGGCTCGGTCTCGGGCCTCGGCTCGCTGATCTCCTGACGGTAGGCCGTGAACAGGTCGTCGGTGCCGACCTCGGCGGTGCGGATGCAGGCGGCGCGGTGACCGGCCGCGGTGTCCTGCAGCGGCGGTTCCGCGGCGCGGCACTCATCGATGGAGACCGGGCAGCGCGGTGTGAACGGGCAGCCCGGCGGCAGGGCGTGCATCGCGGGCGGGGCGCCGACGATCGGAATCAGCGGCCGCCGCGCGGGGCCGTCCATGCGCGGGATCGAACCCAGCAGGCCGACCGTGTACGGCATCCGAGGAGCATTGAAAAGCTCGGTGGCCGAGGCGGTCTCGACGATCTTCCCCGCGTACATGACGGCCACTCGATCCGCCAGGGTGGCGGCGATACCCATATCGTGGGTGATCATGACGACGCCGGCGCCGGTGATATCGCGCGCCTTGCGCAGTAGGTCGAGGATCTGTTTCTGCACGGTCACGTCGAGCGCGGTGGTCGGCTCGTCGCAGATGATCAGCTCCGGGTCGTTGGCGATCGCCATCGCGATCACCACCCGCTGGCGCATGCCGCCCGAGAATTCGTGCGGGAAAGCCTTGGCGCGCTGGGCCGGTTCCGGGATGCCGACCAGGTCCAGCAGTTCCACCGCCCGCTCCGCGGCCTGCTCCCGGCTCATCTTCTTGTGCGCCAGCAGGGCTTCCGCGATCTGATCGCCGACCTTGTACACCGGCGTGAGCGCCGAGAGCGGATCCTGGAAGACCATGCTGATCCGGCTGCCGCGCAGCGCCGACAACCGGCGATCGCTCATGCCCAGCAGTTCCTTGCCCCGCAACCGGATCGAACCCCGGATCCGAGCCTGCTCGGGCAGCAGGCCGATCACGGCGAGCGACGACACCGACTTGCCGGACCCGGATTCGCCGACGATGGCCAGCACCTCACCGTCGGATACCGAATAGCTCACCCCGCGCACCGCATCGATGCGGCCCTCCTCGCTGGGGAACGACACGTGCAGGTCCGAAACCTCCAGCAGCGGTGCGGTAGTGGTGCGCAGCGGCTCGGCGGTTGCGACGGCGCGGTCGTTCTCGGTCATGCTGTGGTCTCCCGTTCCGTGGCAGCGGCCGCCTTCCGATCGGCCCTCTTGCGTGGTGTCCGGGCCCGTTTCGCGCTGGGGTCGAAGGCATCGCGCAGGCCGTCGCCGACGAGGTTGGCGCACAGCACGGTGATGATCAGCAGGCCACCGGCGAACAGGAACAGCCACGGATAGGTGAGCGCGGACTTCGTCCCGGCCGCGATCAGCGAGCCGAGCGATACGTCCGGCGGCTGCACGCCGAACCCCAGGAAGCTCAGCCCCGTCTCGGACATGATCGCCACGCCGATCGCGAGCGTGGTGTCGATGATCAGAATCGACGCGATGTTCGGAACGATGTGGGTGGTGATCACGGTCCACGTCGAGGCGCCCATATAGCGTGCCGCGCGGACGAATTCGCGTTCCTTCAGGCTCAGCGTCAGCCCGCGTACGATCCGCGCGCTGATCATCCAGCTGAACACGGCGAGCAGGGCGATCAGCAGCAGGATCGATCCGCTGCCCTTCATCCGCGGCGCGAAGATCGCGATGATGATGAAGCTCGGCACCACCAGCAGCAGATCCACCAGCCACATGATCGCGCGGTCGGTCCAGCCGCCCAGCAGCCCGGCGACCGATCCGGCCAGGGCCGCGATGACGCTCGCGATCAGCGCGACGCTGAACCCGATGAGCAGTGACTTCTGCAATCCGCGCAGGGTCTGCGCCAGCACGTCCTGGCCGATCTGGTTGGTGCCGAACGGATGCTGGGGGCTCGGCGGCTTCAGCAGCGCCTTGTAGTCCAGTTCCTGGTAGTCGTAGGGGAGGAAGTACGGCAGCACGAAGGCCAGCACCAGCATCAGCAGCAGCACGACGCCACCGGCCACCGCCGGCTTGTTGCGAAGAAACCTGCGCCACACCAGTTTCCGGCGACCGGCGGCCTGCGGCTCGGGCGCGCCCTGAACGATGATCTCGGCTTCGGTCATGAGCCCACCCGCACCCGGGGATCGAGGATCGCGTACGCGATATCGGACAGCAGGCCCGATACCAGCACCACCAATCCGGCGAACGCCGTGACGGTCGCCACGACGTAGAGGTCCTGGGCGTTGATGCCGTCGACGAGCCACTCGCCGACGCCGTGCCAGCCGAAGATCTTCTCGGTGAAGGTGGCGCCGGTGATCAGCGCGCCCAGGCTGTAGGCGAACAGGGTCGCCATCGGGATCAACGCGGTTCGCAGGCCGTGCTTGTACAGCGCGCGGCTGCGGGTGAGGCCCTTCGCGCGGGCGGTGCGGATGAAATCGCTCTGTAGCACATCGAGCATGGCGTTGCGCTGATAGCGGCTGTAGCTGGCCATTCCGGCCAGGGCCAGGCCGAGGGTGGGGACCACCATGTGCTGGACGCGGTCGACGATCTGATTCCACAACCCGTGCACGGCGGTCGCCGAGGTCTCGCCGGTATAGAGGAAGATCTGTTTGCCGCTGATCGTATTGATCTCCAGCGCACCGTATTTCAACAGGGTGGCGAGCAGGAATACCGGCGTGCTCAGCACCAGCAGCGATACGACGGTCGTGAAGTAGTCGCTGAACCGGTACTGCCGGATTGCCCCGGCCGCGCCGATCAGCACGCCCAGCACGGTGCCGACCAGTGAGCCCACGATCAGCAGCCGCAGGCTGACGCCGACCCGCCGGCCCAGTTCGTCGCTGACCGGCTGCCCGGCGAGGGTCTTGCCGAAATCGCCGTGCGCGATACCGCTCACCCAGGTCCAATAGCGCTGCGGTATCGGCTCGTTCAGGTGCAGTTCCTCGGCCTTGGCATCGATCACCGACTGTGGCGGGCGCGGATTGCGCTGCTCGAGGCTGTCCAGGGGGCGGAAGGTCAGTGACGCGAGGCTGAAGGTCAGGAAGGTCGCCAGTACCAGCAGCACGACATAGTTGAGCGCGCGTCGTAGCAGAAAGCCGGTCATCAGTCCCCTCGGGTCGGTTGCTAGCCCCTGATCATAAGGACAGGTGGCGATCGGGGCGCGTCATAGAGGGTCAGTGACAAGCACGGATCGTCAGCTCATCGTGCACCAGTGTGACGGCTTGCGGTGGTGGTTCGGCACCGCAGGTAAGGGGGCTGATCACGAGTTGACTTTCGGCGTGTCGGGAGTCGTACCGCCGAATCGTGATTACACCGAGCGTCCGATTTCGGGCAGGATGGAATAGGTGACTCGCCTGCACCTGCCCACACCGAAGATGGTGGCCACCGATGTCGATGGCACGCTGATCGATGAGCGCGAGCAGGTCACCCCACGGACGCGGGCCGCGGTCGCCGCGCTGATCGCCGACGGGGTGCCGTTCGTGCTCGCCACCGGTCGCCCGCCGCGCTGGATCGATCCGGTGATCGACGGCCTGGGCTACGCGCCGCTGTGCGTCTGCGGCAACGGCGCGGTGATCTACGACAGTGCCGCCGACCGCATCCTGCACACCAGCACCCTCGACGTGGAGAGCCTGGCGTGGATCGCCGATCTTGCCGAGCGGGTGCTGCCCGGTTGCGGCCTGGCCGCCGAGCGGGTCGGGGCGAGTGCGCACGACGCGGCCACTCCCCAGTTCGTGAGTTCGCCGGAGTACGAACATGCCTGGCTGAATCCGGACGATACCCAGGTCGCCCGCCGTGAGGTGATCGCGGCCCCGGCCATCAAGATGCTGATCCGGTTGCGCGGCGCCGCCAGCGCCGATATGCGGGCGATCCTGGAACCGGAGCTGACCGGCCGCGCCGATGTCACCTATTCGACCGACAACGGCCTGATCGAACTGTCGGCGCCCGGCGTCAGCAAGGCCTCCGGCCTGGCGACGGTCGCGCAGCGGCTCGGCGTCCAGCACGCCACCATCGTCGCCTTCGGCGATATGCCCAACGACGTCCCGATGCTCCGGATGGCGGGCCACGGCGTAGCCATGGCCAACGGCCACCCCGAGGCCCACGCCGCCGCCGACGAAATCACCGACACCAACTCCTCCGACGGCGTGGCCCAGGTCCTCGAACGCTGGTGGACCTGACCCGATCAGACCACGTGTCCCAGCACGATATCGGCCACCCGGGCAACGGGAACGGTCGTCACGACCTCCAGCGTGGCGCTCTCGCGTAGCAGCGGCTCCACGGTCTCGAAATAGTCGCCGTAATCGGTATCCACCGTCCGATGACCGCGCCGGGCCAGCTCGGTCAGCAGCGCCGACTTCCCGACCCCGGACATCCCGGTGACCAGAACACACGTCACCCCGTCAGGTTATGGGGTGGGGGCCTGGTTCGGGGCGGCGATGCGGCCGGGTAGGGGCTCGGGGTTCTGGCCGAGGGTCGGTGTGCGCATCTGGTGTTGTTGGGAGTTCTTCAGGAGGGTGGTGACTATGCCGGTGACCTGGTTGAGGATCAGCGAGCCGTACTGGAAGTCGGAGCGTAGGCCGTCGGGGACGGGGTAGGCGTTGCCGAGGGGGAGTCCGAGCAGGCCGGTTTCGGCGCCGAGTTGGACGAAGCGGTCCAGGATGTTTCCGACGACCTCGACGACCTTCCCGTCCGGGGTGGCGTAGACGTAGCCGTTGGCGAACTTGGCGTACTGCCCCCCGTCCTTGGTCGGCTGGGGTTCGGAGGCGGGGGCGCCCAGGTGCCCGTCCGGACCGCCCTGCGTCGACCAGTACCGGGCGACGGCGTTCTCGCCGACCATCCCCAGCAGCTTCGTGGTCATATCCGCCAGCGCGGCCAGATCGGTCTGGGTGCGCTGGGTCCGGGGGGAGGTGTTGTTCCCGGCCCGGGTGCCCACGGATCCGCCGCTGCTCGCGGCGATCTCGCGGATGCGGTCCATCAGCGCGTACGCGGCATCGCCCGGGCAGGTGGTGTTGCCGACGTCGCGGTGGGCGAACACGGTCGGCAGCTGCACGGCCTCACCCTGGGCGTACGGGGTGAACTCGGTGCCCTCCGAATACATGGTGGTCTTGCCCATCGGGTTGAGGCCCGCGACCCGCGAGCGCCAGCCGATGAACTGCCCGGCCGCCTGGATCGCGGCATCGGTCGGCGGTTCGGATTCGAAATCGCCCATCAGCGCCACGCCGGAGGTGTTCTCGTTGAATCCGCCCGCGTGGGCGCCCTGTACGGCCTTGTCCAGACCGCCGTAGCGGCCCTCGAAGATCTGCCCGTACTTGTCGACCAGGGTGTTGTATCCGATGTCGCACCAGTTCAGCGTCTTGGCGTGGTAGGCGTAGATGGCGCGGACGATGCCCGCCGACTCCGCGCGGCTGTAGTCGTTGCGTCCGGCGGTGTGGTGCACCGTGATACCGCCGACGCCGTCGTCGTACACCGTCGGTTCGCCGCATTCGGTGCGCAGCGATTCGTCGGCGCCCCACTGCTCCCGCGTGATCACCTTGGGGCCGCCGCCGGATACGGGCGCGGCCACGGCGGAAAGATTCTCGTCGGCGGCGCCGCGGCCCGGATCGATCAGCACCGCCGACAGCGCCGCCGCGGTCATCTGCGCCGGATCGCCGGACCGCGCGGGACCACCGGCGGGCGGCGCGGTGGCGCCTTCGCCTTGCGCGGGAGCGGTCCCGTCCTGGGCTGGCGTGGGGGCGGTGTCGCCCGGGAGGGGAGCGGTTCCGTCCTGGGCGGGCGTTGTGGCGGCCTCGCCTTGGGTGGGAGCGTCCTGAGCCGGCGCCGAGGCGGTCTCGCCCTCTACCGGTGCCTGGATCGGCGCGGCGGCCTTCCGGGTCGTCAGTACCTGGACTGCGTTCGTCCGGCCGACGTAGATGGGTTCGGTGCCGGTGCGGTCGGCGGTGGCGTGGTCGTTGCGGCGGGTGTCGACCTGTTCGGTGGAAAACCAAGGGCCCCACGTGCCCTCGGGCGTGCGCGCCCGGATCATCGCGCTGGTGCCGGAGAGATCCCGGGCCGTGAGCGCGACCATGCTGAACGGGGTCTCGCGGGTGAGTTCCTTGACCTGCGCGCCCAACTGGTCGGCGAGTTCGGGCGGGACGCCGCCCGGTGTGAGCGCCGGGGCCGCGGGATCGGTGCCCGGTGCCGGATCGGCGGACGGGAATTTCCCGGAGTCGGTGGTGGCCGAACCGGGAGCCGCGGGAGCCGACGGAGAACCGGCATCGGCAGGCTTCGGCGCGGATCCCGATCCGGGCGCCGGATCGGGACCGGCGGGAACAGGTGCGGTGCCGGGATCGGCGGGGGAGCCGTCGTGCGGCCCCGCGATGAATCCGGGGTTACCGGCGCTGGGGCGGCGGGGCGCCGGTTGTACTGCGGTGGGCCGGGTTTCGCCGAACTGGGGTAGTGGGATCTCGCTGGGTAGTTGCACGCCGGGCGGCAGGGGCAGGCCGGGCGGCACGTGCACCGAGCGCGGCAGCGGCAGCTTGCGCAGATCGGATAGTCGCAGGTCGGGGAGGTTGAGGCCGGTGAGCTCGCGCAGCGGCAATACGACATCGGGCGCCGAGGAGAGCGCGACCTCGGCGAATTGCGCCGGTATCGCGGCAAGATTGCTTTCGTTCGCCGAACGGTAGTCGGGCGTGTCGCGCAGGACGAGCCCCGCGAGCGGCGCGGTGACCGCCAGAGTCGTGACAACCGGGAGGATAAACGGGCGTTTCGGTCTGCGGTACGGCACGAGCATCTCCCATTCAGGTGACCGTCAGTGGCGCAGCGGGGTTGATTCCTGACGGAACAATGGTCACACTAGTCACAATCGTCACAAATCTAAAGGTTCACTTGAGAGTTAGGTTAGATAGCTCGAATGTAGCTTCCAAATAGCCAGGCAGCGGGCAGGACATGCCGAACGGAAGTACCGGCGAGTCTCATCCGCGCAAACCCTTGGGAGTGCACATGGCAAGCACGGGACGACGATGGGTTGCGACGGTGCGACAGGGCGATCTGCTGCGTCGCCGTCACCGCAGACGCGCCGCGGGCGTGGGTCTGGTCGTGGTCGCCCTGGTGGGTGGCGCGGTCGTGGTGGCCACGACCTGGCCCGACGGCTCGAACACCGGATATCGGCCGCTGGCCGGTGTCGGGCACGGGCGCGGCATGAGCCAGGTCGGCGCCTTCGATCAGGCGACCGGCGGCGCGACCGCGGAGGGAATTCTCGCGCACTACTACCCGGGCGCCGTGCTGGGCACGATCGCGCCGACCACCGTGCGTGTGCGGCTGCTGGCCGACGACAACGAG
This sequence comes from Nocardia wallacei, assembly GCF_029869545.1. Classification (GTDB taxonomy): domain Bacteria; phylum Actinomycetota; class Actinomycetes; order Mycobacteriales; family Mycobacteriaceae; genus Nocardia; species Nocardia wallacei_A. Next base: position 14,686 of record NZ_JARWQD010000257.1, on the reverse strand, counting down.
CCCCTCGACGTCTTCGCCGACGCCGGGCTGACCGTCGCGGGCCGCAGGGTCGTCCCCGGGCAGGCCGCCCATCTGACCCCGATGCCCGACGGCGGCGCCAATGTCGTGATCACCACCGGATGCGACGGCGAGGTGCTCTGGCAGGGCGCCACCGACGATCCGGTGGCCTACCCGATCGCCGCCGGAACCAACCGACCGCCCGCGGAGCACCTGAAGGTGTGCGGCGGCGGCACCTATCGCGGCGCGCTCGGCGTCACCCTCGAGGACGGCGAGCCCCGCACCGTCAACGAGGTCGACGTCGACGACTACCTGCTGGGCGTCGTCCCCGCCGAGATGCAGGCCAACTGGGCCGATCAGGGCGGCGCCGAGGCACTGCGCGCGCAGGCGATCGCGGCCCGGTCCTACGCCTTGGCCGAGCACCGCTACCCCTACGCCCAGACCTGCGATACCACCGACTGCCAGGCCTATCCGGGCACCGAGCGGGAAGATCTGCGGGCCGCGGAGGCCGTGCGCGCCACCGCGGGCCGAGTCCTGTTGCGCGACGGCCGGATTCTGCGCACCGAGTACTCGGCCGCACCGGGCGGCGGCCAGCCGATCGACATCGGCACCCTCGAGGTCGGCCCGGCCCCGGCGGAACTCGCCCCGGCCCCGGCGCCCCCGCCCGACGAGAGTGCCCAGCGGTCGGTGCGCGCGAATACCGTCATCGAGGCGAAGTACGCCGAAACCGGCGGGCAGGAGGGGCCGCTCGGCGACCCGCTGGGCCCGGAGTCGTTGCTGCCCGGCCGCATCGGGACGTACCGGATGTACTCGGGCGGCGTCATCATCGCGACACCGGCGCTCGGTGCGCGGGTCGTCGACTTCAGCACGCTGCTGCAGGTGGCGCCGGAGGCGGCGAACGCACCCGAGGCCCGGGCCGGTGCGGCGCTCGACGGTGCGGCCGCGCTGCCGGGCGGCACGATCGCACCCAATACCGCCACCGTGCCGACCCCGCGCGCCACGACGCCCCCGGAGGCGCCGACGGGACCACTTCCGCAGCCGCAGCCCACGACCCAGCTCGACGCGACCTCCCCGGATGCGCCCACCGAACCGTGGTCCGGACCGCCGCACCCACCCGCCGAGGGGCCGGTACCGGACTTCAGCTGAGGGAGGTGTCGCCGAGCGATTCCGACAGCTCGCGCAGTAGCACGATCAACTGGTCGAGGTTCTCGCGTTCCACGCCGCCGAGGATGCGGAGCTGGTTGTCGATGTGCAGGGGCATGAGCTTGTCGATGAGCTCTCGGCCCTTGTCGGACAACTGGATTCGCACCGTGCGGCGGTCCTTGGGGTCGGCCGCACGGCGCACCAGGCCCTTGGCCTCGATCCGATCGATGCGGTTGGTGATGGCGCCCGAGGTGACCATCGTGGTCTTGATCAGCGCGCCCGCGGTGAGCCCGTCCGGGCCGCCGGATCGGCGCAGCGTGCTCAGCACGTCGAACTCCCAGTTCTCCAGGCCGAATTCCGCGAAGAAGTCCTTCATCTCGCGGTCGATCAGACGGGCCAGGCGCTTGAGGCGGCCGATCACCTGCGTCGGCCACACGTCGAGGTCCGGCTCCACCCGGCCCCAGGCCGCGATCACCTCGTCCACCGCATCGGCCACGCTCGCTCTCCTCTCCGATAAGTTTCAACATTAAGATACTTGACATCAAGATGAGCCGTGGTGTCTTATCTCAATGTTGAGATTATGAACCAGGAGAGACCGGCATGACAACCACGGACACAGCCACCTCACGTGTCGGAACTCTCGCCCTGACCGGCCTGGCGCCCCTCGTCTGGGGTTCCACCTACGCCGTCACCACGGAATTCCTGCCCCCGGACCGGCCGATGTTCACCGCCCTGATGCGCGCCCTGCCCGCCGGACTGGCCCTGCTGGCCGTGACCCGGGTACTCCCGCGTGGCGCCTGGATCCTGCGCACGGCCGTGCTCGGCCTGCTCAACTTCGGTGCCTTCTTCCCGCTGCTGTTCCTCGCGGCGTATCGGCTGCCGGGGGGCGTCGCCGGCGTGCTCGGCGCCGCCGCGCCGATGTTCGCGGTGGTCTTCACGGCCCTGCTGCTGCGGCAGCGTCCGAGCGGACGCAAACTCCTCGCGGGCGTGATCGGCATCGCCGGTGTGTCCCTGGTGGTCCTGCGCGCCACCGCGGCACTCGACCTGATCGGCGTGCTCGCCGGGCTGTTCGGTGCGGGATCGATGGCCGCGGCCACCGTGCTGGCGGGCCGCTGGGGTCGGCCCGAGGGCGTCGGCCCGCTCGCGATCACCGGCTGGCAGCTCACGGCGGGCGGCCTGATGCTGCTACCGCTGGCGCTCGTGACCGAGGGTGCCCCGCCCGCCCTCGACGGCACCGCGGTGGGTGGCTACCTGTATCTGGGCGTGATCGGCACCGCGGCCGCCTACGCGATGTGGTTCCGGGGCCTCGCGCGGGTGCCCGCCACCTCGGTGGCCTTCCTCGGACTGCTCAGCCCGCTGTCGGCGTCGGTGATCGGCTGGGTGTGGCTCGGCCAGGCGCTGACTCCGCTGCAGATGCTCGGCATCGTGATCGCGCTCGGCGGCACCGTACTCGGGCAGACCGGTGGCACTCGTGCGGCGAAGCGGGAAGGCCCTGCGCCGCAACCGCTTCCGCTGGTCCGAACCGCCTGACCCATCGACCTTCCGCACCAACGGTTTCTGAATTCGAGGAGTGAAAAACCATGCGTATCACCGTTTTCGGAGCGTCGGGCGGCGTCGGCAGCCGGGTGGTGGCCGAGGCGCTCGACCGCGGGCATCAGGTCGTCGCGGTAACGCGCGAAGTTTCCCGGTTGCTCACGCTGCCGTCGGAGGTCGAGGTGCGCGCGGGCGATGCCACCGATCCCGACGATGTCGCCGATCTGAGCGCGGGCAGCGATCTGGTCATCAGCGCCACCCGCCCGGCGCCGGGCCGCGAGTACGAGCTGGCCGCGGTGGCCGAGGGGCTGCTGAAGGGGCTGAGCGAGACCGGCGTGCGGCTGCTGGTCGTCGGCGGCGCGGGCAATCTGACGGTGCCCGGTGCGTCCGGGAAGACCGTGGTCGAGATGCCGGACTTCCCCGACGACTGGAAGCCGATCGCCCTCGCGTGCCATGCGCAGCTGGACACCTTCCGCTCGGCCGCGCCCGCCGATGTCGACTGGGCGTACCTGAGCCCGCCGTCGATCCTGCAGCCCGGCGAGCGGCTGGGCAGCTACCGGACGGGCCTCGACGAACTCGTCGTCGACGCCGAGGGCAAGTCGCTCATATCGATGGAGGACCTCGCCGTCGCCCTGCTCGACGAGGCCGAGCGGCCGAAACACCATCGGATCCGGTTCACCGTCGGATACTGACCATCGAGGGCTTGACCTTTACGTAACGTCAACTTGCATGCTGGTCATATCGACGCGAACGAGAGGAGCGGTGGTGGTCAGGGCGGTATCCGGACCCGAGGACAGGGCCGAATGGTCCATTCAGGAGCTGGCCAAGGCGGCCGGTACCACCAGCCGCACGCTGCGCCACTACGGCGAGCTGGGGCTGCTGCCGCCGAGCCGGATCGGGACCAACGGGTACCGGTACTACGACCAGGACTCCCTCGTGCGGTTGCAGCGCATCCTGCTGCTGCGGGAGCTCGGCCTCGGCCTGCCGGTCATCGCCGAAGTGCTTGCCGGAGAACAGGACGCGGCGAGCGCATTGCGGACGCATCTGGAGCTGCTGCGCCAGGAGCAGGACCGGATCGCCCGCCGGATCGCGTCGGTGCACACAACATTGCGCAAGACGGAGGCAGGTGAGCCACTCATGGCGAACGAAGTATTCGACGGGTTCGACCACACGCAGTACAGGGACGAGGTGATCGAGCGCTGGGGCCGCGACGCCTACGAGCGCAGCGACCGCTGGTGGGGTTCGCTGACCGAGGGCGACAAACAGGCCTTCAAGCAGACCCACCTCGACCTCGTAGCCGCCTACGGCGCGGCGTTCGAGGCCGGGCAGGCGCCCGACAGCGCCGAGGTGCAGGCCATCGTGCAGCGGCACTACGACTGGGTCGAGGCCGGGTGGGGCGGCAAGAGCCCCACCGCGGAGGCCTTCACCGGCCTCGGCGAAATGTACGTCTCCGACCCACGTTTCGCGGCCAACTACAACTACGGCGAGGGCACGCGCGGCGCCGAGTTCGTCCGCGACGCGATGCGCGCCTACGCCGAAACCCGCCTGCGGTAACCGGGATTCGGGTCGATCGCGAACGCCTCCGCGTTATCCCGCCGCCAAGTCGCCGAGCGTGCACCGCGACGCTCGGCGTGATGAAATCGGCGGTCGCACGGTAGAGTTCGCGCCCGGACAAGGAGGGGGATCCCGAATGAATTACCCGTACGGCCAGCCCGGCTACCCGGCCTATGGTTATCCGGAACAGCCCGCGTACGGCGCGGGCTATCCGTACCCCGGTTATCCGCCGCAACCACCGGCGAGCGGTGGGGCCGCCATCACGGCGGGGATTCTCGCGATTCTGCTGTCACTGCTCGGCGTGTTCGGGATCGTCGCCACGGTCGGTGTGGCCAACGAGCTACACGACGACCGGTATGGCGGAGGTGACGGCACCGCGGCCGTGTTCTTCCTGATGATCGGGATCGAGGGCCTGGTCGTCCTGCTGTGGCTGATCGGGGGCATTCTGCTGATGAACCGCAGGAACGGCGGTCGGGTCATCCTGATCACGCTGTCGAGCCTCGGGTTGCTCGGCGGGCTCGGCGGCACGGTGGCCGGGCTGACCTCCCCGGTTCCCGCGGCGGCGATCCCGGGCGCCGTCGGCGTCCTGCTGGCGGTCCTGATGCTCGCCCTGACCCTCGCCGGTTCCACCAAGCGCTGGTGCGCCGAGGGGCGTCAGCCTCAATACCCGCCCTACCCCTATTACTGAGGGGATCCGGCGACCGCCGCGGGATCAGGGGATCAGCTCGGGGCTGTAGATGCGGGCTACGCCCTGGCCGTTGTGGGTGATTTCGGTGAAGCTGGTGTAGCGGTGGCCGGGCATTACCCGGTCCTTGCCGATCGTCAACGGGGGCGAAGGGTAGCTGCCGTTGAAGCAGGGCATGGCGTTGCTGGTCGCGATGATCTCGGTGGGCAGCCCGCTCGCGTACGCGTCCTTGTCGATCACCGTCACGACCATCGTGCAGTTGTCGACGGTCGATCCGCCGGTCTCGGCGGTGAGACTTCCGTAGGCGCGCAGCGCTCCCTCGTAGAGGTAGAGGCAGGACTCCACATCTGCCGCACCATCGCTGGTCGGGAAGGTCCCGGAGCAGGATTTCGGGACCTCCCATTCGGGCGGGTCCGCCGCGGCGGTCGGCGCGATCGCGAAAAGTGCCGCGGCACCGGCGAAACCGCAGGCGAGTGCGCGTGACAACGAACTGAAGGACATCTCGGATCCTCTCGATGGCGAACTCGTCGAACTGCCGAAACCGATCTCGGACCAGGCTAACGACATCGCAGGCTCCCCACATGGCCGCAATTCTCGGGTCACGCAGGCCGTTCGTGAGGTGAGCCACCGACCCTGTCCATGATCCAGGCATGGAGCGAGTCCGCGAAGGGCGTCGGCCAGTCGGCGTCCTCCGGTGTGTCGATCAATACCCGGCATGCCGCGGTGAGTTCCTCGCTGGGACCGTATTCCGCGAGCAGCAGCGGGTGACTCAGCCCGTTCCTGCTGGTACGGCGGAAGTGGTCGAGGAGGTGGTCGTTGTCGAGCATGCGGTCGAGCGTCGGCAGTGCCTCGTCGGTGAGCCGCTCGATCACCTCGTCGAAGCAGGCGACCGATTCGGCTTCGGTCCGAAATCCCCAATCGATCGAGGAATGACCGCGGTTGAGCCCGCAGGTGCCGCTCAGGTGGCTCCCCCACAGACCCCAATCCGTGCCCACTTCACCTCCGGGCTGCTCGTTCCAATACTCGATCCAAGGGCGGGGCTGGACCATCAGATTGACCATGAACATGTAATCCCAGCGATTCGAATACCGGCTGGCCTGGAAATTCACGATGGCCCTGTTGCCGACCTCGTTCGTGAAGGTCCAGGTCGGGGCGGTTCCGCGCCAACCTCGCGCCCGCAGCAGGGGCCGCACTCGGTCGCGCAGCGCCGCCCTGTACGCCGCGCGGCAATCGAAGTACTCCATCCGGTCATTGTCTTGTTGTGCCAGCAGTGGGAAGCCCGGACATACCCTCGCGATAGGTGGGGTACTTCGGTGCCCAGCCGAGTTCGTGCCTGGCCATGGTCGTGTCGAGGCGGATATGGCTGCGGACCAGGAGGGCGTGCAGGTACGGGGTGGTGCGCAGCAGCCAGCCGGGGATGCGGCGCGGGGGCGGGGCGTCCGCGGTGGCCGCGAGGGTGTCGAGGTAGTCGCCCATATCGGCCGGTTCGTCGTCGGCGATGTTGTACGCCCGGCCGGGGCGCCCGCGCTCCAGCGCGGCGACGGTCGCGGACGCGGCATCCTCGATGTGGATCGGATGCAGGGTCGCGGCGTGCCGCGGCACCGGGAGCCTCCGCCGCCGCAGGCTGTCCATCATGCCGAACGTGGCGGGCTCCGGACCGTAGAACAGCCCGTAGCGCAGGGCGATCCCGCCGAAGCCGAGCACCTGATCCTCGTTGGACCGCAGCGACCTCAGGTGCGGGTCGAACGGCCCGCCCTCGACCTGCGCGAACGGCCGGTCCTCGGTGAGCGGCGCCGGGCCGTGGTCGCGCCAGCCGTAGCCGAGGAAGAACGACTGGGTCACGAACCGTTGTGCCCCCAGGGCTTTCGCCGCCCGCAGCAGGTTGCCGGTGCCCTCGTCGCGCAGCGCGTCGGTGGCGTACAGGTCGCGATGCCGGGTCGGGGTGCGGGTCAACGCCGTGGCCTGGTGCACCACCGCGTCGGCACGCAGCCCGTCGACGGCGGTGAGCAGCGCTTCGGCGTCCATCATGTCCGCGACCACCGGCCGCACACCGGATTCGGTGAGCCGCTGGGCGCCGCGGGTGTTGCGGGTGAGCCCGTAGACGGTGTGCCCGGCCGAAATCAGTTGGGGGATCAGGGCGGAACTGATGGTGCCGGTGGCCCCGGCGAGCAGGATTCTCATGGGATTCGGACCTCCGAGACGGCGGTGGGGGAGGCGGCGCGTGCGCGCAGCACGCGGAGCCGGACGACGAGGGCGGCGAGGGCGAGCGCCGAGAACGCCAGCAGCGACCAGGGATCGGAGTCGTGTCCGCCGCCGTGGTCCACGGCGTGGTTGTACGCGTGCAGGGTGTTGGCGATCAGGAAGCCGCCCAGCACCACGGCGATCACATCGCGCCACAGCAGCGCGGCGACCATCATCAGGCCGATGCCGATCTGGAAGACCCCGGCGTCGTGCAGGAAGTGCTCGTGATCGGGCCAGTTGGCCCATTCGGCGAAACCACTCGGGTCGATGCGGCACCAGGCTCCGATGCCGATCATCGACGCGGCGGCGATGAGGGTGACGACGGTGACGAAGCGATTCATCTGTGGCCTCCTTGCCGGGTATGAAACGCGGTTACGAGCTACAGACGAGGGAGCGCGAGTGCGCGTGACGGGCGGCGACTGTGACCTGCACAACGCCGGACTGCGCGACTCCACCCGGCGGCGCGGGAGACTTCCGATACGCTGGGCTCCCGTGACCGTCGCATCCCCCTTCGATCTCATCATCGTCGGCTCCGGCTTCTACGGGCTGACCATCGCCGAACGCGCCGCCAACCAGCTCGGCAAACGGGTGCTGGTGGTCGAGCGCCGCTACCACCTGGGCGGCAACGCGTACTCGGAGGCCGATCCGGCGACCGGTATCGAGGTGCACAAATACGGAGCCCACCTGTTCCACACCTCCAACAAGCGGGTGTGGGACTACGTCAACCAGTTCACCGAGTTCACCGGGTACCAGCACCGGGTGTTCGGCATGCACAAGGGTCAGGCGTACCCGCTGCCGATGGGCCTGGGCCTGATTTCGCAGTTCTTCGGCCGCTACTACAGCCCGGAGGAAGCCCGCCGTCTGATCGCCGAGCAGTCGTCCGAGGTCGACACCCAGCGCGCGGCCAACCTGGAGGAGAAGGCGGTCTCGCTGATCGGCCGCCCGCTCTACGAGGCGTTCATCCGCGACTACACCGCCAAGCAGTGGCAGACCGATCCGAAGGACCTGCCCAGCAGCATCATCACCCGCCTGCCGGTCCGCTACACCTTCGACAACCGCTACTTCAACGACACCTACGAGGGCCTGCCCAAGGACGGCTACACCGCGTGGCTGTCGCGGATGGCCGAATCCGACCTCATCGAGGTCCGGCTGGACACCGACTGGTTCGAGGTGCGCGAGGAGATCCGCGCGCAGAACCCGGACGCCCCGGTCGTCTACACCGGCCCGCTGGACCGCTACTTCGACTACGCCGAGGGCGAACTAGGCTGGCGCACCATCGATTTCGAGACCGAGGTGCTGGAAACCGGTGACTTCCAAGGCACGTCGGTGATGAACTACAACGATGCGGATGTGCCCTACACCCGCATCATCGAGCCGCGGCATTTCCACCCCGAGCGCGATTACTATCCGGCGGACAAGACCGTGATCCAGCGCGAGTTCTCGCGGTTCGCGAAGACCGGCGACGAGCCCTACTACCCGATCAACACCCCCGAGGACCGGGAGAAGCTACTGGCCTACCGAGATCGCGCCAAGGCCGAAACCGCCGCGGCGAAGGTGATTTTCGGTGGCCGCCTGGGCACCTACCAGTACCTGGACATGCATATGGCGATCGGCAGCGCGCTGAGCATGTTCGACAACGTGCTGCGCCCGCATCTGGAATCCGGTGCGCCACTGACGGATCAGGAAGGCTGAGCGCGGCCGAATGACGACGACGCTGGAAGAGATGACGACAACCACCGAGACCCGCGCGAAATCCCTGCTGCAGCGCATCATCCTGCCGCGGCCGGGTGAACCGCTGGACGTGCGCACCCTCTATCTGGAGGAGTCGGCGACCAATGCCCGTCGCGCACATGCGACCTCGCGCACGTCGCTGTCGATCGGCGCCGAATCCGAGGTGTCGTTCTGCACCTACTTCAACGCCGTGCCCGCCAGCTACTGGCGGCGCTGGACGATCCTGCCGTCGGTGGTGTTGCGGCTGGAGCTGTCCGGCCACGGCCGCGTGGACGTGTACCGGTCCAAGGCCGACGGTTCGCGAATTCACGTGCAGGGCAATGAGTTCAGCAGTCCGGGGGATCCCGGCCGAAAGCATGCCGGGAATGTGGGTGGGGATGCGTTTGCCGGGAATGTGGGTGGGGATGCCGGGGACAGGGAGGCGGACTCGCTCGGTTCCGGCGCGGGTTCGGCCGGAATTCATGTCGAATTCGAGGTGGACCTCGGTCCGTTCGAGGACGGTGGGTGGATCTGGTTCGACATCACCTCCGACTCGCATGTCGAGTTGCGCAGCGGCGGCTGGTACGCGCCGCTCGAGGCGCCCGGCGAGGGCAGCATCGCGGTCGGCATGCCGACCTTCAACCGCCCGACCGACTGCGTCAACACCCTTGCGGCCCTGGGCTCGGACCCGCTGGTGCTGGAGAAGATCACCGCGGTCATCATCCCCGACCAGGGCACCCGCAAGGTGGTCGACGAGCCCGGTTTCACCGAGGCCGCGGCGGTGCTGGGCGATCGGCTGGCCATTCACAACCAGCCCAACCTGGGCGGCTCGGGCGGCTACAGCCGGGTCATGTACGAGGCGCTGAAGACCACCGACGCCCAGTACATCGTCTACATGGACGACGACATCGAGATCGAGCCCGACTGCATCCTGCGCGCGCTGGCCTTCGCCCGGTTCTCGCGCACGCCGACGCTGGTCGGCGGTCAGATGCTGAACCTGCAGGAGCGTTCGCACCTGCACACCATGGGCGAGGTGGTCGACCGCGGCATCTGGATGTGGACCGCGGCGCCCAATGTCGAATACGACCACGACTTCTCGAAGTATCCGCTGCGCGACCGCGACAACTCCAAGCTGCTGCACCGGCGCATCGACGTCGACTTCAACGGCTGGTGGACCTGCGTCATCCCGCGCGTGGTCGCCGAGCAGCTCGGCCAGCCGCTGCCGCTGTTCCTGAAGTGGGACGACGTCGAATACGGCCTGCGCGCCCGCGCCGCCGGGTACCCGACCGTCACGCTGCCCGGGGCGGCGGTGTGGCATATGGCGTGGAGCGACAAGGACGACGCCATCGACTGGCAGGCGTACTTCCATCTGCGCAACCGTCTCGTCGTCGCCACCCTGCACCTGCCCAACGACGGCCGGCCGATGGTGCTCAACACCATCAAGGCCACGCTGAAACACCTGCTGTGCCTGGAGTATTCGACGGTCGCCATCCAGAACCAGGCGATCCGCGACTTCATGGCCGGACCGGACCGGCTGTTCGACCTGCTGCCGACCGCGCTGGGCAGCGTGGCGCAGATGCGCAAGGACTTCCCGGACGCGGTGACCCTGGCCTCGTCCACCGAGCTGCCGCTGGCCAGCGGCGCGGATGTGGGCGCGGTCGGCGAGCCGGGCAATCCGATCGCCAAGATCGTCCGGCTCGGCAAGGGCGTGCTGCACAACCTGCGCCCGGCCAAGAACGAACACCACGAGCGGCCGCAGCTCAACGTCCCGACCCTCGACGCGCGCTGGTTCCTGCTCTCGCAGGTGGACGGCGTCACCGTCACCACCGCCGACGGCCGCGGCGTGGTCTACCGCAAGCGCGATCCGCGCCAGGCCTGGGGGCTGTTCAAGGAGGCGATGCGGCTGCGCCGCGAGCTGGCCGCCCGCTTCCCCGCGCTGCGCGACCAGTATCGTGCCGCACATCCGCGCCTGACCAGCACCGCGGCCTGGGAGAACGCCTTCGGGATCGGTGCCCGACGCCTCGACGAGAAAGACAGCCAGCAATGACAGCACCCGCGCCCGAGCCGGTCGACGCCCCGCACCTGCGCGTCGTCCCCGAACCGGCAACGGGATCACCGGCCGAGGTCAAGATCATCAATGCGGTACAGGGGACCATCGGCGGCAACCCCGCGGTGATCAAGGCCGCGCGGGGCATGTCGCATTTCGGCGAGCATTCGCTCGGCTGGATGGGCATCGGCGCCGTCGGCGCGCTGCTGGACAAGCCTCGCCGCCGCCAGTGGGCCGGTGTCGCCGTGGGCGCCTTCGGTGCGCACGCCGCGTCGGTGATCATCAAGCGCATTGTGCGCCGCCCCCGCCCGCACGACCCGTCGGTGCAGGTCAACGTGTCGACGCCGAGCAAGCTGAGCTTCCCGTCCTCGCACGCGACCTCCACGACGGCGGCGGCGGTATTGCTCGGGCGACTCACCGGGCTACCCTTGCCTGCGGTGCTCGTGCCGCCGATGCTGTTGTCCCGGGTCGTGCTCGGGGTGCACTATCCCTCGGACGTGCTCGCCGGATCCGCGCTGGGCGCCGTATCCGCAGCTGCCGTGCTAGCCGCCGAAAAGAGAACCGCCCGTGACCGCACAGGAAAGAACCCTCGTTGATATGAGTGAAGAGCCGACCAGCGTCGACCTGGACGAGGCCGTCATCAAGGGACCGCCGAAGTCCCTGGCCGGTGGCATCGTCAAGGCCGTCCGCCCGCGTCAGTGGGTGAAGAACGTCCTGGTGCTGGCGGCTCCGCTGGCGGCGGGTAAGGATGCGGTGTCGAGCGCGTCCGTGCTCGGGCACGTCGGCATCGCGTTCGTCGTGTTCTGCATGGCGGCCTCGGGCATCTACCTGATCAACGACGCGCTGGACGTGGAGGCGGACCGGGCGCACCCGACCAAGCGCTACCGGCCGATCGCCGCCGGGGTCCTCCCGGTGAACATCGCGTACGCGCTGTCGGTGGTGCTGCTGGTCGGGTCCATCGCGGTGTCGTTCGTGGCGTCGTGGCAGCTGGCCGTGGTGATGGCGATCTATATCGGCATCCAGCTGGCCTACTGCTTCGGGCTCAAGCATCAGGCGGTGCTCGACATCTGCATCGTGTCGTCGGGCTTCCTGCTGCGCGCGGTCGCCGGCGGTGCCGCCGCGAATATCCATCTGTCGCAATGGTTCCTGCTGATCATGGCGTTCGGCTCGCTGTTCATGGCGGCCGGAAAGCGCTACGCGGAGCTGAAGATCGCGCTCGACACCGGTGCGAAGATCCGTAAGTCGCTGCAGTACTACACGCCGACCTACCTGCGCTTCATCTGGACCCTGTCGGCCACCGCGGTGGTCGTCTTCTATGGATTGTGGGCCTTCGAATCCGATCACAAGGACAACCAGTGGTTCGCGATCTCGATGATCCCGTTTACTATCGCAATCCTGCGCTATGCGGTCGACGTCGATGGTGGCGAGGCCGGTGAACCCGAAGAGATCGCCCTGGGGGATCGCGTACTGCAAGTACTGGCCATCGCCTGGATCGGAGCGGTAGGTGTCGCTGTCTATCTCACCTGACGAGAGGTTGGTAGCGGGAGAAGAGCGCGAAGGCGGACCGCCGACCAGCACGCTGGCGGTCGGCGACTACGAGCGGGAGGCGAGCGCCTCCCGCTTCGCGCGGTTGTCCCGGGCCACTTTCGTCGGTGGGATCGTGCTCACCGGGGTCCTGTTCGCGACCGGCGCCTGGCAGCGCCGCTGGATCGCCGACGACGGGCTCATCGTGCTGCGCACCGTGCGCAACCTGCTGGCCGGTAACGGCCCGGTCTTCAACGCGGACGAGCGGGTGGAGACCAACACCAGCGCCGCCTGGACCTACGTCGTCTGGTTCTTCAGCTGGCTCACCCAGGCCCGGCTCGAGTACGTGGTGCTCGCCGTGGCGCTGGTGCTGTCGGTGCTGGCGGTCGTGTTCGCCATGCTGGGGTCGGCCCGGCTGTGGGGCGGCAGCTCCGCGGGCCACCTGCTCGTTCCTGCGGGTGCCCTGGTCTACATCGCGGTGCCCCCGGCCCGCGACTACGCGAGTTCGGGGCTGGAGAACTGCCTGGTCATCTTCTGGCTCGGGGTGCTGTGGTACCTGCTGATCCGCTGGAGCCAGGCCGGGCGGCCCGGCCTGCCGAGCTATTTCGGGCTGGTGTTCTGGGCGGGGCTGTCGTGGCTGGTCCGCCCGGAGATGACCGTCCTGGGCGGCCTGGCGCTGCTGCTGGTCTTCTGCGCGCCGATGCCGGACGCGCTGCGATACGCGTGGCTGCCGGAGCGCCTGCGGCCCCTCGTGATTCGAGCCCTGCTGGTGGCGATCGGCGGCGCCGTGCCGGTGGGCTATCAGATCTGGCGGATGGGCTACTACGGCCTGCCCTATCCGAATACCGCCGTGGCCAAGGAGGCCGGGGGCGCCAAGTGGGCGCAGGGCTTCACCTACCTCTGGGATCTGGTCGGCCCGTACTTCCTGTGGCTGCCGCTGCTGGTGCTGGCGGTGCTGGCGGTGCTGCTCGTGCGCTCGCGGCGATCCGCCGGTGCGACGGGTGCCTCCGACCTCGACAACGGCATCGAGCGCCGGTCGCGCCGCCTGCAGCGGTGGCTGCGCACGCCCGCTGCCGTGGTCACCCTGATGCTGGTCGGCGGACTGCTGCTGGTGCTGTTCAACATTCGCGTCGGCGGCGACTTCATGCACGGGCGGATGCTGCTGCCCCAGCTGTTCATCCTGCTGCTGCCGGTGGCGGTGCTGCCGATCCGGCTGCCCGACCGCGCGCGGGGCGGCGCGCGGTGGGTGCACTGGTCGTTCGCGGTGCCCGTGGCGGCCTGGGTGGCCACAGTCGGCTGGGCCCTGTACGTGTCCGGCACCGTCGCCAATACCTCCGGCAGCCAGCTCAGCGCCACCGGCATCGTCGACGAGCGGATCTACTACGTCCTCAACAGCGGTCACGACCATCCGATCCTGGCCGAGGACTACCTGGACTACCCCCGCATGCGCGCGATGGTGCAGGCCATCGAGAACACCCCGGACGGCGGGCTGCTGATCAACTCGCCGTCGTTCATGATGTGGTACGTCGCCCCGCCGCCGCTGCCGATCCCCGAGGGCGGCGCCGGGCATACGGTGTACTTCCTGAACCTCGGCATGACGAGCATGAACGTCCCGCTGAGCGTGCGCGTGATCGACCAGGAGGGCCTGGCCTACCCGCTGGCCGCGCACACCGACCGGCTGGTCGACGGGCGCATCGGGCACGACAAGAACCTCTACCCGGACTGGGTGCTCGTGGACACCGGCATGGTGGACCGGCACCCCTGGATGCCCTGGTTCATGGACGAGAAGTGGGTCATCCAGGCCCGCACGGCGCTGAGCTGCCCGGCCACCCAGGACCTGCTCGCGTCCTATCGCGCGCCGCTGACGTTCCAGCGGTTCAAGAGCAACATCATCCAGTCGCTCGATTTCGCGAAGTACCGCATCGAGCGGGTGCCCAAGTACGAGATCCAGCGTTGCGATCTGGTCGATCCGATCCCACCCCCGGTTCCGAATTAAGCAGGAGTGCGTCACCGCAAAACCTGCGGTCTTCGCCACTCTGTCTCAATTTGGTAACGCGGAGGCATCGTCGAAGCGATAGGCTCCCATGAGTACGTCCGTCGGGGGCGTGTGTTCGCATGCGTTGCGACGGGGATCCGCAAGAAGCGGCCCGGGCCCGCCGCCCCACGGGAAGAGCGGACACAAAATTGGAGGCGTGGGAGTGGGGTGGGGGCGCGGAAAACCGGGGGTCCCGGCCCCGGTGAGACGGTACCGG
>NZ_JARWQD010000256.1 GCF_029869545.1 Nocardia wallacei | reverse complement strand
ACCATCACGACGCACCACCCGAGCAGGCGGAACCACCTGCCCCGTCGCATGATCCACATTATCGGTCACATCCAACAAACCCGAGATGAACGTGCGATAACACGCCACCCCCTCGGCCTGCAACGCCTGACGATCCGCGGCAGGGTCGTCGGTGGGCGTCGGCGGCCGCTTGACCACGAACCCGCCCTTGGCCCCCACCGGCACGATCACCGCGTTCTTCACCGCCTGCGCCTTCACCAGGCCCAGCACCTCGGTGCGGAAATCCTCGAGACGATCCGACCACCGCAACCCACCCCGGGCCACGGCGCCGAACCGCAGATGCACGCCCTCCACCCGCGGCGAGTACACGAAGATCTCGAATTGCGGCCGTGGACGGGGCAATTCGTTGATCGAGTGCGGATCGAACTTGAACGACAGATACTCCGGCGACTGCCCTTGGTCGTCGCGCCGGAAGTAGTTGGTGCGCAAGGTCGCCGTGATCAGCCCCAGCATGGCGCGCAGGATCCGATCGGTGTCCAGGCTGACGACGGCCTCGATCTCCGCCTGCAGCCGCTCCGCGATGGCGGCGGCACGCACCGAGGCGACCGACCCGACCCCGTCGGGATCGAAGTAGGCGTCGAACAATTCGGCGAACGCGCGCGCCGTGGTCGGATGCGTGACGAGCGCGCGGGTGATATTGCCGAAGGTGTAGGCGAATCCGGCCTGCTGCAGGTATTTCGCGTAGGCACGCAACATCGCGACCTGCCGCCAGTGCAGCCCGGTGCGCAGCACCAGCTCGTTGAGCCCGTCGACCTCGGTGCGGCCGTGCCACATGGCGGCGACCGCCTCCGGCAGGCGGCGGCGAATACTGCTGTCGGGCAACGTCTCCGGATCCACCGAGTTGGCCAGATCCGCCTCGATGTCCGGATCGGTCGTGCCGCGCAGCAGCGCCGCGGGCACGCGCAGGCCGAAATCGTAGATCCACTGCCGGGAACCGTCGGCCAGGTCCAGCCGGTAGGGCCGCTCGTACACCACCTCGACGCCGAAGCTGTGCAGCAGCGGCAGCACCCGGCTCAGCGAGACCTCGGCCCCGGCCACGTACAGCGTGAATCGCCACTCCCCCGACGGCGCGTCGGCGCTGCGGTACAGGTTCGTCTCGATCGCACCGTCCGAGAGCCGACGCATCCGGCGCAGATCATCCAGGGCCTGCGCGGGCGAGTACTCCTCCTGATAACCCGCCGGGAACGCGGACGCGTAATCCTTTGCCGCGGCCGACAATTCGGGATTGCCCCCGGCCTCGGCCAGCAGCCGATCCGACCAGGTCCGGGTGGTGGCGAACAACAGCTCCTGGATGCGTTCGCGGTTGGACTCGGTGATATCGGCGAGGGGCGCGTCGGGCTTGCGATGCACCGTGAAATAGACGACGGCCAGCTCGGATTCGGTCGCGCGGGCCGAATACGCCACCTGCTCACCGTCGAACTCCGCCTGCAGGACGTTCTGCATCCGCAGCCGCACCTCGGTGGAGTAGCGGTCACGCGGAATGTAGACCAGGCAGTAGACCGCACCGCTGCCCGCATCGCGCCGGATGAACAGCCGCACCTGGCGACGCAGGCCCAAATTCATGACGGCCGAGACGGTTTCGAACAACCGGCGGGCATCGGTGGAGAACAGCTCCACCCGCGGGAAGGTCTGCAGCATCTCGAGCAGGCCCTGACCGGAGAACGAGTTCAGCGCGAAACCCGCCCACTCGATCACCTGCAGCACGCGCCGCGAGATCACCGGGATATCGAGGATGTTCTCGTGCGCACCGGCCACGGTGAACATGCCGACGAAGACGTGCACGCCGCGCGGCGCGATCGGTCCCCCGGCGGGCAGGAACTGCTTGGGATCGGCATCGCCGTAGTCGGCCACGCTGATGAAGTAGATGTCCGGGGAACCCGGCATCATGGCGTCGGCCGAACCGTTGGCCATCCGCAGCACGGAGTCGTCGCCGTCGAACGCCGGGACCACGATCTCGCTGCCCGATTCGCCACGCAGCACGCCCAGCCCGGTGCCGGACACCGGGATCGGCGCGGCCGGACCCTGTTCTGCCGCACCGAGATTCGGGCTGTCGTAGTAGCCGTAGCCCAGCAGCGTGAAGTGCCCGTCGGCGAGCCAGCGCAGCAAACGCGCGCATTCGGGAATCTCGGCGTCGCGCACCCACTCGGCGGTGTGGTCGAGCCGGTTCGCCAGCGCGCGGATCGCCCGGGTCATGGGCGTGGTGTCGTCGGCGACCTGCCGGATCACCCCGAGCACCGGGCGCAGCGCCCGCTCGACCTTCTCGATCACGTCGTCGCCGACATCGGACCCCAGCTGCACGTGCATCCAGGACTCCCGGACCGCGTTGCCGCCCGGACCCTGCCGCTTGCTCAGACCCGAGCTGCCGTCGCCCTCGGCGGGAGCGATGGCACGCAACCGGCCGTGGTTGTCGCGCAGCACATCGAAGACCGGATGCACTACCTCGGTGACCACGGCGCCCAGCCGGCGCAGCGCGGCGGTCACCGAGTCGACCAGCAGGGGCATATCGTCATTGACGATCTGAATCGCCGGGCCGAAGCCGTCCCCGGCGCGGTAGACGCGCGTCAGCGCCTTACCCGGCCGCCGGACCGCCGCCAGCTCCAGGTGCTGCCGGTAGATGAGTTCGGCGCGGCCGGTGATCGCCGGGGCCGCGGCACCCGGTTGAATCCAGCGGAAGTAGATCGCTTCCAGGTCGGTCGGATCGTCACGGAATCGCTTCCATGAAATCGTCTGCTGGGTTGCCGCCACCGTTCCTCCGTGTCTCGCGCATGCACTCCCTGCCGCCCGACCCGGGTGAAGACCCCATTACCGTGCCGTTGTTCAGCGGTACAATCTGATGGTAATTCGCGTGGTCAAGGCCACTCTCCCCATGAGTGGGGGGATCCCCGTTAGTGGACCAGGCCCGCGCGCTGGGCGAAGGTGCGCACGCCAGCGCGGTCGGTGAATGCGCCCGATTCGATCCGCAAGCCGCTGCGGCGGTCGGCGTACAGCAGCGTGGCCGCCGGGCCGACCCCGACGAAGACCGGCGTATCGGCCAGCGAGGTGGCACCCCCGGACCGCCAGCGCGCGATGGTGTCGGCCGCCTGCAGCGCGGATTCGGCCTGCACCGTCAGGGTCAGGGGCCGACCGCCGGTGATCCCGCCCGCCAGCAGCGGCGAATTCGCCTCGACGACACAGCTTTCGGCGCCCGCGGCACCGCCGGACCGGCAGGTCGAGGCGGTCCGCAGCGACTCCGGCAACGACTTCGGATTCCCTGCGGAGATACCGGTCCCGGGATCGGCGAGCCCGTCGAAGGAGGGCGGAGAGAAATCGCACGAGCGGAATACGAAGATCGCCAGCACCAGCAGCACGCCGAGGATGATCGACGCCGTCTTCCACGACATCGAGTCGAGGCGCTCGGCGAGGTGTTCGGCGCCGAAGGCCGTGCGCTCCACGCCTTTCGCGGCGCGTCCCGCGTCCTCGACCACGTGCCCGGCACCTTTGAGTGCCTTCTTCGCGGTCCGCTCCGCCGACTGCTCGATCGCCGAGAGCGTCGTATGCGCCGGGTGCTCGGCATGCGGGCTCGCCGCAGGGGCGGCCGGAGGTGGGCTCGCCGCCGGGAGCGGTGCGCCGCAATGCGCGCACTGCGACTCCGCACCACTGTTGCGGTGCGAACAGTACTGGCAGATCATCGGCGTCACTGTCCGGTGATCACAATCGATGAGATGGCGGTGGTGTTGACGGAAGGATCGCCCTTCGACTCGAGGATGGTCAGCGTGACCTTGGAGGCGTTCACCGCCGGCGAGAGATTGGTGACCACCAGGCTGCGCTGATCCAGGGTCTGCTGGGTGTAGGTGCTCGAGTTGGAGTCGTTGAACTGGTACGAAACCCGGCTGACCGTGCGGTACTTGTTCCACTGATCGGCACCGTCGGAGCCGACGCCGTCCCAGCCGGGCACGATGCCGATCGAATCCACCTTGTAGTTCTTGCCGAGATCGATGGTCAGCACCTGGCCGTCGAGCTTGTAGGCCCGCACGCACGACCACGCCTTCCCCGCCTGCCCGGCGAAGGCGTCCATGGCGTCGGTGCTGCCCGAAGGGCAGTGCGCGCGGGCGGATTTCACCTGGATCGCCTGCCCGGGCGCGTCGGCCTTGCCGCTCGCCGAGGGCTGCGGTGACGCCGGGGCCGCCGCCACCGGCGTCACGACCACCACCTGGTCGGACCCCTTCTCCTTGCCGCCGGTGGTGACCAGCACCAGCACCAGCAGCACCGCCAGCACTCCGGCGGCGGCCAGCGCTATCTTCGGCTTGCGCAGCTGGGTCAGGACATCGTTGGCGACACCGGCCGCCCCGGCCGGTCGCTGCTCCTGCGCCGGTTTCGCCCGCTCCGGCTCGGGCTCGGATTCCGCCGCCTTCGGTGGCGCGGACAGCCGATTACCGGCCGTCTCGGCGAAGTCCGAGGTGAATTCGATTCCCCCGGACTGGCTGTCGGGCGGCTGCCCGTTCAGCAACGCCATGATGCGATCGCTGGCCTTCGGGCCGCCGCTGGGGCGGCGCGGGGCCGACACCGGCTCGGACACCGGGCCGCGGGACACCGGCTCGCTCAGCTCCACCCGGGCCGAGGGGACCCCGGAATCCGCGTCCGGCGCGGCCGGTGCGGAGGGGGATTGACCGAACGCGGGATCGGACAGCAGAGCGTCCAGGACAGCGCCCCGGTGGCGGAGAAACACGTCCTCGTCCGGCATGGTCGGGATGGTATCCGTCCTGGTCCGGGCGACGCGGTTACGCTATTCCCGCTCCTGAGAAAGCCCTACCGGCACAAGGCGTTCCGCCCGCGCGGGCGGTCAGCGGCTGCTCTCGGCGGTGACGAAGTACTCGGGCGGGACGTCGAACACCCGGGCCAGGGCGATGATCAGGTCCAGCCGGGGAATGGCCTCGCCGTGAATGAGCCGGTAGAGCCCCGACTGCGAGACCGGGACATCCGGGTAGGCCAGTTCCAGATGTTGCGCAAGCGAATACAGCGTCAGGCCCCGCGTCGAGCCGTCCTCGGTGGACACCACCGACTCCGCGATCAGACCGGACAGGCGGCTCGAGAAAATCGCCGCCGCAGCCTGCCGGGGAGTCTGCGCGTCCTCACCGTCCTGATGCTGGAAGTCGCCGCCCTCCGACTGGGAATCCGCTACCACGTTGACCAACATTACCGTCTCGAATCTCCTAACCCACTCGACGGTCGCCGGGCGGTAGCGGCACCGTCGTCGCAACGGACTCGTAGGGCACCGAGGCGCCGGGCGGCGGCTGGGCCGGGGCATCGTAGTAGCGGGTCTCCCCGCGAGGCTCGATCAGGTCCACCCGGACCGTGCGCATCGGGATGTTGACGTCGACGGAGGTCGCGCTGACCTGATTGATGGCCAGATCGGCGGACCGCCGCCGCGGCGTACCCGGATCGCTGATCGTCACCGTCGTATGCGCGGTGGATCCCTGCGGAGGCACCTGATCGAACACGGCGATCGTCGCGTGGTTGGACGGCGGGCCCGCCGGTCCGCCCTGGTCCGGGTCGGACGCCAGACGCAGCGAATCGGTATCGCCGACCGCCGACACCAGCTGCGACCACCGGTGCGGCCGTGCCGAATGCACCTCGACATCCGCGCCGACCACCATGGCCCGCAGGACGATCTGTTGCGCCACAGGCAATTCCGCCTGCACGTCGACGGTGCGCCGCCGCGGGTTGTACCGCACCGGATCGAACAGCGGCAGCGCGAGCGTGTGCCGCGGCTGCCCGCTGATGGTGCCGAGGATCTGCCCATTGGGGCCGATGGCGATCGGCAGGTCGGCGAGCAGACCGGGGGGCGCGACATCGTTGCCGGTGTCGTCGGCGGGTACGGCCCGCACCGACGTTCCCGTGGGGAGGGTCGCGAGCAGCGCGGTCGACTGCTTGCCGCCCAACCGGCGCAGATATCCGGGCGGATCGGTCATCAGCGCCGGACCGACGTAGCGCACCAGGCCGCGCGGGCCGAGCGCGCCCCCCGCCAGGCTCACGACCACCGTGGTGCGGCCGCGGTTCCAGGTCCAGCAGTCGTCGAGCCCGGCGCCGTCGAGGCGGGTCCAGTCGATCGCGAAGCTGGTCACGAACCGACCCGGTACCGAGGGCTCGAGGTGGCCCCACTTCTCCCGCAGATCCGGCAGTTCCACGCCGGCGTGCAGCAGCCTGAGGGCACCGCGGAATGCCTCCGCGGGCAACGCCTGTGCGGCGATACCGCGTTCGCGCAGCCGTCCGGCGATCCGATGTGCCGCCGTCGCAAGGGCTTTGGGACCGGACAGCGCGGCGGGTCCCCGGCGCGCCAGCGCGGACAGGTTACTTTCCTGGTCCAGCCGGAGCACCAGCCAGGTGGACCGATCGCCGACCACGGGATGCGACCCGATCAGCTGGTCGTAGAGCATGCTGTACCCGGTGCTGGGCCGCACGCGCTGGCCGGTCGTGACGATGTCGATGTCGACCGACAGGCCGAACTGATCGAGCATCGGCAGCAGATCGTCCACCGGCACGATGTCCTCGGTGTAGACCGTCTGCTCGGCAATCACCGTGGGCAGGCCCAGGTCCGGGGCGAGCTGAATCATCGCCACCAGCGTCGATCCGGCCTCGTGGATGCCGCAGACACCGGCGGCGACCGCCACGTCGCGCACCTCGGGGAGCGCCGCACGGGCCTGCGCGCGGGCCTCCCGGCCGAACCGGAACTCGCCCCAGTCCAGCAGCCAGCGGACCGTGGTGCGGCCGCCGACCCGGACGGTCACCGTGATCAGCAGCAGGCCGACGATCGCCGGTCCGACCCAGAGCGGGGCGCGGGCCCACAGCCCGGCCACCACGAAGCTGCCGCCGATCACCACCGTGGCGACAGGGCCGCGCTCGAGACTGCCGACTCGAATGCTGGGAAAGCTCACCCACGTCTCCCGATCACGTTCTTCGCCCGACTGGCGATCACACCGAAGATCACAGCCGCCAGTATCACGGCCGTCGCGATCAGCGCCGGACGCTGGTCCCGGGGACGCTCGGGCGGCTGCAGCACCAGCTCCGACGCCCGGAACAATCCGACCGGCGGCTTCGGCGGGGTCCGGTAGCTCAGTGCGGCCGCCGGATCGATCACACCGGCACCGACGGCGTTGTCGATGCCCCGGGCGGGGGCATGCGCCGAAGCCTGCAGGCGCGCACCGATTTCGGAGGGGGTCTCGTTCGGGAACCGCGATCGCAACAGCGCGGCGACACCGCTGACGTAGGCCGCGGCGAAGGATGCGCCGCCGACCGGGACCAGCTTGCCCGGCTCACCGATGCCGTTGATCAGGCCGCCGCCGCCCGGGCCCACCGACTCGATACCGGTGCCGGGCGCGGCCACCGAAACCCACGGCCCCGACAGCGAGTCCGGCATCGGAGCGCCGTTCGGCGTGGTGAAACCGACGGTCAGGACCTCGGGCGCGAACCATCCCGGTGTCGAGATCGTCTTGACCGCACCCCAATTGCGCGAATCGCGGGGGCGGCTCGGGTCGATCGCCGGATTCTGTTCGCAGCCCGAACTTCCCGTGTTTCCGGCGCCCGCCACGATCAACGCGCCGCGGACGTGCACGGCATGCCCGATGGCGGCCGACAGCATCGACTGGTCCAGGCCCGCGTCCGCCGGGACGCAGATCGGCAGCGCCACGGTGATGACCTGGGCGCCGAGATTGGCCGCGTGCGTGATCGCGCGGGCCAGCGTCCGGAGCTCGAGCGCCACCTTCTGTGACTGGTCGCCGCCGCTGCGTTCGGGACTGAACGCACCCGAGCGGTATCGGATGGAGATGATCTCGGAATCCGGTGCGACACCGGCGAATCCGTCACCAGCGTCCGGGGCCGCGCCGATGATCCCGGCGATCAGCGTGCCGTGCGCGTCGCAGTCGGACAGGCCGTCACCGCCGGTGGACACGTAGTCACCGCCGCCGGTGAGGTTGGGCAGGCGCGAACTCGGCGAGACGCCGGTGTCGATCACCGCGACCTTCACCCCGGCGCCCCGGCTCAGCGCCCGTGTCCGCGCGAGGTCCAACGCACGCTCCGGCGGTGGTGCCTGCGACAGATCGCTGTCGGGCAGCACACCCACCGCGAGGCAGCCCTTGTCCTGCTTGGTCGGCGCCTCCGGACCGGGCGCGCCGTCCGGCGGCGCCGCACCGACGGCGACCTCCGGGGGTTCCAGCGCCGCCGCCGGTGCCGCGCCGGTGGCCAGCGCCAGCGTGGCCATCGCGATGCCCACGCCCCTGCCGAAACCCATCACAGCGCTCGCATCGCCGTGTAGATGCCCATCACCCAGCAGGCGATGATCGGCACGATGAGGATCAGCGCGTACTCGATCAGGTCGATGACCCGGCGGGTCACCGGCGACAGCCGTTTGCCCGGCAACCGCAGCGCCGCAACGCATCCCGCGCCCGCGGCCAAGGCCACCACCAGCGCGACCGCGAGCCGCGCATACCCCGTGCCGTACGCGTTCACCAGCACGAACCCGATGCCCGCGACCGTGACCGCGGCCGCCGAGATCAGCGAGATCGCCTGCACCAGATCGGGATACCAGCGCGCGCGCATCGCCAGGATCCCGGCCACGGCGGCACCCATGACGATCTCGCGAATACCGCCCGGCGCCGTCGCCGCGGAGATGATCACCGACACCGCCAGCAGCACCGACACCGCGGCGATCAGCCCGCGCAGGCTGGTCACCGCCAGCCGGGCCCGGCCCTCGATGCCGGATTCGGCCAGGGCGCGCCGCCTTTCGGACTCCTGGGTCTCGGCCTGCTCCGGATCCGCCTCCCGGGCGGATTCGGCATCGAAGATGTCGGCCAGGGTCGAGGGGGCGACCTCGTTGCCCGGGTCCGGCAGGTCGGGCGGGCGGATCCGGGCGGAGATCACGGCCAGCCGCGGCGCCGCGGTGAGCAGGATGATGCCGACGAATACCGCGCCCCCGGCCACCTGCTCCAGGGATATGTCGAGATAGGTCAGGGGCAGCACCACGGCGCAGACGACCACGCCCAGCACGGTCACCGCCATCAGCGTGGCGATGCCCAATCTGGTGAGCCGCAACATGGTTGCCGCGGCCACGGCGGCCACGACCGAACCCGCCGCCACATTGGCCGCGGCGAACGGACCGGGCTCACCGTAGGCCGGGGGCACCAGCATCGCGCCACCCGCGAACAGCAGCGGCAACGCCGTCAGGGCCAGACCCAGGCAGATGCGCGGCTCGGCACGCTTGCGTCCCGCGGACAACGCGGCGGCCCAGGCGATCGCGCCCAGCAGCAGTGCGGGCAGCCCGCACCACAGCAGCGAGCCGGTCTCGACCCACGACAGCGACAGCAGCGCCGCCGTCGCGGTCGCGCCGAAGCCCAGGACCGCGAGGCCGACGACAACGGCTGTGCCGCTGTCGAATTCGGCGAACTCCCGCTCGTTGATGCCCGCCAGCGCGTCGGTGATGTCCTCCACCACCGGGGTGAACACCTCGGCCGATTCGATGACCGACAGCATCAGCACGGTGCCGTCGACGACGTCGTGATCGGCCAGGCTGCGCCAGCGCGGGATCGGCGGCTCCCCCGGCCGGGCCAGGCTCCACTGTCCGGTCGGCGGGACGAAATCCACCGTCTCGTCGTTGATCGCGCGCGCCAGCACGCCCAGCAGATCGTCGATGAAGGTCTCGATCGTGAACTTGGTCGGCACCACCACGTCCACCTGGTAGCTGCCGACCATGACAGCGATCCGCGCCCGCGCCACCTCGGCGGAGGGCTGCTGCGCCGGGGCCGGGGGCGGCGAGGCCGGGGCGAACGCGGTGCTCATCGCCACCCTCCGCGATCTCCCGGCGCACCGCCGCCCGGATGGCTCGGTATGCCGTCGGCCAGCGACGCCGCGAGTTCCTCGAAGGCCAGCAGCGTGTCCTTGTCGAGCAGGCGCAGATCGATCTCGCCGCCCTCGGCCAGATGCGGGTCGTAGGGCACCACCTGCGTGGGGCGCTGGGCGCTGGCGAACAGCTTCTCGATCTGGTCGACCTCCACGGTGGGCTTGGCGGGCTGGTGGTGCACGATGGCGACGATCGACTTGGCGATCAGATGCTGCAGGCCGTGCGAGTTCAGCCAATTCAGCGTCGCGACAGCGCCTTTCACGCCGCCGACGGTCGCCGGGGTGACCACCACGACGGCATCGCTGGTGTGCAGCACCGCACCGGTCACCGAATCCAGGACGCCGGTGCCGCAGTCGACCATCAGCAGGTTGTAGTGGCGCCGCAGGATCTCCACCGCCGCCGCGTACTCGTGGCCCGACAGCGCCGCGGTCGCCTCGGTGTTCCACGGCGAGGCCAGCACCGCCAGATCGGAGTCGTTGATCGAGGTGAACGAGTGCACCGCCGAGAACGCATCGAGGTTCTGCGACTGCGCCAGGTCCCGCAGCGTCAGGCCGTACGGATGCGGCGCGGTGCGCGAGGGCAGGTCACCGAAGTCCGGATTGCCGTCGATGGCGACCACGCGGTCGGGCCGCAGGCTCGCGAAGGTGGAGCCCAGCGCGGCGGTGACCGTGGTGCGGCCGACGCCGCCCTTCACGCTGACGACCGCGATCTGATAGGTCGAGGTGAGCTGGCGGCGAATGCGGCCGCGCCGGTTCTCCACGCGCTGCTCGGCCGGGGACAGGCCCAGGTTGAAGCCCACCTTGTTGAGGGCGCCGCGCATGCCGCTCTGGGACTTCAGCTGGGCGCGGCGAGCGGCCGCGATATCGGCCAGCAGGTCCGCGGAGGTCAGTGCGGCGGGGAGCACCTCGACGCGGGCATGCTCGTACGAGCTGCGCTCGATGCGATCGGGCACCCAGGACGTGGTGGGTTGTCCTGTCGCCCCGGTGGTTTCGGGGGTGGCCTCGGCGGACCGCCAGGGCGCCGCCGCGGTCTCGGATTGCGCCTCCGCGGACTGCCATGTGGCGCTGGAGGTTTCGCTCGACGACCGGGCCTGGGCGTAGGACTGGGACTGGGTCTGGGCCGACTGGGTCTGGCCGGACTGAGCCTGGCCGGTTTGCGCCTGAGCGGATTGGACCTCGCCCGTTCGATCCTGAGCGGGCTGAGCCTGCGCAGGCTGGCTCTGGGCGGACCGGTCCTGGCCGGACTGAGACTGGATCGACGATCGGCCACGATCCGACTGCTGAGACTGTGCGGAGCCCTGGGGCTGAGCGTACGCCCGCGCCTGGTCCTGCTGTGCCGAGGACGCGGCGGCATCCGCGGAGTTCTGCGCCGCCGGACGCGGCGCCTGCGCGGCGGACGACGGCGGGCTCACCGCGCCGGAAGTCGTTGGGGGCCGGTCGGATCCATTCGCCTCCGGCGGCCGCGGCGCGCCGATCACGGGCTCGCCGTGCTCATGGCGCGGACCGGCCTGCGCGGCAGCCGATCCCGCGGAGGCGGCGTGACCGCCCGCCCCGGCCGACTCCACCTGCTCGGCGGGCGCGAAGAACGCGTCGTACCCACCCCGAGCCCGGACTGACTCGGCGGCATGACCGTTCGTACTCGGTGCTCGGTTCATTTCCCTCATCCTCTCGACGAACCCAGCGAAAAAACTCAGCCGGTGCGCGCGGTTTCGAACCAGCTGCGGCCGGGTAGAAGCTCCACCAGCGCCGCGACACCGGAACGGATCGCCGCGTCGTCACCCGGCGCATAGGTCGACCAGACCTGCCCATCCATCGCGACGCTGGGGGTCACGACGATCCGGCCCGACAGCGTATCCAGCACGCTGAGGCAGACCTCGGTCTGGGCCGAACCCCCGTCGCGGTGCTCGATCAGCAACACCTCCGCCCTGCGCACCACCTCGTCCAGTACGCGGGTCAGGACGCCGGCGGTGTGCGGCTGCGCACCCAGTTCCACCAGCGCCCGCCGCCGCTCGTCCGGCTCGGATGGAACCTCCTGAAACTGCTCCAGCGGCGCGGACATCGGCTCGAACCGAAGCGCCTGCCCGGGCCCGAGCGCGGCGGTCAGGGCGGCGGCCACCGTGTCGAGCTGCCGGTCCTGCAGGAATACCGACTGGATGACGATGTGGTCGTCCGACCGCACCGCCAGCACATGGGTCTCACCGGCTCGGACCAGCGACATCCGCAACATGCCCCGCGGCGCACCGTCGCGGCCGTTGTCCAGCACGCGCGCGACCAGTTCCATATCCGGCCGGTACAGGCACTGCAGCCAGTGCTCGACGACGGGGTGGACCCGGCCGTTGTCGAGAACCCCCACCTCGGTGAGTTGTTCCGCGACCACGGCGCGAACCCGGTTCAGGTCGTCGAGGTTGTAGATATTCGGCAGCAGTGCCAGGACCGGCGGATAGGAGTCGATGCCGACCAGATGCTGAAGCAGCAGGGCGGCATCGACATTCAGGTCGACTGCGACGGGATCGTCTTCCACACCTTCACCAGATACGTGGGCTGACGGACGGATGTCAGGAATAGAACATCTTGCCGTTGCTCTGATCCGTTTCCCGCATCAAGCCCTGCGAGCCGGCGACGTTGTTGATCGCGAGCTTCACGCTGTTCAGCGTGCCGCCGTACTGATCCATTTTCGTCTGCAGCTCGTTCATGACGTCCTCGTACCCGGTCGCACCCGCGCCCTTGAACTTGGTCATCAGATCGATCTTCAAGGCCCGCAGGCTGCTCAAATTGTCTTCCATCGCGCCGAGGATGCCACCGAGCTGGTTGGCCTGATAATCGACGCCGTTGAAGTCGTACTTCATTTTTGTAAGTCCTTCTCACTCCGTATGTTCAGCGACAACCGTCACCAGGAATTGGTGTCGACCTTGGTATTCGTTTGCGACATCGCACCGTCGGACCAGCTGCCGCGGCCGCCCGTCCAGTCCTCTCCGGCCTGGTAACCCGGCTGGGCCTCCAGCGCTTCGGCCTTCAGGATCTGCTGGGCACCCGCCAGGTCGTCGGACTCGACCTTGACACCGGCCTGGTTCAGATCACTGATGATCTTCGCCAGCGTCCCGGCCAGGGACTTACCCCGCTCATGGGCATTGCCGACGGTGTTGTAGATCGCGTCACCGGCGCCCTTACTGACCACTGCCGCGCGCAGTTCGTCCTGCACACCGGTGAGGTTCTTCAGCAGGCCCTCCAGCACGTCCAGCCGATCGCCGGTGGTCTTCGCCGAGCCCCTCAGCTCGTCGGGTTCACCAATGTACATTTTCTATTCCTTTCGAGAATGTCTTGATTCCGACCTCGGTGCGCATCACCGAGGACGCTCTGCTGTCGCCGGAACGGGCTCGTCGTCGATATTCTCGATGACGCCGACCAGGACCGGTTGATCGACGTAGTCGAATTCTTCGCGATCATTGTCCGCATATTCGATGACGCCGATAATGGGCGGTCTCTCCAGGACCGGCACCTCCTCATGTTCGCCCGGTACGAATACCTTCGACGGCCGCTCGTCGTCGTCGCGCCGCCGCCGCATACGCGCCATCGGCGCGCCCCCCCCGCGCGGCGGGGTCTGGGGTGGCCTGGGCGCCGGCGCCGCCGGGGTGGGCAGCGGGCCGAATGCCTTCACGGCACCCGGATTCCAGTTGGTCGGCATCCGGAAGCCCGTCGACCCACCCGACATCGATCCCAGTCCGCCGTTCAGCATCCCGAGTCCGACGAGACTGCCTGCGCCACCGCTCAATCCGGCCAGGGTCGTCGAATACGGCGAGGTTCCGTAGAAACCCGTCCGATCCTCGCCGAGATAGTTCTCGCCGAAACCGGGGTCCATGCCCGGATCGGTGATCCCGTCGGCGAGGGACGTCGTCCCCTCGTCCGGTGTCATCGCGTCGCCCTGCGGGCCCGTCGGATCCGAGGGGCCCGGCTTGTCCGAGCCACCACCGGTATCGCCGCCGCCGTTGTCCGGCCCGCCGCCCGGATCCGATTTGCCGCCCGAATCCGGACCGGAGCCACCGGAATCCGGTCCGCCGCCGTCGTACTGTGGCTTCGAGTCGAAATCGACGCCCTGCCTGCCCGACCCCGGCCCCGTATCGTAAACCGGCACAGTGGAATCCCCGCCGCCACCCGCGATCGGCGGCGCCTCCGGCGAGGGCGGCAGGCTGGCCACGAGCCCCTCGGATGCCGCCTCGTAGGCGTACATCGTGTAGGCGGCCTCCATCCACATCCCGTAGTACATGGCCTCATTGGCCGCGATCGCGGGGGTGTTCTGGCCCATCTCGTTGGTTGCGCTCAGGATGGCGAAGGACAGCCGGTTGGCGACGATCAGTTCCAGCGGGGGCATCGCGCCCCGCGCCGCGGTGTTGACCGCCGCCGCCTGCGCCGCCAGCGCGGCCGTCTGGGTCGCCACGACGGACTGCTCCCGCAGCCACATCGCATGCTTGCGGAACGCGCCCTTGGCCTTGGTTCCCGCCGGGCTGTCCCACGCCGGTTCCAGAGTGTTGGTGGAGCCGTCGGAGCCACCCGCCGCCGCGGCCAAGGCGTCGGCGATCGCCGTATAGGCCGCGGCGGTACCCGTCAGGGGCACCGGCCCCGGTCCGGAATTCAGACGTGCGGAATTCACCTCCGGAGGCAGTGCGCCGTAGGCGCCCGTCTCCGGTGCCGTGGCCAGGTTGTCCACGATCTTGGACAGCTCGTCCATCATGGCCGCGGCGATTTCCGCGGCCTCGGCTAATGAATCCATAGCGCGATTCCTACCGAATCGTCAGTTGCCGAATACGTCCCGAGAGGTGACCTGCATGCCTCCGGCGGTGTCGCCGTTGAGGTAGTTCAGGCTGGACTCCGGCAGTTTGGCGTTGCCGTCGTTGAACCGCACCATTCCCTTCGTGACGGCTCGGTGGCACTCGTTCTTCTGCGCCTTGAACGCGGTGGCGACGCGCCTGCTCACCGGGTCGGCTCCGGCGGGGAGCGGCACGCAGGCCGCCGCCGCCACCGACATCAGATCGGAGAGCGTCCCTCCGACCACGACATTGTTCGCGTATGCGGCCGAGACTTGGTCCGCGTAATGCTGGAGCATAGGAGTCTCCTATCGACTGTGCGCCGAGCTCTTACAACGAGTCGGTACATCAAGAACGCTAAGGCATTCCCAACCTTGGGGAACCTGGCTTTCCGGCGGGCTCGGTACCGGTATCAGTCCTGGTCAGTCAGCACGGCGGCCTGCACCAGATCCTTGCGGGAATGCAACGGCTCCACGAAAATTCCGCGTCCCTGCGGCTGCTTGGTCGCTTTGACATCACCGATGAGCATGCCGTCGAGTTTCGAGCCGTCCATGATGAATCCGGAACAGTTGAGGTTCTTGATCTGACCGATCACGTTGTCGTACATCGCCATATCCGCCTGGGCGATACTGCGTGCCACGATGACGTGCAATCCGGTGTCGCGGCCGTCGACGATCAGGTCCTTCAGCGGGTCCAGCGGATTCATCGCACCGCGCTGCACCACCATGTGATAGTCGTCGACGACCACGAAGATCTCCGGACCGCTCCACCACGAGCGCTCCTTGAGCTGTTGCGAGGTCACGCCGTCGGGTGGGCGGCGCGAGCGCATCTTGGCGGCGAAGGGCGGCAGGCCCTCGGTCAGGTCGCGTTCGCTGGTCAGGTACCCGATCAGCTGGTCCTCCGGCATCGCGTCCATGTGCTGGCGGCGATAGTCGACCAGCAGCACGCGGGCCTGGTCCTTGGTGAACTGGGTGCGAATCGATTCCAGGAGGGCGGCGATCACCGTCGACTTCCCGCAGCCCGACGATCCCAGAATCGTCAGGTGGGTCGAGACTCCGAAATCGATGGTGGCGGAACTGAGGTCGGACTCCCGCACACCGAACGGAACCACCAGGCGCTGCGCCAAGGTCGTGGGTTCCGGTCGGCGGGAGAGGATCTCGGACAGCACGATCCGATCCGGGAGCAGCTTGACCTCGGGTGCCCTGCGGCCCTGGTAAGTCTGCTGCAACTGCTGGGCGGCGGCCCCCAGACCGGCCGCCACCGACTCGGGATCGCCCACCCCATCCGTGCGGGGCAATGCGGTGAGCATATGCAGCCCCTCGGTGGACACGCATCGTCCCGGGCGGTTCGGCGGAATGGCCGCCACCACCGCGCGATGTGTATTGAACGTGGTATCGGTGAGATCGCCGAGGCGCATTTCGAGCCGGGTCTGGATCATGTCCTTCACCGTCGGGCGCACGGCCGCCCACCGTGAACTGGCGATCACCAGGTGGATCCCGTAATTCAGGCCCTGCAGGGCGATCGACTCCACGACCGGGAAGTACTCGTCGTAGTAGGGGCCGTTGAGGGAGAACCCGACGTCCCAGCCGTCGATCACGAAGAACACGTCGCCGTGCCGGTCGCCGTGGGCGGTGAGTTCCGCCGATTCGGCCGGCGAGTTCCGGCGCCTGCGGAATTCGCGCATCGTGTCGATGCCGAGTTCGGTGAACAACGACTGCCTGTTCGCCATCAGGTTGGTGATCAGTGCGAATGTCCGCCGTACCCGGTCGCTTTCGCGCGAGGACGCCACGGAGCCGACATGGGGAACCCCGCGCAGGCCGGACAGGCCGCCGGTGAAATCGAGGCAGTAGAACTGCACCTGCTCGGGAGTGTGCGTCAAACCCGCGGACAGGATCAGCGTCTGCACCGCCGTGGACTTGCCGGACTGCGGGCCACCGACCACGGCCATATGCCCGCCCGCCCCGGACATATCCGCCGACCACACGTCCTGTCGCTGCTGGGCGGGCCGGTCCACGATGGCCATCGGAATCTGCAGTGAGCCCGGAGTGGCCTTGGCGGTCAACCGCTCCAGGGTCGGCGGGACGTTCAGCGGCGGCAGCCACATCTTGTGCGCTCGCCGGCCGTTTCCGGCCAGCTGCTGCAGCACGGTCTCCATCAGTGTCACCGGCTCGGCGTCGGATTCGGGCTCCGGCGCGATCAGCTCGGGCTCGACAAGCGGCTCGGTCCGGGTATTGGCGATGTGCGCGGCCGTGAACCGTTGCGGCGGACGGTATCCCCCGCCGGCTCGGCGCGCGCGCTGGGCGCTGGCCGTGGAGGCCTGTGCGGGGGCCGTGTAGGTCGAGCCGACGTAGGCCGCCTGGAACCGCTGCAGGTCACCGGCGCCGACGCGCAGGTAGCCCGAGCCCGGCTTCTTCGGCAGGTGGTAGGCGTCGGCGGTGCCGATGGCGTCGCGGGAGTCGCTGGTCTGGTTGGTGCGCAACGCGATTCGATACGACAGGTGGGCCTCGAGCTCACCCATCCGGTTGGCGGGCACCTTCTGCGAGGCCAGCAGCAGGTGGATGCGCAGCGACCGGCCCAACCGGCCGATGGCCACGAACAGCTTCGAGAAGCTCGGATGCTGTTCGAGCAGTTCGGCGAACTCGTCGAGGATGATCAGCAGCGTGGGCAGCGGCGCCAGCCGGGCGCCCTGTTCGCGGGCCCGCTCGTAGTCGGCGACGCTGGCGAAATTGCCCGCGTCACGCAGAATGCGTTGCCGCCGAGCCATTTCGCCGTTGATCACGTCCTCCATACGGGTGACGAGATCGGCCTCCTCCTCCATGTTGGTGACCACGGCGGTCACGTGATGCAACCGGTCGAATCCGAGGAACGTCGCGCCACCCTTGAAGTCGACCAGCAGCAGGTTCAACGTATCCGGCGAGTGCGTCGCGACGGCCGAAAGCACCAGCGTCCGAAGGAATTCCGACTTACCCGACCCGGTCGCGCCGATGCACATACCGTGCGGGCCCATGCCCTCCTCGGCCGATTCCTTGATATCGAGGTAGACCACCTGCCCGGTCGGATCGTGCCCGAACGGGATGTTCAGCCGCGCCCGGTCGCTGTCGCTGCGCCGCGGCCAGTACTGCTCGACCCGGATATTGCCCGGATCGGGAATCCCGACCATGTCCTCCCAGGACGTGCCGCCGCTGGCCTGCTCGGCCGCCACCGCCTCCACCACCGTCGACAGGCGGTACGGGGAGATGCCGCGCGCCAGCGCCGTCATCGCGGGCACCGACATGGTGTCCGACGCCCCCACCAGCCGCGGTCCCCGCGAGGTCACCTCGTGCAACTGCCGATCCTCCGACACCGTGAACGTCAGCGCCCGAGGCAGATTCTGCTCGGCCGTCCCCAGACGCAACCACGTGCAGCCATCGATACCGGAGATATCACGCTCGCTGGCCGGACCACCCACATCGACGATCAGCAGATAATGCGTGCGATCCAGCGTCGGCTGACTGTTGGCCGAGAACGGCCCGCGGTTCAATCCCGCCAGCACCTTCGCCCGCAACTCGGCCACGGTGCGGTAGACCATCCGCTCCGACCCGATCGCGTCGGTATCGCTGGGATGCTGGGTATGCGGCAGCCACTTCAGCCAAGACCACTGCGGCGCATCGGGATCCGACAGCACCGCGGCCACCGCCACCTGATCCGGACCGTGCAACACCACGATCTCCGCGATCATCGCCCGCACCAGCCCGGCCACCGCGTCCGCGTCCCCGTCGAAACCGACCTGCGGCGCCGAGAGCAGATTGATCGCCACCGGCATGCCGCCGACCGTCGAGTAGGCCTTCGCGAACCGCGTCACCTCGACCACACCGACCGGATCCAGATCCGACGTCGGCGCCGCCTCGGGCACGATCACCCGCACCTGATTGGCGATCCGGCCGCGACCCACCCGCACCCGCAGGAACTGCGGGCTCGCGACCTGCACCTCCCACATCCGCTTCCCGCCCACCAGCCGCGCGATCTCGGCCGGGCCCGGATGGGTGTACCGCAGGAAGGCGTGCAATTCCGTCTCGGCCGTGTGCACGGTCTTACGATTGTCGGCGATCGAGCGCAGATAATCCTTGCGCTCCTCGTTCAGGCTCGCGGCACCACCGGAATTGTTGCCGCTCATCGCCCCGCCCATCATCCCGAACATCGAGAACACCATCATGGCGGGGAACATCAGCATCATCGGGTTCATCGCTCCGCCGCCGTTGCGGAACATCATCACCATCATGCCGCCCATGCCCGCCACCATCACCACGGGCAGGATCAGCTTCCACCGCGACATCGGCACCGGATTCGGCAACTCCGTCGGAGGCTGCAGGCGCAACTCGGTGACCGCGGGTGCCTTCGGCCCACGCACCGTGCGGGCGGGACGGACGAACCGGCGAGTCGTCGTCACGACGTCCCACCCTCCTTGGTCGGTAATCCGATGGCGCCCTTGTTGGTCGGGATGCCGTCGTGCTGGATGCGGGCATCGCGCTGCGACAGCGTCGGTCCGGTCGCGAACAGCGACACCACGCTCCACGGCGCGGGAATCGGGGCGCGCAGCCCCAGCGCGGTCAGCGTCGAATCGGACGTGGCGCCGGGCGCGACATCGATGCCGTAGCGCACCCCGCTGTCGGAGATCCAGAACAGCGACTCCCGGCGCGGCGAGCCCGGATCTTCCCCGGTCACCTGCACGAAACGGCCGGCGGACAGCTGCGCCGCGTCTGCGGTCGCACCGCGCGAGGTCGAGGCCGTCACCAGGTCGACGGCCCGGTTCTGCTGGTCGGCCGGTAGCGGCAGTTGCCGCCCGACCAGCAGGTCCATGGTCGCGTTGGGGTCGTTGGCGCCGCGGGACCAGTGATAGCAGGTCACGCCCGCACGCTCCGGATCCACGAGTTCGACCCGGCGGGTCGGGTAGTCCGCCGTGCCCGGCCACGCGCCGGGTCGCAGATTCGCGGCGATCACATTCGGCCCGACCGTCGTCGTCCCCGTGGCGCCGCGCGAATCGGCATTGCGGACCATGGCCGCGAGCACGGGGCTGATCTGCACGACGCCCGATTCCGCCACCAGGTAGTAGGACAATCCCCTGTCCGGCGCGGAGGCGGTCAGCACCGATCCGATGGGCACCGACATCCCCGTACTCAGCGTCGTCGTGCTCCCGGCGCCCGGGATATCCGGCACCCGCAGCGGCGGCGTTTCCGGGATCGCATCGATCAGGCCCTTGGAGGCCGTGATCACCGGCGAGGTCGGATCGATACCCAGCGCCAGGGTCACCGCCGAATCCGACAGATTGATGCCCGCCCGCACGATGCCTTTGTCCTTGTCGCGGTAGACGAGCCAGGTGCTGGAGTCGGCGCGCAGCAGCCGCGCCGCATTCTCGCCGAGCGGTGCGGTGGCATCGCCGTCGACGGTCAGCGGACCGCCGATCGCGGTGGTACGCACCGCGGATCCGGCCGTGGTCGGCAATCCGGTCGCCTGATTCACCGGTGCGGCCGAGCCGGTTCTCGTGGTGTCACACACCGCCCACGACGAGTCGCGGCCACCGCTGTCGGTGATGCTGCCCGGCGCTCCCGGAATGCCGACCCACGGCCCGCGCGGAAACTTCGCCAGCTCGTCGCGCGAGACCTGTACCGGTTTATCGGGCTTCCCGGCGAGCAGCCGCGCCGAAGTCAGGTTCAGCGCGGGATACATCCGGTTGTTCAGGCGCACGAACAGCGCGCCGGTGTCCTTCTCGGCGACGATATCCGAATTGCCGACCTTCTTGGCGGGCTTGAAGAACGACAGGATCGCGGCACCCGCGATGATCACGCACGCCAGCGCGATTCCGATCGACAGCGCCGTGGAACGGCCGCGCTGCGGGTCGTCGATCATCGACGCATCGCGCCGCACCAGCGCATGCTCGATCCGGCGCAGGAGGAACCGCCACCCCGAAATCTGGTGTTTGGTCACCACCCGGAAACGCGCCACGGGCGTCAGCTCGTCGAGGCGGGCGCCAGCCCCGCCAGCGCGGCGGAGATGTCGAAGGCGTCGACCGTCATCAGTTCCTCGTTCGTCATCGCCGCGACATCCACGTTCTCCCGGGTGAAGCGGTAGTCGCGCTCGGCCTCGGCGGCCTCGACGACATTGCGGACGAAGCGCCCGTTGCCGGCGAGGTCGATGAGCCTACGGCCGTTGCGGGTCTGCTCCGCCAGCTGCTCGCAGCGGTCGTGCAGGATCTCGCGCGCCTGCTCGGACAGCACCGAATCCTTCTTGCGCGCAATGTGATCCGCGATCTGCACCAGCTCCTCGGCGCCGTAGCTGGAGAACCGGATGCGCTTGGTGAACCGGGAGGCCAGGCCGTCGTTGGAGGCCAGGAAGCGGTCGATCTGATCCTCGTATCCGGCGATGATCACGACCAGCTTGTCGCGGTCGTTCTCCATGCGCGCCAGCAGCGTGTCGACGGCCTCCTTGCCGAAGGCGTCACCGCCGGACAGACCCTCCTGAATCAGCGTGTATGCCTCGTCGATGAACAGCACGCCGCCGAGCGCGGAGTCGATCAGCGCATTGGTCTTCGGCGCCGTGTGACCGAGGTGGGTGCCCACCATGTCGTTGCGCGAGACCTCGATGACCTCCGGGTTCTCGACGACACCCAGCCCGGCGAAGATCTTGGCGATGACGCGCGCGATGGTCGTCTTACCGGTTCCGGGCGGACCCGAGAAGATCAGATGCTGCGACTTGGATTCCACGGCCAGCCCGCGCTTGGCGCGCACCTGGTCCATCAGCACGCCGGACTTGAGCCGGTCGACCTGCTCCTTGACCGAATCCATGCCGATCTGGGCCTGCAGCAGCTCCGACGCCTCGGTCAGCAGGGTCTCCCGCTCCTTGCGGGCCGCCGAGGCCGCGGCCTCCGCCGGATCGTCGCCGGTGGAGGGATCCCACAGATCGGTGCGGGAGGCGAGCAGGTCCGGCGTGGTGACCTCGAGCCGGTAGGTCTTGTCCTTGACC
This sequence comes from Nocardia wallacei, assembly GCF_029869545.1. Classification (GTDB taxonomy): domain Bacteria; phylum Actinomycetota; class Actinomycetes; order Mycobacteriales; family Mycobacteriaceae; genus Nocardia; species Nocardia wallacei_A. Next base: position 3,217 of record NZ_JARWQD010000256.1, on the reverse strand, counting down.
GCCCGCTGCCACTCCTCGCGCTCGGGCCACAGCCCGGAACCCTGCAGCCCCTTGAGGATCCGATCGGCGTTGTCGTGATCGCCGTTGTGCCGCAACAGCATTCCCAGCAGGAAGTGCGCGTCGGCCCAGATGTAGGAGGTGTTGCCGGAGGAGCTGTCCTCGACGATGCGCTGGGCGCGCGGCAGGGCCTCGCCGATCCGCCCGAGATGGGCCAGCGACTGGGCGGTCATCAGCTCGGCCGCGATATCGAGCAGCCCGTCCTCCAACGTCGGCTTCGCGGTGCGGGCGTCGATCACGTCGACCCAGCGTTTCGTCCTGTAGTACAACGACATTCGGACGAAGTCGGCCACATCGTCGGTGGCGACCTGCGCGAGGATGGCGGCGGCCTCCTGCCACTCCCCGCCCTCGGCGTACGAGCAGGCCTGCGCGATCGCGATCTGGTCGCGGTCGGCCATGGCCACCCGCAGCCCGTACATCCCGATCTCGACCTGGCACCACAGCGCGCGGTCGGAAAGGCCCGCCCGCTGCTGGTCGCGGTAGAGATTGTGCACGGAGCGATAGGCCCCGTAGATCACTTCGGACGTGATCTCACCCGCCATGGCGCGGCCCAGCCAGGCATCGCACATATCCGGGTCGAGATCGGTGGCGGCCCGGAAGGCGGCCAGCGCATGCTCCGCATTGCGCACACCGCCCGCGACCAACCCCAAAGATTGAACACCTGTATAGAACGCGTCCTCGGCCGCTGACACCGACTTCCCTTCCGCCGCTCTCGCCTGCCCGAACCATAGACAGTCCCGATCCACCACGAGGTTGGTCGATTCCCACCGTTGGGAAGGTGAGCTTGGACGAGGCCGCAGGATAGGACGTTGTCCAGGTGTCCGCTATTGATCGCGCCGCTTTCTGGCGATACCCTTCGGCTCCGGGCGCTTCCCTATCCCACACCTGCAGGCGCCCGTTGCGGGGGGGGGGGGGGGGGGGGGGGGCCCCCCCCCCCCCCCCCCCCCCCCCCCCCCCCCCCCCCCCCCCCCCCCCGCCCCCCCCCCCCCCCCCCCCCCCCCCCACGCCTCGGCGGGCGGACCCTCCGACTACGCCTTCCGACCAGCCTCCGCCGCCTGCACCACGTGCCGCATCAGCAAGGCGGTCGTGACCGGCCCCACGCCGCCCGGAACCGGGCTCAGCGCACCGGCCTTCCCCGCCACCGACGCCGCGTCCACATCGCCCACGATGCCGCCGTCCGGGCCTTCGTTGGTGCCGACATCGATGACGACGGCGCCCACGCGGACATGCTCGCCGGAGATCAGGCCCGCGCGCCCGGCGGCGGCGACCACGATATCGGCGGCCGAGGTGACCGCGGGCAGATCCGCGGTGCGCGAATGGCACACCGTGACCGTCGCATTCTCCGCCAGCAACAGCTGAGCGAGCGGCTTGCCGACCACATTGGAGCGGCCCACGACGGCGACGTGCCGCCCGGCCAGCGGAATCTCGTGATGCTTGGCCAGTTCCACGACCGCCTCGGCCGTGGCGGGCGGGAAGCTCGGCAGCCCGCTGGCGAGCAGGCCCAGTGACAGCGGGCTCACCCCGTCGACATCCTTGCCCGCCGCGATGGCGGAACTCACATCGTCGAGGCCGACACCGGCCGGGAGCGGGGTCTGCAGCATGACCGCGTCCACGGCCGGGTCCGCGCTCAGCTTCGTCAGCTCCGCGCGAATCGCCTCCGCGGTGGCGTCCGCTCCGAGATCGATGGTGTCGCAGGCGATTCCGAGTCGCTCGGCGGCGCGCTGCAGCGACTTCACATACCAGCCGCTGGCCGGATCGTCGTTGGCGACCACGAGGACCAGTCGCGGCGCGCTCCCCTGCGCGGTGAGCGCGGCGGCGCGCTTGTCGGTATCGGCCCTGAGTGCGGCGGCAAGGTCCTTGCCGGTCAGCGAAGTCGTGTCCACGGGCTCCCACCCTATCGGGCGCCGGACCGGCCGCGACGGCTGGCGTGGCGTCCATCGCTATCCACCCGCTATCGCGTTACATCCAGAAATGTCACAACGTGAAATCCTCGCCGGGCACGCCGGTCCGCCGTATCGTTGGCTCGATTGTCCTCGAGCCAATTGCCAGCAACACGCGCATGACCCCATTCGCTCGGAAAGGTGTCGACTGCAGTGAAAATCGCACGGCGTTTTCGATATCTCGCCGCCTCCTCGGCGGCCGCTCTCCTGCTCGCCGGGCCAGCCGCCACCGCGGCCCACGCCGCGGAAGGCCCGGCCCCGCTCTACAACTCCGCCCAGGCCAACTTCACCAACGGCAACGATCCCGCCGGGCTGGCCGATCTGCGGCAGCTGCTCGACGAGACCCCGGACGACACGCAGGCCCTCGCGCTGCAGGCCGTCTGGTCGGACTACGTCGGCGACCTGGTCGGCCGCGAGGCCGCGCTGAACCGGCTGGCTGGCATCGACGGCGGCATGGCCCAGGGCACGCGGAACCTGCTGGGCGCCATCGGCGCCGCCGTCGGCACCCTGCCCAATCCGCTGCCCGCGCTGATCGGCCCGCAGACCGGCATCGTGGTGCTCGGTTACGGCCTGCTGCCCGACGGCACGCTGCGCCCGGAGCTGGTCAACCGCCTGCAGGCGGCCTGGCTGCAGGCCATCGCCGCGCCGTGGTCGCCCATCGTGGTCACCGGCGGCAACCCGCAGAACGGTGTGCCGGAGGCGGCGGCGATGGCGGGATGGCTGATCGGGCACGGCATCCCGGCCAACCGGGTCCTGGTCGAGGATCGCGCCGGGTCTACGGTGCAGAACGCGCTGTTCAGCACCCGCATGCTGCGCGATGCGGGCGCCACCAGCGCGGTGGTGGTGACCTCGCCGAACCACATCCGCCGCGCGGTCGCCGATTTCATCGTCGCCGGAACTCAGGTGGTGGGCGCGATGACCTCGACCGATCAGCTGGTGTCGCAGCTGCCGCCGCCGAACAAGGCCGCGCAGCGCGGGATCTACCTCGACGCCACCCGCACCTTCCTGCTGCCGTCCTCCCGGTAAACCGCTTGCCGGGCGGTGGACAATGATCCGATGACCGCATCGTCACCCCCGCAGTCCGTCGTCGCCGAACTCCGCGCCGCCGGTTGCGTATTAGCCGAGGGCGGGGGCCCCCGGGGGACCCCCGCGGGCGGCGGCCCCGCCGGGCCGGGTTTCCCGGGGGGGGCCGGGGTGGCGGGGCTACCGCGGGGACAAAA
>NZ_JARWQD010000255.1 GCF_029869545.1 Nocardia wallacei | reverse complement strand
CGGATGCAGTCCGGCGGCCAGCTCGTGCGCGGCCGGTGTTTCGAGCCGATCGAGCTGGTCGCGCAACATGGTGAGGGTGGGTGCGGGCCGGGTCCAGGTGGCGGGCTCGTCGGTGATGCCCGCGGCGGCGGGCGGGGGGCGGGGCCCCCCCCCCCCCCCCCCCCCCGCCCCCCCCCCAGGGCGTCGCGCGCCCGTCAGGCGCGGGCGGAAATCTGTTGCACCGCCCAGCTGTTGCCGTCCGGGTCGTCGAAGAAGAGGAATCCGACGTTGTCCAGGGAACCGTCCGGACTGGGCGCGACCGTCTGGATCTCGCCGACATCCAGGCCGCGTTCGACGAGTTCGGCGCGCGCTGCGGGCAGGTCGGGAACGACGAGTTGCAGGCCCTTGATCGAGCCCGGTTCCATCTTCGGCACCGCCGGGCCGTCGCCGATGACGATCGAGCAGCCCGACCCCGGCGGCGTGAGCTGAACGATGCGCCCGCCGGTGGGGACGGTGGTGTCGTGGTCGACCGCGAAACCGAGCCGGTCGTGATAGAACTCCTTGGCTCGGTCGAGGTCCGAGACGGGGACGATGACGACCTCGAGTGTCCAGTTCATGGGCTTACCTTTCGGTGGGTGCGGCACTGACTAGGACTGGAGACGGTGGGGCCGGGCGGAATTCATCGGCGACGCCTACGTTATCCGCGCGGGCGCCATCGCTCGGCGAATTCGTTCGGCACGGGCGGTGGGCCCGGCAGGTCGCCCGAGGTGGCGAGCCCGTCGATCAGCAGCGCCAGCACGCGACGACGCAACTGTGCGGTGCGCTCGGCATCGGGCAGCACGATCGCCGCGCATGCCTCCAGGATCAGCCCGAGATCCTGCACGGTCGCCTCGGCGCGCAAGGTTCCGGAGGCGTGGGCGCGGCGCACGATCTCCTCGTTCAGCGCACCGGCCCGCTGCACCTCGGGCAGGATCGACTCGTCCGGGGTGAACGTCCCGGCCAGGCGCACCGTCAGCGAGTGCACGTCGGCGTCGACCACCCGACGCAGGAAGTCGACCAGCACCTGCCAGCCGTCGTCCAGCTCGAGCGCCGCCTCCGCCTCCTCGTTGTAGCGGCGCAACCCGTCGTAGCACAGGGTGCGCAGCAGGTCCTCCTTGCTCGGATAGCGGCGATAGAGCGCGCTGATCCCGACCCCGGCCCGCTCGGCGACGGCCGAGATCGGTGCGCCGGAGTCGGCGAGAAAGACCGCGCGGGCGGCCTCGAGAATGATCCCGTCGTTGCGGGCGGCCTGGGCTTTCCGACCGGGCAGGGATTTGCGGGCCGGGGTGTCGGCGGTCTTCGGCATGCACCCAGGATAACATTGAAACGGAATGATCCGTTCTATTCAGAGTCGGTCCGTCACGATCCCCGCGCGAGTCGTAGGGTCTATGTCGTGAAACTGCTGCCTCTGACACCCGACGGCCGGACCCCGGTCCGCGCGCTCACCATCGCCGGGACCGACTCCGGCGGCGGCGCGGGCATCCAGGCCGACTCCCGCACCATGGCCATGCTCGGCGTGCACGCCTGCGTCGCGGTGGCGGCGGTGACCGTGCAGAACTCGGTGGGCGTCAGCGGATTTCACGAGATTCCGCCGCAGACCGTCGCCGACCAGGTGCGCGTGGTCGTCGGCGATATCGGGATCGGCGCGGCCAAGACCGGAATGCTGGCCTCCACCGCGATCATCGAGGCGGTCGCCGACGTGTGCCGGGAACTGGGCATCGGGCGCGAGGGTCCGATCCCGCTGGTGGTGGATCCGGTGGCGGCGTCCATGCACGGCGATCCGCTGCTGCACGCCGAGGCCCTGGATGCGTTGCGGGAGGCGCTGATTCCGCTCGCCACGGTCGTCACTCCCAACCTGGACGAGGTGCGGCTGCTCACCGGCGTGCACGTCACCGACGATCGCAGCGCGCGCCAGGCCGCCGAGGCACTGCACAAGCTGGGCCCGAGCTGGGCGATCGTGAAGGGCGGGCACCTGCGTTCCTCCGATTTCAGCACCGATCTGCTGTTCGACGGCGACAAGTTCCACGAACTGTCGGCACCGCGCATCGAGACCGGCAACGATCACGGCGGCGGTGACACGCTGGCCGCGGCGACCGCGTGCGCGCTCGCCCACGGATACGAGGTACCCGAGGCCATCGCATTCGCCAAGGAGTGGACCACTCGCTGCCTGAAGGCCGCCTATCCCCTGGGCGCGGGGCACGGGCCGGTCTCACCGCTCTGGCGACTGTCCGAAATGTGACACCGGTCCGAAATACGCCAGCCCGTCGAGCGGTGACAGTAGCTGTCCTAACTGCCGGACATACTTCTCCAATGAGCAAAGACAAGCAGGACATCACCTCCTACGACGACCCGAACGCCCCCTGGAACCAGGTGCAGACCGACGAGGACATCGCGAACTGGAACGGTCCGGTCATCGAGGAGTTCCGCGCCAACGCCGGCGAGGTGGGCGGCGCCTACGAGGGCGCGACGCTGCTGCTGCTCACCACGACGGGCGCCAAGAGCGGTAAACCCCACGTGGTCCCGCTCGGTGCGCTGTATCGCGGCGAGACGCTGTGCGTCAGCTCGTTCATCGAAGATCGCTATCCCGCGTGGTGGCACAACGCCAAGGCCAATCCCGAGGTCACCATCGAAATGGGCGGCAAGACCTACCGCGGCCGCGCGCGGGTGCTGGAGGGTGCGGCCTACGACGAGTTCGCCGAATGGGCCCTGGCGAACAATCCGCTACTGGCCGACTTCCAGTCCAAGACCGAGCGGCCGATGCCGTTCGTGATCCTGGAACTCGGCGACCAGATCTGACCCGTTCACAGCAATCTCCCAGCCCGGGCGCAGGGGCGCCGCAGGCTGGTGGCCGAAGTTCGTTGTCATGACCGACACAGCTACGGCCGCTCCGGCGGCGGAACCGGCCGATGCATTAGCGACGCCGGTACTGGATGTGGTGATCCCCGTCTACAACGAGGAGCGCGATCTCGGGATCTGCGTGCGCCGACTGCACGCATTCCTGAGCGCGGGCTTCCCGTTCTCGACGCGAATCACCATCGCCGACAACGCATCCACCGACGACACCCTGCGGGTCTCGCACCTGCTGGCCGACGAACTCGCGGACGTGCGCGTGGTGCACCTGGACCGCAAGGGCCGCGGCCGCGCGCTGCGCGCGGTGTGGGAGGCATCCGATGCGCAGGTGGTCGCGTATATGGACGTGGACCTGTCCACCGACCTCAACGCCCTGCTGCCGCTGATCGCGCCCCTGGTGTCCGGACACTCCGATCTCGCCGTCGGGACCCGACTGGCCAAGTCGGCACGGGTGGTGCGCGGGCCCAAGCGCGAATTCATCTCCCGCACTTACAATCTCATCCTGCGGGCCTCGCTGCGGACCCGATTCTCCGACGCCCAGTGCGGCTTCAAGGCCATGCGCGCGCCCGTGGCCCGGCGGGTGCTGCCGCTGGTGCAGGACGGGGAATGGTTCTTCGACACCGAACTGCTCGTGATCGCCGAGCGCGCCGGGTTGCGCATCCACGAGGTGCCGGTCGACTGGATCGACGATCCGGACAGCCGCGTCGATATCGTCGACACCGCGCGCAAGGATCTGTTCGGGGTATGGCGGGTCGGCCGCGGCCTGGCCACCGGTGCGTTGCCGATCAACGAGCTGCGGGCGGCGATCGGCCGGGAACCGCTGGTGGACGGGGTTCCGCTGGGCATGGTGGGGCAGCTGGTGCGGTTCGGCATCATCGGCGTCGCCTCCACGCTGGCCTATCTGCTGCTCTATGTCGTGCTGCAGCCGCTCACGGGCGCGCAGGCGGCGAACTTCCTGGCGCTGCTGCTCACCGCGATCGCCAATACCGCCGCCAACCGGGCCTTCACCTTCGGCGTGCGCGGATCGAATGCCGCTGTGTCCCACCATGTTCAAGGGCTGCTCCTGTTCGGGTTCGCGTGGGCGCTCACCAGTGGCTCGCTGTTCGCGCTGCACCGCTGGGCGCCGGATGCGCCGGTCGGGCCGCAGCTGCTCGTCCTGGTCGTGGCCAATGCCGTGGCGACGCTGAGCCGATTCGTCGGATTGCGCTGGGTGTTCCGCAATGCGGTCACCGACGGCGCCGTCGCGCCGGGAGGTAACCGATGACGACGACACTCACCCGGCCCGCCGCACCGGTTGCCGCGCCGCCACCCGCCCGCCGCCGCTGGGAGTACGTGGCGCTGGCGGTGCTGCTGATCGGCACCGCGGCGGCCTACTTGTGGAACCTGAATGCCAGCGGCTGGGCGAATTCCTTCTATGCCGCTGCGGCACAGGCGGGTTCGGTGTCGTGGAAGGCGTTCTTCTTCGGATCCTCCGATGCCGCCAACGCGATCACCGTCGACAAGACACCCGCGTCGCTGTGGCCGATGGCGCTGTCGATCCGGCTGTTCGGGCTGTCGAGCTGGAGCCTGCTGCTGCCCCAGGTGCTGATGGGCGTCGCGACCGTGGCGCTGCTGTGGGCGACGGTACGCCGCAACTTCGGCGCGGCCGCGGGCCTGCTGGCCGGGCTGGTGCTGGCCGTGACTCCCGTTGCGGCGCTGATGTTCCGGTTCGACAATCCGGATGCGCTGCTGGTGCTCATGATGGTCGCGGCGGCCTGGGCGATGACCCGCGCGGTCGAGGACGGCCGCTGGCGCTGGCTGGCGCTGTGCGGGCTGTGCATCGGATTCGGGTTCCTGGCCAAGCAATTGCAGGTCCTGCTGGTGGTCCCGGCGCTGGCGCTGACGTATCTGATCGCCGGGCCGCCCCGCCTGGGTAAACGGCTCGCGCAACTGTTCGCCGCTGGAGCGGGCGTGGTGGTCGGCGCCGGGTGGTGGGTGCTCGTCGCACAGCTGTGGCCCGCCGATTCACGACCGTATTTCGGTGGCTCCCATAATAATTCGATTCTGGAGCTGACTCTCGGTTACAACGGCCTGGGGCGGCTCAACGGCAACGAGCGCGGCAGCGTGGGCCCCGGTGGCGAGCTGCCGCCCGGCGGTAACGGCATGTGGGGCAGTACCGGGATCACCCGGATGTTCGAACCCGCCCAGGGCGGGCAGATCGCCTGGCTGCTCCCCGCGGCGCTACTGCTGCTCGCGCTCGGACTGCTGTTGCGCGGCAGGGCCGCTCGCACCGATCGGCAGCGGGCCGCGCTGGTGCTGTGGGGCGGCTGGCTGGTGGTGACCGGGCTGGTGTTCAGCTACATGAAGGGCATCTTCCATCAGTACTACACGGTGGCGCTGGCACCCGCGATCGCGGCGCTGGTCGGGATCGGCGCAATGCTGTTGTGGCGCAACCGGAAACGGTGGTGGGTCCGGGTCGTGGCCGCCCTGACACTGGGGGTGACCGTCGCGACCGCGTGGATGTTGCTGTCCCGCAGCGCCGATTTCGTGCCCTGGTTGCGCTGGGTGGTGCTGGTCGCCGGAATCGTTGCGGCCCTTGCGCTGCTACTGCCGCTGCCGACGCGGGCGGCGCTGGCGGCCGCCGGTGCCGCGGGAGTGATCGCGCTCGCCGGTCCGCTCGCCTACACCGTGGACACCTTGGCCACCGGGCACGAGGGATCGATTCCCAGCGCGGGGCCGCGCATGCCGATGTCGTTCGGGCACGGCATGCCGGAGCGAGCACCCGGTGACGACGGCCCCGTCGTGATGGGCGGCGCTGCCGGTGGCCCCGGGCCTGCCGGAGGCCCCGGCTCGGGCGACGGGGCGCCGGGCGGCGGTGAACGGGGTGGCGGCGGCTTCCTGGGGTCCGCCCGGCCCAGCGACCGGATGGTGGCACTGCTCGAGGGCGACGGCGACGCCTACACGTGGGCGGCGGCCGCGGTGGGCTCCAACAGCGCGGCGGGCTACCAGCTCGCCACGCAGCTCCCGGTGATGTCGATCGGCGGGTTCAACGGCAGCGACCCGTCGCCGACGCTGGACCAGTTCCGCGAATACGTGGCCGAAGGCAAGATCCACTACTTCATCGGCGGCGACCGCGGACCCGGCGAACGCTCGGGCACCTCGACCAGCGCCCAGATCACCGCGTGGGTCCAGGAGCACTTCACCGCCGCGCAGGTGGACGGTGTCACCGTCTACGACCTCACCCAACCCCGCTGAGGAGGATCCGTGGGGTGGGGCGCGCACAGGCCGGGGGGGGCGCCGGCTAATTAAACTCCAGGTTTGATGGAGAACGCTGG
>NZ_JARWQD010000254.1 GCF_029869545.1 Nocardia wallacei | reverse complement strand
TCCCCCCGGCCACCCCCCCCGTTATCTTGCGCTCGGGGCCGGGCGGGCCGGCTGCCCCCCCGCCGCGGGTCCCCCCCCATCCCCCCCGCCCCCCGCCCCCCCCTATTTCCCGGCGCGCTTTTGGCCGGGATCAGACCAATTCGCGCAGCTGCTCGATCAGCTTGACCCGCTCGCCCGGCGTGCCCGCCAGCGGCACCACGTTCAGCGCGGTGACCCCGGCCTCGCGGAACGCCGCGATCCGCTCCTTCACGAAACCCGCGGAACCGATCAGCGAGATGTCGCGGACCAGGTCGTCGGGCACCACCTTGGTGGCCGCCTCCTTCTCGCCCGCCAGGTACAGCTCCTGGATGCGGTCGGCCTCGGCGCCGTAGCCGTATTTGGTGGCCAGGGTGTGGTAGAAGTTCTTCCCCTTGGCGCCCATGCCGCCGATGTAGAGCGCCAGGTGCGGCTTGACGAATTCGCGCAGCCCGCCGACGTTGTCGCCGATGGCCAGCGCCGGACCGGCGTAGATCTCCAGATCACCCAGTGCCGCATCGCGGTTGGCCCGCCCGGCCGCGAGCGCGTCACCCCAGATGTCGCGGGCCTTCTCCGGCAGGAAGAAGATCGGCTGCCAGCCCTCGGCGATCTCCGCGGCCAGCTCGACGTTCTTCGGCCCGAGGGCGGCCAGCAGCACCGGAATGCGTTCGCGGACAGGGTGGTTGATCAGCTTGAGCGGCTTGCCCAGTCCGGTCCCCCGCTCGGCGGGCAGCGGGATCGTGTAGTACTTGCCGTCGTGCTGCAGGCGCTCGCGCCGCCACACCTTGCGGCAGATCTCGATGACCTCGCGCGTCCGCCCGATCGGGGCGTCGTAGGGCACGCCGTGGAAGCCCTCGATCACCTGCGGGCCGGAGGCGCCCAGGCCCAGGATGTAGCGGCCGTCGGAGACGTAGTCCAGGCCCGCCGCGGTCATGGCGGTCAGCGTGGGCGTGCGGGTGTAGAGCTGCAGGATGCCCGACGCCAGCTGCACGCGCTCGGTCTTGGCGGCCAGGTAGCCCAGGCCGCTCACCGCGTCGTAGGAGTACGCCTCGGGCACGAAGGCGATATCCAGGCCCGCCCGCTCCAGATCGGCGACCTCGGCCGCCACCTCTTTGAACCCACCCGCATAGTTGATGCCCAGTCCGATACGCATGGACCCGAACCTACTCACTGTCTCGCGCGAGCGCCTGCGCGGGGCGATCGCGCGGGACTTCCCACACGGTGGCTCGGCCCCGTCCGCCCGGGCCTCCCGGGGCGCCCGATAGGGTTGTCGGCGAACCGTTCGCCCAGCATCAAACGGGAGGCCCCGCAGCATGTCTCAGGACACCGCGTCGTCACAGGACACCACCACCTTCGGGGAGTCGACGATCGGCCGGTACCTGGACGATCTGGCGGCCAAGATCCCGGCGCCCGGCGGCGGTGCGGTGGCCGCGCTGCACGCCGCGCAGGGAGCCGCGCTGGTGGCCATGGTCGCCCGCTACACCACCCGGGCCAAGGACGCCGACAATCGGCCGGTGGTCGACCGCATCATCGCGGCCGCCGACGCCGCCCGCGAGCGCGCGCTGGCCCTGGCCGATGCGGACGCCGCCGCCTTCACCGCCGTCGGGGCGGCCTACAAGCTGCCCAAATCGACCGACAGCGAGACCGCCGCCCGCGCCGAGGCCATCACCGCCGCGCTGCTCGAGGCCGCCCGCGTCCCGGCCGCCGTCGTGGCCGCGGCCGACGAAATCCTCTCCCTGGCAACCGATCTGCTGCCCATCGGCAACCCGAACGTGGTGACCGACATCGGCGCCGCCGCCGATGCCGCGCGCGCCGCCGCGACCAGCTCGCGGCTCAATATCGCCATCAACGTGGCCTCGCTGAGCGACGGCCACGGCGCGCAGTTCGCCCCGGTGCTGCGCACCATCGAGGAGATCATCGCCCGCGCCGACGCCCTGCACGCCGACGTGGTCGCCGCCGTCACCGGCTGAGGCTCCTACCTCTCAGGGCTTGTCGTAGCGTTCGAGCCAGTCCAGGGTGACCTCGCGGCCGACCTCGGCCCCGGTATTGAGGACCTCGGCGTCGAATCCGTGGTCCAGGAACGGCAGCTCGACGTAGCGGTTGCGGATGCCCGCAGCGGTCAGCCGGTCCGCGAATTGCGCTGTGTGCGAGGCGAAGACGAGATGATCGCCGCGCCCCTGGAACAGCAGCGTCGGCGGTGCCGCCGGGGTGATCTGGGGCGCGGAGTCGGTCGCGGCGTAGCGATCCGGGAATTCCGCGGCCGAGCCGCCGATGTATTCGCGGGCGACGTGTTCGCCCTCGGCGCTGTCGTCGGCCGATGCGGTCAGATTCACGGCCGGGTACACGGCCACGACCGCGCGGACCTTCGGGATCTCCGCCGCGGTCCCGCAGCTCGGCCGCAAGCGTCCCGCATTCGCCTTGTACGCGACATTGATCGCGAGGTTGCCGCCCGCCGATCCGCCGAAGGTGGCCACGCGATTCATATCCCAGCGGTACCTGCCCGCGTTCGCCGCGGCCCAGGTCATCGCGCAGCCGACGTCGGCATCCTCGGTGTTCCAGCGCAGCGTGCCGGAATCGGACAGGCGGTAGTCGACGTCGAGGACCGCGTAGCCGCGCCCGGCCAGCCAGTGGTTGTACGGGGAGGGACCCCGGCTGCCCGCGATGAATCCCCCGCCGTGGATGTTCACGACCAACGGGGCGGGCGCGGCGCTCGCGGGAGGCAGGTACAGATCCGCCTGCATGCGCTGCCCGTCGAGCGTCGCGTAGGTCACGGTCTCGTTGGGCACCTTTCCCGCCGAAACCAGCGGCAGCGGCGCGAACAGCGTCCAGGATCCGGTGGCCGCGTGCGCCGAGAGCGCCAGCCCGACGCTGGTGACCAGGCACAGCACCAACCCGGTGACCGACGCGGCGGCCACCGATCCGGCGGGCCGGGTGCGGCGCAGGCGGATCGCCACCAGCGCCGCGAATACGGCGACGACCGCCACCACGACGTTCCAGGAGCCGAAGCTGTCGCGGAACCAGCCGATCGAGAGCACGCCGGCCTGCAGCGGGCGCAGTCGCAGCAGCGGGCCCGTCCAGGAGACCGGCACCAGGGCGAGCACCTGGGACAGGATCGAGTACAGCCCGAGCAGCGCCGCCACCGCCAGCAGCAGCATCCGGATCGGTGTCCACCACCGCCGCCTCGGCCCGGACTCGTCCGGTTCCGTCGCGGCATTCGTCTTCTGCTCGACCGGCAACACGATCACCGATGCTACGGAGCTGCCCGCCACCGCGCGCAGCGACGGTCCGTTATGCCCGGTTACCGGGCACTACATCGGGTACGCCGTTAACAGACGGCTCGCCGTGAGAGATGTTGCGACAGGCCGCGTTTTGGTCACGAACCGGACACTTTCCGGAGGATTACATGATCATGAAGCACTAGAATGAACGTCTCAATACCACACCACCTAAGGGGGTGGAGCCATGTGGAACGTGATTCGTCATCTGTTCCTGGCTATCGTGATCGCGACATTCGCCGCGGTCACCTCCGGTACGGCCGCGGCGGTGGAGGTGGCACCGCAGGCAGTTCCCGCGGGTAACGCCCGCTCCGAGGTCCGCACCGCCGTCGGCGGCACCACGGCGGACGCCGACATGTCCAATTTCTCGTTCACGGTGACGCTGCCCAGCGGTGAATCGCGGACCATGCCCGCGTCGATGGGCAAGTCCGGCTACGAGACGCCGACCGGCACCTTCACGGTGATCGAGAAGGCCCGGACCACCACCTTCGATTCCCGCACCATCGGCATCCCGCTCAACAGCCCGGAGGGCTACCTGCTCACCGGCGAGTACGCGGTGCGCCTGACCTGGGGCGGCGTCTTCGTCCACTCGGCACCGTGGTCGGTGGACTCGCAGGGCTACGCCAATGTCAGCCACGGCTGCATCAACCTGTCCCCCGATGACGCCGCGTGGTACTTCGCCAACGTCAACATCGGTGACCCGGTGACCATTCACTGGTGAGCCCGGTGGCCGCGCCCACGGGAGCGCGG
>NZ_JARWQD010000253.1 GCF_029869545.1 Nocardia wallacei | reverse complement strand
TTACTCCCCCAAAAATCCCCCCTCCCCCCCGCCCACCCGGGGGGGGGGGGGGCCGCCAATTTTTCAAAACCCCCCCCCCCCCCCCCCCCCCCCCGCGCCCCCCCCCCCCCCCCCCCGCGGGTGGTGCGCCGAAATGCGGTGCTGTGACGAAAATCCCAGTGGCACAATACCGTTCGGTCCGATGTCGCGGATCGCGGTGGTACCGCGCAATACCGGAATCGCCGCTGGTAGCGCGGGTCCTTTCCGGATCCGGCGCGCGAATGTGTGCTGCGCGTTACTCGGCACGCGGGTGTGATGTGTTGCGATTTGGGATATTTCCGGCCTGACACCGGTTATGGTCTAGCGCAGTTGCCGCGCGGTGCCCGCAGTCACGGGCGAAACGCGCCGGCATCCGACCCGTTGCACGTTTGGAGGAGAGATGACCGCCTACCGATCCATTGTCGTCGGTACCGATGGCTCGGACTCGTCGTATGTCGCCGTCGAGAAGGCCGCCGCATTGGCCGGTGACGCGGGCGCCACCCTGTACGTCGCCTGCGCGTACTACCCGACCGATGATCGCGATGTCGCGGCCGCGGCCGATGTGCTGAAGGAGGAGGCATATCAGGTTCGCGGCTCCGCGCCGACCAACGAGATCCTGCGCATCGCGCGGGACCGGGCCGTCGCCGCCGGTGCCGCCAACGTCGTGGAGAAGGCCATCGTCGGCGAGCCCGTCGAGTCGCTGCTCACGCTGATGAAGGAGGTGGAGGCCGATTTGCTGGTGGTCGGCAACCGCGGCCTCAACACCCTGACCGGGCGGCTGCTGGGTTCGGTGCCCTCCGACGTCGCCCGCAAGTCCCGCACGGATGTCTTGATCGTCCACACCGTGCGCTGAGCCGCCATCCGGCGACAGCAGACGAAACAGAGCGGCCGTGAACAGATTCGCCTGTTCACGGCCGCTTCGTCTGTCAGATCACTCCGCCTGCTTCAGCCTGCTCAGCACATCGGGTAGTTCGCTCGTGTGCACGACGGATAGACGCTGGGTGGCGCGGGTGAGCGCGACGTAGAGGTCGTTGAGGCCGCGCGGGGATTCGTCCAGCACGGCCTGCGGCTCCACCAGGATCACCGCGTCGAACTCCAGGCCCTTCACCTCGGCGACCGTCAGGACGCGCACGGAATCGCCTGCCAGGCCCGCGTAGTCGCCGAGGCGATCGTGGGGGACGAGCACCGCGGTGATGCCGGGCCGCTCCGCCTCCTGCGCCACGAGTCGAGCCGCAGTGGCTACGGCGTCGTCCGCGTCGACCCGGAAAGCCGCTGGCGGGCAACCCGATTCGCGCACCGAGCGGGGAGCCTCCGCGCCCGGATCGATGGCGGCCAGCACATCGGCGGCCACCGCCATGATCTCCGCCGGGGTCCGGTAGTTGACGGTCAGCTCGGCGAGCTTCCACCGCTTGGCCACATACGGTTCCAGCACGCGCTGCCACGACGAGGCCCCGGCCGGATCGCCGGTCTGGGCGACGTCGCCGACGACCGTGACCCAGCGATTGGGAATGCGCCGCATCACCATTCGCCACGCCATCTCCGAAAGCTCCTGCGCCTCATCGACGATCACATGCCCGTAGGTCCAGGTGCGGTCGCCCGCGGCGCGCTCGGCGGTGGTCTGGCGGGTGCCGACGTGCTGGCGCTCGGCCAGCTGGCTCGCGTCGATCAGGTCGTAGGCCATGAGGATCTCCGGGTCCAGCTCGTCCTCGAGATCCTGTGGCGCGGAACCGGTCAGGATGTCCAGGGCGTCCTGTGCCTCGGCGAGCTGGGCGCGCCAGCGGCGCCGGGCGCGCTCGCGCTCCTCGGCGTCGTCGACCCCGAGCAGCTCGGCCAGCTCGTCCAGCAGCGGCGCGTCCGCCGCGCTGAATCGCCCGTCGTCGGGCCGGTACAGCTCCTTGCGGTCCTCCGGCGACAGCTCCCCGGCGGCGCGGGCCAGCCGGTCGGGATCGGCCCACAGCCCGGCCAGCACCTCCTGCGGCGACAGCACCGGCCACAGCTTCGCGATCTCGCGCTGGATGTCGGCGTCGGCGCGCATCTCGTCGCGGATCTCGGTGAGATCGGCCTGGCTCAGCAGATTGCGGGTGCCGCCGGTGATATCGCGGCCGAGGATCTCGGCCAGCTGATCGGTCAGCGCGTCGACCACGGAGGCGGCGAAGATGGGCCGCGCCAGGTTGTGCGGGCGCCGCGAGGACCGCGCGCGGCCGCGGGCCTTGGTGACGATCTTGCGGTCCAGCGTCAGGTCGTAGCCGTCGAAATGCAGCGGGATCGGCTCGCGCGGCACCTGCTGCCAGTCCCGCACGCCCTTCTTCAGCACCTCGAGCATGTCCAGCGAACCCTTCAGCTCGCCCGCCCGCAGCGAATCCTCCAGCGCCGCGCGCACTCCCGGATACAGGTCGCCGATGGTGGACAGCAGGACGCCGGTCTCGCCGAGCGAGGGCAGCACCTGGCCGATGTAGTCGAGGAAGGTGGTGTTCGGGCCGATGATCAGCACACCGGCCTTGTCCAGCTGCTGGCGGTAGGTGTAGAGCAGGTAGGCCGCGCGGTGCAGCGCCACGGCCGTCTTCCCGGTGCCGGGCCCGCCCTGCACCACCAGCACGCTCTTGTGCTCGGAGCGGATGATGGCGTCCTGCTCGCTCTGGATGGTCTCGACGATGTCGCTCATATGCCCGGTGCGGGCCGCGTTCAGGGCGGCGAGCAGCGCGCTCTCGCTGCCCACGCCGCCCGCGTCGGATTCCAGCGCGCCGTCGCTGCGCGCCAGGTCCAGATCGAGGTACTCGTCGGTGACGGCGGTGACCCGGCGATTGCGCGAGCGGATGTGCCGCCGCCGCGTGACGCCGTCGGGCTGGGCGGTGGTGGCGAGGTAGAACGGCCGGGCCAGTGGCGCCCGCCAGTCCAGTAACAGAGTCGCGTAGTCGTCGTCCTCGTCCAGAATGCCGAGGCGACCGATATAGCGGACTTCTCCGGCACCGTTCGCTGTGCCGGACGCGTCGTCGCCCGCCGCTCCCGCCAAATCTATTCTGCCGAAACACAGCCCGTGCTCGGCCGCATCGTATTTCGCCAGATCTTCGGTATAGAGCTGCGTGAACGATTCGCGCTCGCTGCGCGCCTGCGGGGTGCCGCCGGCCTCCAGCAGCACGGTCTTCAGGCGGCGCTGGGCGTATTCGCGCATGGCGTCCAGGCGCTGGTACAGCAGCGTGAGGTGGTCCTGCTCGCGGTCGATGTCGGCTGCGCGGTCGGTCGCCGGGCGATCCTCGGTGAGGCGGTCGGGCAAAACGTCAACTCCTTGTCACCACGGGTCGGCCGCGGAGTGGCCGCGTGCAGAGAAAACAGAGTTGTCGAGTCTAGTTCGGGTTCTGCTCCCGCGCCGTAATCCCAGGTGAGGGCTTGGGCACTTCGAGGATCGCCGGGTCTTTCAGGAGGCGTGCGTACTGTTCGGGCGCCGCCCGAGGCTGTTGCCCTCGCGGCGGGCGTCCGGCTTCGCACGGTACATCGCCAGATCGGCGTCGTGCAGCACGGCCTCGGGGGTGCGGGTATCGCCGGGGCGCAGGGGAGTGACGCCGATGGACGCGTCGACGTGGATGCGGTGCCCGCGCGCGATGATGGGCTCGGCCATGCTCTGCCGCAGCCGCATCACCAGCGTGTCCAGATCGACCGGCAGGGTGTGGCCGGACAGCAGCACCAGGAATTCGTCGCCGCCGATGCGGCCCACCACATCGTCGCCGCGCAGACTGCGCTGCAGGCGCTGCGCGACGATCTGCAGCACGGTGTCGCCGATGGCGTGGCCGAGCGAGTCGTTGATGGTCTTGAAGCCGTCCAGGTCGATGAACAGCACCGTCGACACCGGCAGGTCCTCGCTGGTGCCCAGCGCGGCCGCGAGCCGCGAGAGCACCAGCGAGCGGTTGGCCAGTCCGGTCAGCGGATCGTGGGTGGCCTGATACTCCAATTGCCTTCGGCTGGCCCGGAATTCGGTGATGTCGTTGAACGACGACACCGCGGGGGAGTCCGGGTCGCCGGGGTTCAGCAACCGGCTCGAGCCCGACAGCCAGCGGCGCTGCCCGTCGGGCCGGTCCACCCCGAACACGTAGCGGGTGATGGTCTCCCCGGTGGCGAGGGTGCGGGCGACGGGATGCCGCATCGGCGGCAGCGGCTGGGCGTTGGCGTCGAGCAGGGCGAGCGGCAGCGCGTCGATCCGGGTGCCGACCAGATCGTCGCCGTCGTGGCCGAAGATCCGCATGGCCGCGGGGTTGACCGATTCGATGCGCCCGTCGCGGTCGATCACCACCACGCCCTCCTCCAGCTGGGAGACGACCGTGGTGAAGTGCTGTTCGGCGCGCCGCTGCGCGGCCTCGGCGTGGCGCTGCGCGGTGAGGTCGTGGATGACCACCTGGTAGGCGAGCCGGTCGTGCCAGACGGTGAGCACGGAGACGGTCTCGACGTCGACGGTGTCCCCGTCGGTGCGGATGAGGGTCATCTCGGCGGGGTCGGAGGCGTCGCCGGTGGTCTCGAGGCGGCCGATCCGCTCCAGCATGCCGGGGATCGACTTCGGGTCCACGAACTGCGTCACGGGCAGCCCAACCACCTGCTCGGTAGACTCGGCGCCGAGTAGCCCTACTATTGCTGGATTAGCAAATACGATGATGCCGCGCTCATGGACCACGACCCCGTCGGGACTGTGCTCGACCAGGGTGCGGTACCGCTGGGCAAGCTGTTCGGCATCGACCGGAAGCTCCCGGTCGTCACCCACCTCAACCACACGTACCCCCTGATCATCGATGATTTTCGTCAACGGCACATGGGATCATTCTGATATCGACGTGCACAAGATCACAGCGTCGACGGTATTGGATGTGTCACAGTTCGGGCACTTCATCGGGCCCTGATTGGCGATCATTACAGCTACCGGTTTGCTCAGTGATGGCAGATTGTTCGCTATCCGGCCCGGGACCGGTGAAGGAGCGATGCGATGCCAAGCACCACCACCCCGCAGCCCGCGGAACAGTATCAAGATCATATGACGATAGCCGGGATCGGTGTCGTCAGTGGGTACGGCTGGGGACGCGAGACGCTCTGGCAGGGTCTGCTGAGCGGCAAGTCCGCGGCACGACTGTACCCAGGGTACGGCCCCGGCCGCGACGAGCACGCCTGGGTCGCCCGACTACCCGACGGCGGTGATCCCGCGGTCAGCCCGAGCCGCTACGCGCGGGCGATGCACCAGTCGGCGCGCGAGGCGATCACCGACGCCACCGAGCGCGGCTGGCGGCCCGGGCGCACCGTGGGCCTGCTGCACGCGATCGTGCTCGGCGACGTCTACGACTGGCGCGATTTCTACACCGTCGACCACGGCCACCGCCGCTCGCGCGACTACCTGCGATTACTCCCGTCGACCCCGATCGCGGTGCTGATGAAGGAGTTCGGCTTTCACGGTCCGTCGATGAACGTGTCGGCGGCGTGCAGTTCGGCCAACGTCGCGCTGATCACCGCGAAGCTGTGGCTGGACCAGGGTTTCGCGGACGACGTCATCGTGGTGACCACCGATGTGTCGGGCAGTCCCGACATGGTCGAGCATTTCGTGCGGATGGGGGCGGCGGTGTCGGATACCGAGCCGCTGGAGGCGTGCCGTCCGTTCCAGGAGGGGAGCCGGGGTTTCAGCTTCGGCGAGGCGTCGGTGGCGTTCGTGGCCACCCGCGCCGCCGAGCGCCCCTACGTCTCGGTGCTGGGCGGGGCCATGACCAACGACGCCCACCACGTCGTCTCGGTCGAGCCCAGCCTCGAGCAGATCTTCGAATGTGCCCGCCGTGCACTGGATTTCGCCGGTGTGCGCCCGTCGGACATCGCCTATTACAACGCCCACGGGCCCGGCACCAGGCAGTGCGATGTCGCCGAGGCCACGCTGCTGGGCGACCTGTTCTCCGATGCCCCCCGGCTCTACTCGGTGAAGCCGCTGACCGGTCACTGCATGGGCGCGGCCGCCGGGGTCGAGGTGGCCGCGGCGGCGCTGGGGTACGAGCGGGGCGTGGTGCCCGCCGCCCCGATCGTGGCCCCGGCCCATCCGCGTTTGCTGGACGGGCCGACGCCGTTTGCCGGGGGCTACACCGTCAAGACCTCCCTCGGTATGGGCGGGCACAATTCGGTGCTCGTGCTCGGCCCCGCCTGAGCGGCCGGTGTCCGGCGGCTCACACGGGTCTCGGCGGGCCGTGGCGCGTAGGCTGGATCAGTGCGGTCGCGGGGAGTCGACCGCCGAAATCCCTGGTCTCGTGTCTCGATGCCCGCTCGAGCTCAAACTTGTCGGTGGGTGTGCCTAGCATGACGGCGGGGGTAATTCTGGACGCCGAGACACGATCGAGAAGGGACGGCCTGTGGCGGATCGCCTGACGGTGCGCGGAGCGCGGGAGCACAACCTCAAGGGGGTCGACATCGACCTCCCCCGCGACAGCCTCATCGTGTTCACCGGACTGTCCGGGTCCGGCAAGTCCAGCCTCGCGTTCGACACCATCTTCGCCGAGGGGCAGCGCCGCTACGTCGAGTCGCTGTCGGCCTACGCGCGGCAGTTCCTCGGCCAGATGGACAAGCCGGATGTGGACTTCATCGAGGGCCTGTCGCCCGCGGTATCGATCGACCAGAAGTCCACCAACCGCAATCCGCGGTCCACCGTCGGCACCATCACCGAGGTCTACGACTACCTGCGCCTGCTGTACGCGCGCGCCGGTACCCCGCACTGCCCGGTCTGCGGCGAGCTGATCGCCAAGCAGACCCCGCAGCAGATCGTCGACCAGGTGCTGGAGATGGAGGCGGGCATCCGGTTCCAGGTGCTGGCGCCGGTGGTCCGCACCCGCAAGGGCGAGTTCGTCGACCTGTTCGATCAGCTGAACACGCAGGGCTATTCGCGCGTGCGGGTGGACGGCGTGGTGTACCCGCTGACCGACCCGCCGAAGCTGAAGAAGCAGGAGAAGCACGATATCGAGGTGGTCGTCGACCGCCTCGCCGTGAAGCCGACATCCAAACAGCGCCTGACCGATTCGATCGAGACGGCGCTGCGGCTGGCCGACGGCATCGTGGTCCTGGATTTCGTCGACCGCGACGAGCACGCGCACGACCGCGAGCGCCGCTTCTCCGAGAAGCTGGCCTGCCCCAACGGCCATCCGCTCGATATCGAGGATCTGGAACCGCGCTCGTTCTCGTTCAACTCGCCCTACGGCGCCTGCCCCGACTGCACCGGTCTGGGCATCCGCAAGGAGGTCGACCCCGACCTGGTGGTCCCCGATCCCGACCTGAGCCTGAACGAGGGCGCGATCGCGCCGTGGTCGCGCGGGCAGACCGCCGAGTACTTCACCCGGCTGCTGTCGGGCCTGGCCGAGTCGATCGGCTTCTCCATGGATACGCCGTGGAATCGGCTGCCCGCCAAGGCCCGCAAGGCCGTGCTGGAGGGCAGCACCGACCAGGTGCACGTGTCCTACACCAACCGCTACGGCCGCAAGCGCTCCTACTACGCCGATTTCGAGGGCGTGATGCCGTTCCTGCAGCGGCGCATGGACAACACCGAGTCCGAGCAGATGAAGGAGCACTACGAGGGGTACATGCGGGATATCCCGTGCCCGGTGTGCAACGGGGCGCGGCTGCGGCCCGAGATCCTCGCCGTCACACTGAATTCCGACGGGGGACGGCGGTCCATCGCGGAGGTCTGCGATTTCTCGATCCGCGACTGCTCGAAGTTCCTGAACTCGCTCGAGCTGGGGGAGCGGGAGG
The DNA here is from genome assembly GCF_029869545.1 of Nocardia wallacei. Taxonomy (GTDB): domain Bacteria; phylum Actinomycetota; class Actinomycetes; order Mycobacteriales; family Mycobacteriaceae; genus Nocardia; species Nocardia wallacei_A. The sequence continues at coordinate 22,148 of NZ_JARWQD010000253.1, read as the reverse complement.
CGGCCATCGCGGGCCAGGTGCTCAAGGAGATCCAGGCCCGCCTGGGCTTCCTGCTCGACGTGGGCCTCGAGTACCTGACGCTGTCGCGGGCGGCGGCCACGCTGTCCGGCGGTGAGGCCCAGCGCATCCGGCTGGCCACCCAGATCGGCTCCGGCCTGGTCGGCGTGCTGTACGTGCTCGACGAACCGTCGATCGGGCTGCATCAGCGCGACAACCGCCGGCTGATCGAGACGCTGTCGCGGCTGCGCGATCTCGGCAATACGCTGATCGTGGTCGAGCACGACGAGGACACCATCCACTCCTCGGACTGGGTGGTCGACATCGGCCCGATGGCGGGCGAGCACGGTGGCCAGGTCGTGTACAGCGGCCCGTACCAGGGCCTGCTGAAGGACCCGAATTCGCTGACGGGCGCGTATCTTTCGGGCCGCGAGCAGATCGAGGTGCCGATGGTGCGGCGCCCGGTGAACAAGAAGAAGCAGCTCACCGTCGTCGGCGCCAGCGAGCACAATCTGCGCGGCATCGACGTGAATTTCCCGCTGAGCGTGCTGACCGCGGTCACGGGCGTCTCCGGATCCGGCAAGTCGACCCTGGTCAACGACATCCTGGCGACGGTGCTGGCGAACAAGCTGAACGGCGCGCGGCAGGTGCCCGGTCGCCACACCCGCATCAACGGCCTGGACAATCTGGACAAGCTGGTGCAGGTGGACCAGTCGCCGATCGGCCGCACGCCGCGCTCGAATCCGGCCACCTACACCGGCGTGTTCGACAAGATCCGCACGCTGTTCGCCGCGACCACCGAGGCCAAGGTGCGCGGCTATCAGCCGGGGCGGTTCTCCTTCAACGTGAAGGGCGGCCGCTGCGAGGCGTGCTCGGGCGACGGCACGCTGAAGATCGAGATGAACTTCCTGCCCGACGTCTACGTCCCGTGCGAGGTGTGCCACGGCGCCCGGTACAACCGGGAGACCCTCGAGGTGCACTACAAGGGCAAGACGATCGCCGAGGTGCTCGACATGCCGATCGAGGAGGCGGCCGATTTCTTCGAGCCGGTCACCTCGATCCACCGCTACCTCAAGACGCTCGTCGACGTGGGCCTGGGCTACGTCCGGCTCGGCCAGAGCGCCCCGACACTGTCCGGCGGTGAGGCGCAGCGCGTCAAGCTGGCCGCCGAGCTACAGAAGCGCTCGACCGGCCGCACCGTCTACATCCTCGACGAGCCGACCACGGGCCTGCACTTCGAGGACATCCGCAAGCTGCTGGGCGTCATCAACGGCCTGGTCGACAAGGGCAACACGGTCATCGTCATCGAGCACAACCTGGACGTCATCAAGACCTCCGACTGGGTCATCGATATGGGCCCGGAGGGCGGCTCCGGCGGCGGCACCGTCATCGCCCAGGGCACCCCGGAGGACGTCGCGGCGGTACCGGAAAGCTACACCGGCCAGTTCCTGAGCGAGGTACTCGCGGCGCAGCCGTCGGCGAAGGCATCCGGAAAACCCAAGTCCCCCAAGCCCACAACCACCAAGGCGAAGAAGGCCCCGGCCAAACGCAAGGTCGCGGTGGGCTGAGCCGCGCGGCGCGATCAACGCAGTCACCCGGCGGTGACACCGCCGAGCCAGGAGGACAGGACGGGGTCGGTGAGGCTGTCGCTGTGGGCGTCTGCGGTGGGTAGTCGCGGTGGCGCGCCGACGTGGAGAACCGCGAGCCCGGCGGCGCGGGCGGAGGCGGCGCCGGTCGCCGAATCCTCGACGGCGAGCGTCCGGTGCGGTGCGACGCCGAGCCGGTCGCACGCGGCCAGATACAGATCGGGCGCGGGCTTGGGGTCGCGGACTTCGTCGCCCGCGATGGTGATGTCGACGAATTCGCCGAGCCTGCCGCAGCGCAGGCTCAGGTCGAGCACGTCGCGGGGCGCGTTGCTGGCGATGGCCACCGGGACCCGGGCCGCGGTGGCACGCACGACGTCGACGGCGCCGGGCAGCAGCGCGGCCGAGGTCGGTAGCTGGTCGATGATCGCCGACAGCAGTTCCTCGGCGAGCGGGGCGGGGTCGGTGCCGAGCGCCGCGGCGGCAAGGGCGGCGATGGCCGGGAGCGCCGAACCCTGTGCGGCCGTGTGGATATCGTGTCCGCAGCGGCGATGCCGCCGCGCGAATACGGTGTCGAAGGCGCGCGCCAGGCACGGATGGGTGTCGACGAGCGTGCCGTCGCAGTCGAAGACGACGGCGGCCGGGGGTACCGGGATCACCGGGGCGCGGAGTGCCCGCGGAGCCTGCCGGTCCCGGTGCGGCTGTCGATCACCCGGGCGCCGATCGGGTCGCGGGTGAACAGCTGCTGGTGGTGGCCGGGTGGGGAACCGTCCTCCAGATGCGGGCACGACCGGGGCTGCAGACCGGCGGCGGCGAGCGCGGCGCGCACCGGTGCGCCGTCGATGTATTTGTCGTGGATCTCGATCAGCAGCCGGTCCACCCGATTCAGCCAGCGGGGCCGGTCGCGCAGGAGATCGAGTTCGCCGCCCTCGATGTCGATCTTCATCAGGTCCACCCGGTCGATGCCGTGCTCGTCGAGCAGGGCGGCGACGGTGCGGGCGGGCACGGTGACGGCCGGGCGCGGCATGGCGTGCTCGATGCGGTGCGGGCTCGACAGCCGATGCTCGCCGACCTCGGGCACCGCGGTGGCCGTGCACCAGTAGCCGCTGACGAAGAACTCGAGCTCACCGTCCGAGGAGGAGGCGGCGCACTGCTCGACGATCCAGGGCGCGTCGGCCAGGGCCGCGTTGCGGCGCAGCACCGCGGCGTTCTCGGCGAGCGGTTCGATGGCCAGCAGGGTCGACGGCCGGTATCGCGCCGCGAGGTACGCCGACGCCAGACCGCTGTTGGCACCTATGTCGACTATCGTGTCGAGCCGCGAGATCGGTTCGGGCAGTTCGTAGTTGCGGTGGACGAAAACCTCCCACAGCACGATGAGGTCGCTCTGGTTGGTGCGCAACGCGATCCGGGCGCGACCACCGCCGGGAGTGCTCCAGGTCTGGGTGATGACGCGGTCGCTGTCCAAGGGCGTGCCGAGCTGGCCGCCGAACCGGCGCGCCATCCAGTACGGCGCGGTCACCCGGCTCCATCCGCGGGCGTGTGCGGCGGCCAGGGCCATCGCGTGCGCGCAGGACACGGCCTCGCGGGCCAGGACCGCCGCGACGCTGCGGCCGTCGTGGATATCCGCGTCACCGCGCAGGTATTCGAACGGCATGAATCTCCTCCGGGAATGCCAGGGAGGAATCGCGGGCTGTCGCACCCACTCCGCAATTGCCTCGACGGGTACCGTGCTGAACAGGCAATTCGTATTCATTCGCGAACTTTGATCTTGATCTTGATCGTAGACCTCGCCTGTGGCGCTCGTGGGTTCGCCACGCTGCCGTCCGAGCCATCCGATGCCTGAGGAGCCGCCGTGCCATCGTCACCGAACTCGTCCGACCGCGGTGCGCTCGTCACCGGCGCCGCGGGCGCGCTCGGCCGGGCCATCGCCCGCCGCCTCGCCGCCGACGGCCGCCCGATCGCCGCCCTGGACCGCGATCGCGCCGCGCTGGCGGAAACGGTGCGGCTGATCGAGGCCGCCGGTGGCACGGCGCGCGCCTACCCGGTCGATCTGCGAGACGCGGCGGAGACCGGCGCGGCGATCACCGACGCGGGTGATCGGTTCGGCCCGCTCGGGGTCGCGGTCAACAACGCCGCGATCTATCCCGCGCGACCGTTCCTCGACGTCCCACTCGCCGAGTACGACGACGTCCAGTCGGTCAACCAGCGTGGCTACTGGATCGTGGCGCAACTCGCCGCCCGGCAGATGGACGGGCACGGCGGCGCGATCGTCAACATCGCCTCCATGACCACCCACGGCGGCTGGGCGGACCTGGCCGCCTACGTCGCGACGAAAGGTGCCGCGGCGGCCCTGACCAAGGCACTCGCCCGCGAACTCGGTCCCCGGGAGATCCGCGTGAACTGTGTCTCTCCGGGCGCGTTCCCGACAGCGGCGGAGGCCGCGCTACATCCGGATCCGGCCCCCTACAACGCCTTCGTGCTCGAACATCAAGCCCTGCAACGGCGCGGCAGGCCCGAAGAACTCGCCGCCGTTGTCTCCTTCCTCGCCGGATCCGACGCCTCCTTCGTCACCGGCCAGACCATCGAGGTCAACGGTGGCTGGGTCATGACCTGACGGTCAGAATCGCGGGCGGCCCCGTGGTGGCGCCGAAATCCGTGGTGCCGGGGCCGTGGCGGCGCATTTGGCGGCGGCGGAAGAAGACTTCCTCTACCGAGACGGTGGGGATCGCGGCGCGGAGGATGTTCAGGCGGGGGTCGGTCGCGCGCTCGTCGAGGTGGCGTTGCAGGGCGGTGCGGCGTTCGGCCGGAAGTCCGGCCCAGATCGCGCCGATGCGGGCCTGGACGTCGGCGTCGGCATCGGCGATGAGGTCCAGCAGTTTCGGCCACAGGCCCGCCTCGGTGGCGCGCTGGGGTAGCTGCCCGACCGTGGGTTCGGGGAGGCGGGACAATAGTCGTGCGAGGGTTCGCTTGCTGCCGCCGTCGAGGCGCACCCCGAGTTCCAGCAGGCCGCGCCAGCTGTTCGCACCGGCGTGGCCGTCGAGGGCGCCGACCAGGCTTGTCAGCGTATCCGTCTGGGCGACAGTGGGATTCGCGGCCATCCGGTCGAGCGACACCGGGCCGAGATGGCCGGTGAAGGTGAGTAGCTCGGTGTTCACGCCCATGCGTCCGGCGTTGGTGACGAGCGTGCCGATCGAGGACGCCGATCCGATGCTGAACACGATGTCGCCCACCGCGGCGATCACGTCGGGATCACACCTGGCGAAGACGGACAGGGCTGCCGACTGCAATTCGGGCGATCCGATGAGCACGGTGTGCACCATGCGTGGGACGCGCTGTGCCGGTCCGGCGAGCAACTGACGGATTATCGCGCTGACGGCCGTGCCGGAGTAGGCGAAGGCGGCCGAGAAGATCAGGCCCTCGTCGTCGTGCACGCCGTGTTCGACGGCGGCGATGAGGCGCGGGGTGGCGGCGGCGAGAAACGGCCCCGCCGTGACATAGTCGCGGCGGCGCAACACCTCGTTCACGACCTGGATCACCGATTCCGTCGGCGCCACCTCCGCCACCATGCCGACCGTGCGCGGATCCAGATACGGCGCGCAGTCGGCCACATAGGACGTGCGCAGCAGGGTGAGCGTCTGGGTTGCCTTGTTCGGGTGGTCGATACCGACGGCACCGGCCGCCCGCCCGGTCATCATCGGCGGCACGATCCGCTGCACCAGCGGCATCGAGATGGTCAGCGGAATGAACGGGACCAGTTTGCTGATCCGCCGGAAGGTTTCGGCATGTTCGTCGAAGATCACCGCCGCCATCCGCTGCTGCAGATCGTGCAGGTGATCGGCGCCGAGGCGTTCCAGATGGGCGAGTCGATGCGGCGACACGTGCAGGGTGCGAGCCAGCAGGATGATCTGGGCGCGGGTTACCAGCTCACTCATCAGACGACGTTGTCCCCGAACATGATTCGCTTCGTTACTCCGCGTAGCGGTTTCGGCAGCGCGCCGATCATCCCGTCGATCGATTCGGCGAGCGCGAACCGCTCCTGCTGCCGGGCTGCCTGGAACAGCGCGAGCAGGTCGGCGATCTCCCCGTCGGACAGCTGGTCCAATGCCGCCGAGGGGCCGCGCATTTCGTGTTCGAGATCTCGTCTGGCGGTCATCCTGCTCCTGATACTCGCCCCTTGGCAGCTGTGTGTACCCCCGAAGACATCCGTCGAATCATACGAGGGGTCGCCGCGGATGTATTCAGAAATGGGCGAATTCCACTACGCACCAAGCGGAAGCCGCGCGGATAGGGGTGCACTCACAACGGGCGGCTCAGCGGTTGGCGACGGTGTGAATGAGCTCGGTCAGTTCGGCGGGCCGCGACCACATCGGCCAGTGGCCGGTGGGGAGGTCGATGTATTCCGCGTCGATGCGGGCCAGCTCGGCGAACATGGGCAGTTCGCCCGCGTCGCGCAGCTGCCGCACCGTGTCCGACGGGTAGCTGGTGCAGATGATCGTCGCCGGAATCGCCAGGCGCGCCCGGGAATCGCCGAGTTTCAGCGGGGCGCCCGCGATGCTCGCCGGTTGCGACACCGCCCGCTCCCGGAATCGGGCCAGGGCCGCCTCGTCGAGTCCCTCGATGCTGTTGCCGGTGGCCTGCAGCTGCGGCCAATCCGGCAGCGGGAGTTCGCGCGCCGAACCCAGCCCGGTGAGGACGGTGTAGCCGTCGGGCATCGGCGCCGTATCCACATAGACGGTGCGCGAAAACCGTTCCGGTGCAATATCGGTGGCGAGATAGGCGGGCAGCGCGCCGCCCGAGTGCGGCACCAGCACCACCGGAGCATCGGGACCCGCGGCGTCGAGGATCGCCCGCGCCTGCGTCTCGAAGGTCGCCGACAACCGGTCCGGATCGTCGGGATCGAGGCCCGGCAGCGTGAGCGCGTGCACCTCGTTCCCGCGCTGCCGCAGCCCCTCGGCCACCTCGTCCCACGCCCACGCGCCGAGCCAGAAACCGGGTACAAGCAGAATCCGCGCCATCCGCCGAGCATGTCACGGCAGCGCCGATGGCGCGAGGCTGTGCCTGCGCGGGGTCACAGTGCTGTCGGACCCGCGGTGCTGTCGGACTCGGAGCACGCGCCGGAGATGCGGGCGGCACGATGCCACCGCTCAGTACACAGGCCCCGTGTACTTCTCGCCGGGCCCCTTCCCGGGCTCGTCCGGGTGGGCCGAGGATTCGCGGAACGCGCGCTGCAGGGACTGCAGGCCGTCGCGGATCGGCCCGGCGTGCGGCCCGAGGTATTCGACGGAGGCGGTGACCAGGCCCGCGAGCGCGGTGATGACGCGGCGGGCCTCGTCCAGGTCGCGGCGGGGGCTGGTGTCGGGATCGTCGTCGGCCAGTCCCAGCTTCTCGGCCGCCGAACTCATCAGCATCACCGCCGCGCGGCTGATCACCTCGACGGCGGGGACGTCGGCCAGCTCCCGCACCGCATCATTCGACGACACCTCACTCATGCCCGGTAGCATCCCATTCCGGACCGATGTGCCTGGTCGCGGGGGCGGGCGATTGAGAGTTGCGGCCGGGCGGATGTTAAGCTGTGGCTCGACGACCGCCCCGTATCTGTCCCACGGCAGCTTCGGGGCCGTAAGTGGAGCCCGACTCCCACCGCCAAGCCGGTACACCGCGGTAGCGATACAGCGACACGCCAGGCTCGACGGTCCGGTCGCCCATCGGACACCGATGGGTTCCTCGTGCGGGGTTTTCCCAGCGCAGGGTCGATGCGGAGGGTATGTGCATCGGCGATCGGTCGACTCGGGCCCCGTGGCGGTGAAATACCGCACCGGGGCTTTCGTGTTGGATATGGGGTTGCAGTTATAGCGCGCGGTCGTTGGACGACACCGCTTGACCTAGGAGGCCCCATCAGCACTGAGACCCGCATCAACGATCGCATCCGCGTGCCGGAGGTCCGACTCATCGGACCAGGTGGCGAGCAGGTGGGGATCGTGCGTGTTGAAGATGCACTACGCGTCGCGCAGGAGGCAGATCTCGACCTGGTCGAGGTCGCGCCGGATGCGCGTCCGCCGGTCTGCAAAATCATGGACTACGGCAAGTTCAAGTACGAGACCGCGCAGAAGGCGCGCGAGTCGCGGAAGAACCAGCAGCAGACCGTGATCAAGGAGCAGAAGCTCCGTCCCAAGATCGACGACCACGACTACGCGACCAAGAGGGGCCATGTGATGCGCTTCCTCGAGGCTGGGTCGAAGGTCAAGGTGACGATCATGTTCCGCGGTCGTGAGCAGTCGCGACCCGAGCTCGGCTTCCGGCTGTTGCAGCGACTGGCTTCCGACGTGGCCGACCTCGGCTTCGTGGAGACCTCGGCCAAGCAGGACGGCCGGAACATGACGATGGTCCTCGCGCCGCACAAGGGCGCGAAGACGCGGGCGACAGCGAAGGCGCAGCAGCAGACGGCGTCGCAGCGACCCGCCGCGCCGGCCGGGGGCGGTTCCGCCCCGGCGCCCGGCCCGAGGCCGACGCCCGGGTCGAACCCGGCGCCCGCCCCGGAGGCCGAAGCGGCCACACCGCAGTAGAACCGATACAGCACCGGGTGGCAGCGTGATTTGCGCTGCCTCCGGCACGAGACAGATTTGAGGAATCCATGCCGAAGATGAAGAGCCACAGCGGTGCCTCGAAGCGATTCAAGGTGTCCGGCAGGGGCAAGCTGCTGCGCCAGCAGGCCAACCGCCGCCACAATTTCGAGTACAAGTCCAGCCGCCGGACTCGTCGTCTGGACGGCACGGAGGTCGTCGCGAAGGCCGACGTCGCTCGCGTCAAGAAGCTGCTCGGTATCTGAGTAAGCCCCGCGATCCGTCCCGCACGGACGCCATCCCCGACCATTTCGGGCGCCGCGAGCGCCCCTCGATCGAACAAGGACTGACCAGTGGCACGCGTCAAAAGGGCCGTCAACGCTCAGAAGAAGCGCCGTAGCATCCTCGAGGCCTCCAAGGGTTACCGCGGGCAGCGCTCGCGGCTGTACCGCAAGGCCAAGGAACAGCAGCTGCACTCGCTCACCTACGCCTACCGGGACCGCCGGGCGCGCAAGGGTGATTTCCGCAAGCTGTGGATCGCCCGCATCAACGCGGCGGCCCGCGCCAACGACATCACCTACAACCGCTTCATCCAGGGCCTGAAGGCCGCCGGTGTCGAGGTGGACCGCAAGAACCTCGCCGAGCTGGCGGTGTCGGACGCCGAGGCGTTCGCCGGTCTGGTCGCCGTGGCGAAGGCCGCGCTCCCGGCCGACGTCAACGCCCCGGCTGCGTGATTCGCCCGCGCAGGGCTGATTTTATAGCGACCCGCGGACCGCACTCCTGCCGGAGTGCCCTCCGCGGGTCGTTGCGATCTGGGCTGTGTTCGCGGTCTCGTCGACGGATGGGTGATCGTGGCTGATTCGATCGACTGGCGGAATCCGAGGGTTGTGGCGGCGGTCAAGCTGCATCGGGCGCCGCAGCGGCGGAAGACCGGGTTGTTCCTGGCCGAGGGCGCGAATTCGGTTGCGGCGGCGTTGGATACCGGGCGTGTGGAGGAGCTGTTCTTCTCCGGGCGGGCCGCCGAGCGGGAGCACGAACTGGTGGCGACCGCGGCCGCGCTGGGGGTGCGGACCACGCCGGTGAGCGATCGGGCGGCGGAGATGCTGGGGGAGACCGTGACGCCGCCGGGGTTGGTCGCGGTGTGCCGACTGGTCGATGTGCCACTGCCGCAGGTGCTTTCGGGAACGGTGTCCAGAACGAGTGCCGCGGCCGCCGGTGTCGGCGCGGCAACCGATGTAAGCTCCGGCGCCGCTTCCCCGCGGCTACTCGCCGTGCCGGTGGAGATCTCGGATCCGGGCAATGCGGGCACGCTGATCCGCGTCGCCGATGCGGTCGGCGCGAACGGCGTTGTGCTGGCCGGTGATTCGGTCGACCCGCACAACGGCAAATGCGTCCGCGCCTGCGCCGGAAGCCTTTTCCACGTGCCGATCGCGCGGGAGCGGGATATCGACGCGGTGCTGTCGGGGCTGCGGGAGGCGGGCATCACGGTGCTGGCCACCACGGCGCGTGGCGAGGTCGACCTCGACGACGCCGACGCCATCCTCCGCGACGGCGACGGCGCGAGCGGATTCACCGGTGTCGCATGGCTGTTCGGCAACGAGGCGCACGGCCTCGACCCCGCCGTCGCCGCCCGCGCCGACCACCGGATCCGCATCCCCATCCACGGCCGCGCCGAGAGCCTGAACCTCGCCGCCGCGGCAGCCATCTGCCTCTACGCGAGCGCGCGAGTGCAGCACGCGCCGAACAGGTTTCGCCGCAGTCCATAGCGGCAACGGCGCGGACTTGCGGATCCGAGCCGTCATTCGAAGGTCACGGCGCGCAGACGGGACGTGTACTGGGCCGCTCTCTCCAACGCGTCGCGGGCGGCATCCAACTCGATCAGCGCTTCCTCCAACACTTCCCGCGCACCGGCGACACAGTAGCCCGGGGTGGTCAGCGCTCCGGCTCCGACGGTATCGATGACCGAACCCGACTCCGGCAGAGCCGTATACCCCTCCGATAGTTCCGCGACCGCGCGGCGCAGCTCGCTCGCCCGCGCCACCAACTGCTCGCGCCTACCCTCGAGCTCGATCGGATCCACCACCATGCACCCAGTCTGCACCAGCAGGCGGCCGCGGCGCCGAGAGGTCCGGCTCGCCCGCACGACCGGCGGGGTGCGTCGCTGCCCAGTCGCGGAAGGCGGTGACGAATTCCTCGGGGGCGTCGGATTCCACGTAGGTGCCTGCGCCCCTGGCGATTACCGTCTTGTGGTCGGGGAAGGTGGCCTCCAGGCGTTCGCGCTCCTCGCGGCGGAAGGCGATGTCGGCGTCGCCCCAGACGATCAGTGTCGGTAGGTGGGCGAGGCGGGGGAGGCCCGCCTCGACCTCGGTGAAGAAGGCCCGGCTGGCGAGGACTCGGCCGGGGAGTACGGCGGAGGCCTGGCGTCGTTCGGGGGTGTCCAGTGCGCGGCGGTAGTGGTCCATCTCGGTCGCGGTCGGCTTGCGCCGTCGGTGGCCCGTGGGGATGAACGTGTTGACGAGCAGGTTCAGCCGCCGGATCAGCCAGCGGCTCGGAGGATTGCCGAGGATGCGGGAGAAGGCCTCGAAGTGGAGGACGCCGTTGGTCGGCCAGGCCCAGGTGTTGGCGAGCACCAGCCGATCGAACACGCCCGGGCGCCGCTGCGCGGTGGCCAGGCCGATGGTGCCGCCCCAGTCCTGCCCGACCAGCGTGACTCCCTCCAGGCCGAGCGCGTCGACGAACGCGGTGACGACGTCCGCGTGCTCCTCGGGCAGGTAGCGGTAGCCGGGCTTCGGCGTCGACAGCCCGAAGCCCGGGTAGTCGAGGGCGATGCACCGGTAGTCGCCGCGCAGCGCGCGGATCACGTCGCGCCAGAGGAACGACCAGGTCGGGTTGCCGTGCAGGAACAGCAGCGTGGGACCGGACCCCTCGTCGACGTAATGCACTGTGTGCCCGTCGATTTCGAGGAAGCGGCTCTCGAACGGGAACAGGCTGTCGTCGACCCAGGCGGGCCGCACGCTTTCGGTGGTGTCGGCCATGGCGGCCCCTCTCGGCTCGGCTCGTACTGTAGGCTTGAGTTTGTCAAGTGAACTTGAGAAGGTCAAGTAGAAGGATATGATGCGTAGCTACGGCCAGTTCTGCGGGCTCGCCCGGTCCCTGGAGGTCGTCGGTGATCGGTGGAATCTGCTCATCGTCCGCCAGCTCCTCATCGCCCCCGCCCGCTACCGGGACCTGATCGACGGCCTCCCCGGCATCGCGACCAATCTGCTCGCCGACCGGCTCCGCGATCTCGAGGCCGCAGGTGTGGTCGAGCGGCGACTGGCAGGCAACGTGGTCGAGTACGCGCTCACATCGTGGGGTGCCGACCTGCGCGAGCCGATCGACAGCCTGATCCGCTGGTCCACGCCGCTGATGCTCCGCGGTCCCGACGGCGACGCCTTCCGTCCGGAGTGGCTCGCCCTCGCGGTCCCCGCCCTGCTCGATGCCCGGGTCAAGGTCCGCCGCGCGGCGACGGTCGGCCTCGAGGTAGGCGAGCCCCTCCAACTCCGCGCGACGCGTTCGGGTTTCGAGGTCGGCCCCCAGGACGGCCGTACCCTCGACGCCACCCTCCGCGCCGACCCCGCCTACATCCTCGGCTTGGCTGCCGGAGCCCTCACCCTCACCGACGCCCGCGCCCTCGGCCTGGAGGTCGACGGCGACGAGTCCATCGTCCGCACGGTCTTCGCCGCCTGACGGGTCGCGGGGCTGTTGATCAGTCGCGCTGGTACATGGCGGCGAGTTCGCGTTCGTAGTCGAGCGATGTGTCGTCACCGGCGGTGACGACGACGCTGGTGAGGGTGGCGCCGGTGAGGGGGAAGGGGCCGGTGTAGTCGGCGCTGACGGCTTGTCCGCGGTCGCGGCCGATGTTGGAGCCTTCCCCGGTGAGGGAGAAGTAGCCGGGTTGAACCTTGATGGTGGCGCTGGCGGCGACGTCGTGGCCGATCCGCAGGGTGGCTGTGCCGGTCGGGGAAGGGCCGTCGGTGCCGGATTTGTGGAAGTCCACGCCCACGACCACGTGTCCGGTGGGCAGCGGGGCGGGCGTGGGGACTTCGGCGGTGCCGGGGAACAGTTCCATGCGCCCGGCTTTGCCTGCGACGCTGGGCTGGTCGAGGAGGGCGAGGTCGGCGGCGGTGCGGTCGTCGAGGGGATAGCCGTGGTACTTCTCGGCTTGCTGCTCCCAGTGTTGCTGTAGTTCGGCGAGTTTCCCGGGGTGGGTGTCGGCGAGGTTGTGGAGCTGGTTGCGGTCCTGTTCGAGGTGGTAGAGGCACCAGGTGTCCTGGTCGAAGTGTGACCAGCCGCTGGGTGCCGGTGGATGCACGACGTTGGCGTGCCAGCCGTCGGCCCAGATCGCGCGGGTGCCGAAGATGGAATAGAACTGGGAGTGCTTGGGCGAGGGCGCGTCCGGGTCGCGCAGCACCGCGGCCATGCTGACGCCTTCGAGCGGGCTTTGCGGAACCGACCGGATCGTGTCCGGGGCGGTGATGCCGAGCAGATCGTAGATGGTGGGGACCACGTCCATGGCGTGCAGGTAGTGGTCGCGGATCTCGCCGCGTGCGTTCAGGCCGCGGGGCCAGGACATGATCATCGGCTCGGCGGTGCCGCCCTCCCAGGCAGCGTTGATCTTGTACATCTTGAACGGGGTGTTGAACGCCATGGCCCAGCCGTTGGAGAAATGCGGGTGGGTGGTCTCGCCGCCGAGTTCGTCGAGCAGTTTCAGGTTCTCCTCGACATTCTCGGGAACGCCGTTGTACCAGCGGTTTTCATTGACGGAGCCGTTCTGCCCGCCCTCGGCGGAGCAGCCGTTGTCCGAGATGGCCACGATGAGGGTGTTGTCGAGTTGGCCGGTGTGTTCGAGGTAGTCGAGCAGTCGACCGATCTGGGCATCGGTGTAGGAGGCAAAGCCCGCGTACACCTCGGCTTGGCGGATGAACAGGCGCCGTTGCGCGTCGGTCAGCTCGTCCCAGGGCTGGACGATGTCGGAGATCGGCCAGGGTGTGCCATCGGCGCTGGTCCGGTCGGCGAGGGGATTGATGTCGGGCAGCTGCACGTCCTCGGGGATCAGGCCGAGCTGTTTCTGGCGGGCCAGCACGGTCCGGCGATACTGCTCGTAACCGTCGTCGAAGACGCCGCGGTAGCGGTCGGCCCACTCCCGGAACACGTGGTGCGGGGCGTGGCAGGCGCCGGGGCAGAAGTACATCATCCATGGTTTGCCCGGCGCGGTGGCGCTGGAGTCGGCGAGGAACTCGATCGCGCGGTCGGCGAGATCCTTGGACACGTGATAGCCCTCCGCGGGGGTGGCGGGCGGGTCGATCTGGTGGTTGTCGTACCAGAGATCGGGATACCACTGGTCGGTCAGGCCGCCGAGAAATCCGTAGAACCGGTCGAATCCGCGTTGCAGCGGCCAGGTGCGTTTCGAGGCGCCCATCGACATCTCGGTCGCCGGGGACAGATGCCATTTCCCGACGGCCATCGTGTTGTAGCCGCGTTCGCGCAGCACCTCGGAGATGAACCCGTTCTCCGGCGGGATCAGGCACGACGAGTTGGGGAATCCGTCGGCGAACTCACCCACCACGGTCATGCCGTTCGTACCGGCGCTACGCCCGGTCAGCAGGCACGACCGGGTCGGCGAACACAGTGCGGTGGTGTGGAATTGGGAAAAGGTGATTCCGGTCTCGGCCAGGCGCCGCATGTTCGGCATCTCGATCAGCCCGCCGAAGACGTCCCACGATCCGTACCCCATGTCGTCCCACACGATGTAGAGCACGTTGGGCGCACCGTCCGGCGCGGACGGCTCGACGTAGGGCGTCCAGTCCGGCACCGAGTCCCGGACGTCGTGGGCGATCTTCCCGGCGAACCGTGCGGTCATGACCTACTCCCAATCCCTCGGACGATGTATCCCGGCGAACCCGATCGCGGCCTTGCCCAGCGCCGAAATCACCGTAGGCGGGCGCGACGAACGCCACTTCACCCAACGCGGGCGAAATGGCGGTCTCGTATTCGGCGCCGCTGAACTATTCGGCCGGGTAGGACAGGTCGATGTCGTGGTCCTCGGGGTGGCCGGGGTGGAGGGTGATCGTGGTGGTTGTTTCGGGGTAGCCGGAGGCGATCACCATGTAGTCGCCGGTGCCGAGGTTGGTGAAGGCGTAGGTGCCGTCGGGGGCGGTGGTGGTCGTGCCGACGACGGCGCCTGCGGCGTCGATGAGGGTGACGCGGGCGTCGCCGAGGGGCCCGTGCGGGGCCTGGACGGTGCCGTGGAGCCGGGCGCCGCGGCGCAGGGCGAGATCGAGGTGGGTGATGCCCTGTCCCTGCACCTCGGCGGAGACGGCCAGCGGCTGGAATGCGGTGGCGTTCACGGCCACCGTCACCGGACCCGGAATCAGTTCGGCCAGTTCGTATTTCCCGTCCGCGGTGGATGAACCCGCGGCCATCACCTCGCCGCGGCTGTCGGTCACGATCACCACGGCGTCCGCGACCGGCGTCCCGTCGTCGGCCGCGCGCAAGGTGCCGGTCAGTCCGTTCATGCCGCTGAGCCGGAAGTCGTGGCCGAGCGCACGCCCCGCCACGGTGATCGGCGCCGCCTGCGGCTGATACCCGTCGGCGGAGGCGATCAGCACGAAGGAACCGGACGCCGGAGCGTCCACGGCGAAGCTGCCGTCGGCCAGCGCGATAACCCGCCCGACCTGACCGCCTTGCGGCGAGATCAGCGTGAGCGCGGCTCCGGGCAGCGGCGCGCCATCACCTGTCCGGACGTAACCGTGCACCGGAATACCGTTGTCGCCGAAGGGGATATCGCCCGAGGGCGAGTGGCCGTGCACCGGGGCGTTGCCTGACGGTGAAAGCCCTTGCCTCGCGGCGTTGTGACCTTCCGTTGTGGCGCTGTGGTTTGGGGTGTCCGCCTCGGCTACCGAGGCGCTGGACGTGCGCAGGGCCACCTCCTTGATGAACAGCGTCAGCAGGAAGGCGATGAAGGCGATGGGGGCCGCGTAGAGGAAGACGTCGGCGATGCCGTGGCCGTAGGCATCCTCGACGACGGTGCGCACCGGCGCGGGGAGGATCGCCATATCCGGCAGCTCGCTGCCCGCATTGCCGCCCATGGCCTGTGCGGCGTCGGGCCCCAGCTTGCCCAGGCCGCTGGTGATGTGGTCGCGGACCTGTCCGGCCATGACCGCGCCCAGGGCGGAGACGCCGATCGCGCCGCCGAGCGAGCGGAAGAAGGTGACCAGGGAGCTGGCGGCGCCGAGGTCCTGCACCGCGACCTGATTCTGCGTGCAGAGCACCAGATTCTGCATCATCATGCCGATGCCCAGGCCCATGAGTGCCATGTAGAGGGCGACCAGCCAGTAATCGGTGTCGTAGCGGATGCTGCCCAGCAGCCCGAGCCCGGCGGTGAGCAGCGCCGCGCCGCCCACCAGCCACGCCTTCCAGCGGCCGGTCCGGGTGATGATCTGGCCGGAGATCGTCGAGGCGACGAACAGTCCCGCGATCATCGGAATCGTCATGACGCCGGACATGGTCGGCGACTTGCCCCGCGCCAGCTGGAAGTACTGGCTGAAGAACACGGTCCCCGCGAACATCGCGGTGCCCACCATGAGCGAGGCCGCCGACGCGAGGGAGATGGTCCGGTTGCGGAACAGCCGCATCGGCACGATCGGCTCACCGGCCCGCAACTCCACGAGCACGAACAGCACTGCCAGCACCAGGGATCCGGCCACCATGGCGGCGGTCTGCCAGGACAGCCAGTCGTACTTGCTCCCGGCGAAGCTGACCCAGATGAGCAGCAGGCAGACCGAGGCGGTGACCAGGAACGCGCCCAGCCAGTCCACCTTGACCTCGCGCCGCAGCACCGGCAGGTGCAGCGTCTTCTGCAGGACCAGCAGGGCGATCAGCGCGAACGGCACGCCGACGTAGAAGCACCAGCGCCACCCGAGCCAGCTGGTGTCGGTGATGACACCGCCGAGCAGCGGACCGCCGACGGTGGCCACGGCGAACACCGCGCCCAGGTAGCCGCTGTACCGGCCGCGTTCGCGCGGCGCGATCATCGCCGCCATCACGATCTGCGCGAGGGCCGACAGCCCGCCCGCGCCGATACCCTGCACCGCGCGGCACGCGATCAGCATCCCGGCGTTCTGCGACAGCCCGGCCACGACCGATCCCGCGATATAGATGAGCAGCGCGATCTGGACCAGGGCCTTCTTGCTGTAGAGATCGGCGAGCTTGCCCCACAGCGGGGTGGCGGCGGTCATCGCGAGCAGCGCGGCGGTGACGACCCACGTGTAGGCGGTCTGCCCGCCGCCCAGCGTGCCGATGATCTTCGGCAGCGCGGCGGACACGATCGTGGAGGAGATGATGGCGGCGAACATGCCGAGCAGCAGCCCGGACAGGGCCTCCATGATCTGCCGGTGCGTCATCGGCGCCTCGTCCGGCGGAGCCGTGGGCGCGTGCGCGGTCTCGCTCGCGGTGATTGTGGCCATCTGATCTCTGTTTCTCGATTAAGTGAGCAAGGTAAACAAGTTGGTTGTTGCAGCTAACTATATCGAGAGTGTGGCGCACTGTCACATACGGCCGCCGTGTCGGAAGCCGGTGAGGTGGGTGCAGGTCAGGCGAGGTCGAGCTTGCCGGTCCGGACGCTCGCGGTGAATGCGTCCCAGTCGGTGGGGGAGAAGACGAGTGCCGGGCCGGTGGGGTTCTTGGAGTCGCGGACGCCGACCATGCCGTGAGCTAAGTGGGCGACCTCGACGCATTCACCGCTCGGTTGGCTGCGGCTGGATTTGAACCAAGCTGCGCCGCAAAGGTCCACGTTCATTCCGCGTACTCCCTAGCAATCGACACGATGAGGTCATAGCTGGACTTCTCATCCAACGCTATACGTCGGATGTGGCCGATTGCATCCCGATACCTGGCGACTTCGTCCTCTCGTTCCAGGTACGCAGCACCTGTGAAGCCCTCCACGAAAACCACTGGTGGTTCCGTGAGCCTCGTGGACGGGAGCGGCGGAAATTCCAGCAGCACGAACGAACCACAAACTGCGCCAATAGGATTCGTGGCACCGAACGGAACGACTCTGATCGATACGCCCGACAGGTTGCCGACCTCGAGCAGGTGGTTTACCTGATCGCTCATCACGGAGATGCCTCCGGTCCGCTGCCGCAAGATCGCCTCGGAGATCAGGAAGCTGACTTCGAACTGTGGGTCCGTGAGCCTATCCTGCCTGCGCATCGCAAGCTCGATCCTTCTCTCGACCTCGTCAGGACTGACCGCCGGATTCTCGGCCCAGATCAGTTGCCGTCGGTACGCGGGTGTTTGCAGCAGACCCGGCATGAGACTGAGTTGCAGGGTGGTCATGCGCCGAGCGGCCTGCTCCAGGCTCATGTAATGGTCGAAGCCGGTACTCAGTTCGTCTACATACGCTCGCCACCAGTTTCCATCGGACTTACGGGCAGCTCGCACCTCCTCCGCCAGCGTCAGCAGCAACCTTCGTTCCTCGTCGCTCACTCCCAGCTTGTCGCAGATGGCATTCAGCACGAGGTTGGTGATGTTGTGTTTCTGCCCGTCTTCGAGGCGGCCGTAGGTTTGGGGCGATGTCTCTACGGCTTTGGCGACGGCATTCTGTGTGAGTCCGGCGCGTTCGCGATACTTCTGCAGTTGCCGTCCGAGGGCCCTGCTGGAAAGAGTCGATCCGGCCATTCCTTAGCCTCGCTATCCAATAGTATGAATTTTGGAAGACGCCATCATGGAACCGGGAGAGAATCACGGCAGTCCGGCCGTGCAGGAACTTCCACCCCGTCGATCCGGAGCGTATCACTGTAAACGTCCGGTAGCCGTGGAATCGCCGCCGATTCGCCAAGTGCCCCTTGCGATTTGAATTCGGTACATCCACGGCTTCCGGTCGGTCAGATGTCCGCTCGAATCAGGGAGTTGATGGGAAGTGTCTGCACCCTACGGCCTTCCGGTGACCAACCACGCGGCGATACCGGTGATGACCGTCGAGTATGCGCACGTGGTGATGCAGATCCACATGGAATGCCCGATCTCGGTGTGTCCCTTGAAGTCTCAGGCCCGGCTCCGGCTGGTCGAGGCGGGCCACCTGGCCCCGGCCGATCGCCCGAAAATGGGGTACTGACATGGTATTCCGGAGAATAGCGGGCGCGTGTCGTGAGTTCCGATCCCCGTTTGGGGAATCCACGGGCGTTTACCCGAAGGGGAGGTCGCAGTGAACCGGCGGAGTAGGTTGTTCGAGTTTCCTGGTGGAGTATTCGAATACACCGAATATGACGACGAGGCGGAGGAGGACTCGGGGTGGGAGGAGTCATTCCCCTTCTATGCAGGTGATGATTTCCTGGGCCCAATCGGTGGAAATGGCGCCGGGCCCGATGACCTGCATGGCGCTCATGACGGTGATGAGCATGCCGGTGGCGAGGAATCGCTGGGTCTCGTCGGCGGAGGCGCCGGTGAGCTCGCGGATCAGGCGGTAGATGCCGCCGAAGCGGTCGCGGATGCCGTCGCCGATGGCCGGATCGGAGCTGGCGGCGAAGCCGTGCAGCAGGACGAGGAGTAGTTCGCGGTCGGCCAGGAATACGTCGTAGCCCCGGCCGAGGGCGTCCATCGCCTCCTCGGGGCTCGCGTCGGGGGCTGCCGCGGCGCGCGCCGACCGGAAGACCTCCTCGATGCGGTCGCACACCCGGGTCGTGGCGGCGACGAACAGCTGCTGCTTGCTGCCGAACAGCCGGATCACATACGGCTGCGACACCCCGGCCAGGCGGGCGATCTCATCGGTTCTGGTTGCGGCGTAACCGGTTCGGGCGAAGGCGGTGACGGCGGCATCCAGTACCTGGCTACTGCGCTCGTGTGCGGTCAGGCGGGGCCTGCTCGAGGTCACCGTTGTCCTCCTCGTGTCGTCGCGCCGATGGTATCGGCCGTGGCCGCGTCGCCCGGCTCCGGTGCGTCGTCGCCCGGCCATTGACATGTTATCAGTCAATGCATACTCTACTCGCATCAAGTTATCAGTGGATAACAACAAGGAGTTTCGCATCATGACCACCCCCGTCGCCACCTCGAGATCGGCCGATGCGGTCGATACGCGCCGCAGACCACCGCTCGCCGCCGTGCTCATCGCCGTCGGCCTCCCCACCTTCATGGTCACGCTGGACAACCTCGTGGTCACCAACGCGCTGCCGGTCATTCGCACCGAGATGGGCGCCTCGCTCGGGGACCTGGCCTGGTTCGTCAACGCCTACACGCTGGCGTTCGCCTCGCTGCTGCTCACCGCCTCCGCGCTGGGGGACCGGCTCGGGCGGCGCCGGGTGTTCCTGGCCGGGATCGCGGTGTTCACCCTCGCCTCGGCGGCGTGCGCGCTGGCCACCGAGCCGTGGATGCTGATCGCCGCGAGGGCCGTGCAGGGGCTGGGCGCGGCGGGAGTGATGCCGCTGTCGCTGACGCTGCTGTCGGTCGCGGTGCCCGAGCGGATGCGCAGCGCGGCGATCGGGATCTGGGGCGGCATCACCGGGCTCGGTGTCGCGGTCGGACCGGTGGTCGGCGGGGCGGTCGTCGACGGCCTCAGCTGGCAGTGGATCTTCTGGCTGAACGTGCCGATCGGCGTGGTCGTGCTGCCGTTCGTGGCGCGGGTGCTCGGCGAATCCTTCGGTGGCAGTAGGAAGTTCGATCCGCTCGGGCTGGTACTGGCGTCGGGCGGGGTGCTGGCGGTGGTGTGGGGCGTGATCCACGGCGCCGACGACGGCTGGACCTCGGGCCCGGTGCTGACCGCGCTGATCGCGGGTGGGGCGCTGCTGGTGGCGTTGATCGCCTGGGAGCTGCGGGCGCCGGAGCCGATGCTGCCGCTGCGGCTGTTCCGCTCGCGGGCGTTCCGGGTGAGCAATACGACCACCTTCACCTTCTCGGTCGGGGTCTTCGGCTCGATCTTCCTGCTGGCGCAGTTCTTCCAGGTGGTGCAGGGCTATTCGCCGCTGGCGGCGGGCGTGCGCACGCTGCCCTGGACGCTGGCGCCGATGGTGGTGGCGCCCATCGCGGGCCTGATCGTCGACCGGGTGGGCGCGCGGACACTGCTCACCACCGGTCAGGTCTTCCTGGCCGCGGCGCTGGCGTGGATGGCGGCGGTGACCACCGCCGAGGTCGGCTACGGCTCCTACGTCTTGCCGTTCGTGCTGGCGGGCATCGGCATGGGCCTGACCTTCGCGCCGAGCGCGACCGTGGTGATGGCCAGTGCGGCACAACGGGATCAGGCCATGGCCTCGGGCACCAACAGCACCATCCGCGAGGTCGGGGTGGCGATGGGTGTCGCGGTGCTGGCGTCGGTATTCGCCTCGCGCGGTTCATATGTCAGCCCGCAGAGCTACGTCGACGGTCTCGTGCCCGCGGTCTGGGCCGGTGCGGGGATCGTCGCCTTCGGCGCGCTGGTATCGACCCTGCTGCCGCGCCGGATCGAACAGGCGCACTAGGCGTCGGGCCGAGAGTTCAAGGAGGACAACATGTTTCAGACACTCATGCTGATGGTCGTACCCACCCTGCTGTTCCGCGCGCTGGGCGCACTCGGCGTGCGTCGCTTCGCCACCTGGCGCGTCGCTCTCGCCCACGGCCTGGCGGTGCTGCTCCTGTTCACCGGGGCGGCGCATTTCGTGCCCGACAGCGTCGAGGCGATGCCCAGCCATGACGACCTGACCGCCATGGTCCCCGCGGCACTGCCGTTCCCCGGTTTCCTGGTCTACCTGACCGGTGTGCTGGAACTGCTGGGGGCGCTGGGGCTGGTCGTGACCAGAACGCGTGCCGCGGCCGGACTGGGCCTGGCCGTGCTGTTCGTCCTGATGGTCCCGGCGAATATCTATGCGGCAGTGGAGGATATCCCGCTCAACGGCGATCCGGCGACACCGCTGTGGTTCCGGCTTCCGGAACAGGTCGTGTACATCGCTGTCGCGCTGTGGAGTTCGGCCGCCGGTGCGGTGCTGGTCCGGTATTCCGAGCGCCTTCGACCGCGGCGCCTGACTAATTGACGAAATTTCGAATCTGGTCATATATTGGCTACATGGTCGGCGAGACACGTGTGAGGACCGCGGCGGCGCGGCGGGAGCGGGCGGAGCGCATCCTCGACGCCGCCGCCGACCTGCTGCTGCGGCTCGGCTACCGGCGGGCCACGGTGGACGATGTCGCGGACCGGGCGGAGATCGGAAAAGGCACCGTCTACCTGCACTGGAAGACCAGGGAGGAACTGTTTCTCGCGGTGCTGCAGCGCGAGGTGGTGGCCTCGATGGATCAGCTCGTGGCGGCGCTGGAAGGCGACGCGGCGGTGGCGGTGCTGCACCGGCTGACCGAGGTGCACTTCCTGAACGTCATGCGGCGGCCGCTGCTGCGGGCGCTCTACACCAGCGACGCCGGTGTGCTCGGAAGGCTCGCCACCGCCCTGCACGCGCGGCAGGGCGAGCGGCACCACGAGGCATTCGACGACTACCTGCGGCTGCTGGCGGACAACGGGCTCCTCCGCGACGATCTGCCGATTCGCGAGATCTCCTACGGCTACCACGCGATCCTGCACGGCTACCTGAGTGCGGATTCCTACGACCGAGGCGACCTGTCCACCGGTGATCTTTCCCTGGAGGGCAAGGCCCGGCTGCTGGCCACCAGCGTGCGGCGCACGTTCGAACCCGCGGCGAAACCGTCCGGCAAGGCGGTGCGGGAGATCGGTCCCCGAGTTGTCGCACTGTTCGCCGAGGCGGCCGATCTCGGTCGCGCACAAGTACATACGAAGAATTGAACGGAGCGGGCATGCGCATCGGAATGCTGATCCACGAACAGGGCACCACCGTGAACGACCTGGTGGCGCGGGCCGGTGAGGCGGCGAAGGCGGGCATCCGCCGCGTCTGGCTCGGCCAGAACTTCGGCTGGGACGCGGTAACCGCCCCGGCGGGGGTCGGGCGGGGGGTTTACCTAGCAGTACAATTACCTTACAGGCTGGAGGTGCTGCGCC
>NZ_JARWQD010000252.1 GCF_029869545.1 Nocardia wallacei | reverse complement strand
GAAGTCGGTGACGGTAACCCGCTGCGCGGCAATGGTTTCCGCGAGATACGCCGGGTCACGATGACCGTCGTGCGTGGCGACCACCAGCTTCGCCCCGGCGCGCAGCGGCATGAAGTAGCCCCACAGCGACACGTCGAACGTCGTCGCGGTCTTCTGGAAGTAGACGTCGTCGGCACCCATCGGATACTCGGCCAGCATCCATTCGATCTGGTTGTGAATCGCCCCGTGCGAGACCGCGACACCCTTCGGGCGACCCGTCGAACCCGACGTGAAGATCACATAGGCCGGATTGCCCGGATGCACGGGCCGCAGCAGTTCCGCGGCCCGCAGCGAGTCGCCGCCGAACCCGCCGGTATCGGCGGTGTCCATGTGCAGCACCGGAATTCCGTCCGGCACCGCCACGGCGTCGGCCGTCGTGGTCAGCACGCACACCGGCTGCGCGGTGCTCAGCACATAGCCGATGCGCTCGTCCGGGTGATCGGGGTCCACCGGCACATAGGCACCGCCCGCGGTGACGATCGCGTACATGCCGACGACCAGGTCCAGCGAGCGTCGCACGGCCAGACCGACCAGCGACTCCGCGCCCACACCCCGCGAGATCAACAGGCGAGCAAGGCGATTGACCCGCTCGTCGAATTCGCGATAGGTCAGCTCGGCGCCCTCGAAGACCACCGCCACCCGGTCCGGATGCTCGGCCACCACACGCCGATAGCCGTCCAGCAGCAGTTCGGGCGGCACCGGATGCCGGGTGTCGTTCCGGTCCAGGACGATACGGTCCCGCTCGGCGGCGGAAACCATGATGTCGATCTCGCCCACGGTCGCCTCGTGGTCGTCGATCAGCGCATCCAGCACCCGGAGCATCCGTGCCGCAAGGGTTTCCACCTCGTCGGCGGTGAACCGGCTGTCCAGGTACTTCCAGGTGAGCTCGATGGTCGAATCGGCCAGCACCATCAGCGTCAGCGGGTAGTGCGTCTCGTCGTGCATGCCGACCCCGGTCACCGACAGCCCGTCGATGGAGCTGGCGGCGGCGAGGGCGTCCCGGTCGATCGGATAGGACTCGAAGATGATCAGGGAGTCGAATTGCGCTCCGGCACCGGCGATCTGCTGGATATCCGGCAGACCCACGTAGTGGTGGTCGAACAGCTCGGCCTGCTCGGCCTGCAGCCGCCGCAGCACCTCGCCGCGCGCCGCGCGATCGTCGACGCGGACCCGCACCGGCAGCGTGTTGATGAACAGGCCCACCATGGATTCCACGCCGGTCAGTTCGGCCGGGCGGCCGGATACCGTGGCGCCGAACACGACATCGTCGCGGCCGGTGAGCCTGCTCAGCAGGATGCCCCACGCCGCCTGGACGACGGTGTTCACCGTGACGCCGAGGTCGGCGGCGCGCTCGGTGAGACGGCGGGTACGTTCGGCGTCGATCTCGGTGGCCAGCTTGGCGATTTCGTGCCCCTCGGGGCCGTGCGCCCGCGGCGCGATCCGGGTCGGCTCGTCCACGCCGGACAGCGCGCGTTCCCACACCCGCAGCGACGCTTCCCGGTCCCGGCTCGCGAGCCAGTCCAGGAACGCGCGGTAGGACGCCACTCGCGGCAGCGCGGACCGATCACCGCGAGTTGCGTACAGCAGCAACAGATCCCGCATGAGCAACGGTATCGACCAGCCGTCGAGCAGGATGTGATGAGACGTGATCACCAGGTGCCACTGCCCGTCGGCGGCGGCCGAGGTGCGATACAGGACGAAGCGCATCAGCGGCGCGGCGGTCATGTCGAAGCGGGTCTCGCGCTCGGCGACCACCAGCCGCTCCAGCTCCGCCGCCCGCCCGGACTCGGGCAGGCGCGTCAGATCCACCTCGCGCCAAGGCACTTCGACCGAATCCATGATCAGCTGCACGGCGTGACCGCCGGAGTCGGGCACGAAGGCGGCCCGCAGATTCGGGTACCGGTCCACGATCGCCTGCGCGGCAGCGCGCAGCCGCCCGACGTCCAGCGTGCCGCCCAGGTCCACCCGGGCCTGGGTGGTGTAGATATCCACCGTCGCCTGCGCCATCAAGGCGTGAAACAGCAGCCCCGACTGCAGCGGCGACAGCGGCCACACGTCGGCCAGCGCCGGGTAATCGCGTTCCCACCCTTCGATATCCGGCTGGGAGACCCGGACCAGCGGCAGATCCGACGGCGTGCGGCCACGGGCATCCGGCCGCCGCGCGTGCCGGGCCAGCGCGGTGAGCGCCTCGACCCACAGGTCGGCGAGCTCCTGCACCCGCTCGCGCGACAGCAGCCCGGTCGGGAAGGCGAACGACGCGCCCAGTTGCGGTCCCTCGGCGCCGTCGGTGACGATCGCGTTGATGTCGATCGTCCCGTTCGCGGGCATATCGGGATCCAGCTCCGCGTCGAGCGACCCCAGATCGTTGACCGGCACCCAGCCCGATTCGGCGATCTCGCCCGCATCCGCGGCGCCCCCTGCCGAGATGCGGCCCAGGTAGTTGAAGGTGATCTGACCCGACTCGGGCAGCTGCCCGGCGGTCTCGGGATTCAGATGGCGCAGCAGGCCGTAGCCGAGGCCCCGGCCGGGCACCGCCAGCAACTGCTCCTTCACCGCCTTCAGCACCGAACCGAGCACGGGGCCACCGTCGAACGCCTCGGCGAGATCGGCGCCCGCCGGATCGATCCGGACCGGATACGCGCTGGTGAACCAGCCGACCGTGCGGGACAGATCCGCGCCCGGGACGAAGTCCTCCTCGCGGCCGTGCCCCTCGAGCTTGATCAGCGCCGGGCGGGCGCTGGTCTCGCCACGCCAGCGGCTCACCGCCAGCGCCAGCGCGGACAGCAGGCCGTCGTTGACGCCGCCGCGGTATGCCGCCGGGATCGCGGTCAGCACCGCATCGGTCACGGCGGCCGGAACCCTCACCTGCACCCGGTCCAGCGTGGCGAAGGTATCGACGGCGGGATCGAGGGCGCGGGCGCCGAACAGCGGATCCGGGGTTCGCGAAACCTCTTGCCAGAACGGTAGTTCCGCGATCCGAGCGGGATCCGCGGCGGCCTCGGACAGCGCGTGCGCCCAGCGCCGCACCGAGGTTCCGTTGGCGGGCAACGACACCGGCTGACCGGCCACCACCTGCAGCCACGCCATCGCGAGATCCGGGATCAGGATCCGCCAGGACACGCCGTCGACGACGAAGTGGTGCGCGACGACGAGCAGCACGTCGCGGCGAGTGTCCTCCTGCGGGAAGGCGAACCAGACGAACTGCACCATCGCGGCCGCGGCCGGGTCCAGACGGCCCAGTGCCGCATCGTATTCCGCGCTCGCCAGCCGCGACAGCCCGGCATCGTCGATCCCGGCGGGCACCTCCACGCGGTGCAGCAGCACATCGGCGTCGACCGCGCCGCGCTCCAGCGCCTCGAAGGTCCAGCCCTGCTCCGCCGAACCGCGCAGCCGGGCGCGCAGGATGTCGTGGTGGTCGAACACCGCGCCGAGCGTCGCGACCAGGATGTCGCGGTCGATGCCCTCGGGCAGGCGCAGCGACATCGACTGCGAGTACCGCGCATACGACGTGCCACCGCGCACGGTCGCCGCGATCAGCGGCATCAGCGGGATCTCGCCCACCCCGCCGCCGGGCAGCTCCGCCAGCTCCTCCCGCGCGGATGTCCCTGCGCGGGAAGCGATCTCGGCCAGTGCCGCCACCGTGCGATACTGGAAAACGTCCTGCGCGCTGAACACGAGACCGCGGGCCTTGGCCCGCGACACCAGCTGGATCGACAGGATCGAATCGCCGCCCAGCGCGAAGAACGAATCGTCCACGCTCACCCGCTCCACGCCGAGCACAGCGGCGAACAGCTCGGCCAGGACGGTCTCGTCCGCGGTGGCCGGGGCACGGAATTCTCGCGTCTCGAAGACCGGTGCGGGCAGGGCGGCGCGGTCGAGCTTGCCGACCGGGGTCAGCGGGATCTCGTCCAGCACCATGATCAGTGCCGGAATCATGTGGGCGGGCAACGACTCCGCGAGGAACTCCGCCAGCGCGGCCGTGTCGACGGCGGTTCCGGCGCGCGGCAGCACGTAGGACACCAGCGCCGCAGCGCCCGAGGGCTGGGTGTGGCCGATGGTGGCCGCGTAATCGATATCCGGATGGGCGGTGAGCGCGTTGTCGATCTCGCCCAGTTCGATCCGGAAGCCGCGGATCTTGACCTGAAAATCCGAGCGGCCGATATATTCGATCGTGCCGTCGGATTCGTTGCGCCGCACCAGGTCTCCGGTACGGTACAGCCGGGCGCCCGGATTTCCGGTGTCGGTGCCGAACGGGCTCGCGACGAACCGCTCCGCGGTCAGGCCGGGCCGTCCCACATACCCCTGCGCCAGCGCCGGACCCGACAGATACAACTCGCCTGTGACGCCGGAGGGCACGGGGCGCAGCCGCGCGTCGAGCACGAAGGCGCCGAACCCGGGGAGCGCGGTGCCGATGGTGATCGGCTCGTCCGCCGCCATCGGCGCGGTGGCGGTGGCCCAGATCGTGGCCTCGGTCGGGCCGTAGACGTTGGCGAACGACCGGCCGTCGCGCGCCCACCGCCCGACCAGCTCCGGGCCGAGCCGGTCCCCGCCGACCATCACGACAGCGAGATCGCTCAGGTCCGCCGGATCCACCGACTCCAGGACGCCGGGCGTGATCAGCAGGTGCGTCACCCGTTCGCGCCGCAGCAACTCCGTCAGGTCGGCGCCGCCGATCACCTCCGGCGGCACCACCACCAGCGTCGCGCCCGAGGAAAAGGTGGCCAGCAACTCCAGCACGGAGGGGTCGAAGTTCGGCGAGCACACGTGCGTCATCCGCGAATCCCCGCTCACCCCGAAGCGTTCGCGCACGTAGGCCACCAGCGCACCGAGCCCGGCGTGGGTGACTGCGACGCCCTTCGGTCGCCCCGTGGACCCCGAGGTGTAGATGACGTAGGCCGGATGCTGCTCGGTGAGCGGGCGCACCCGATCGGCATAGGAGATCGGGTGCGACGGCCGTTCGGCGATCCGGGCGGCCTGCGCGGGGTCGTCCAGCTCGAGCCAGTCGGTGCCGGTGCCGAAGGCCGGGCGGTGCGTGGTGGTGGTCAGGCCGAGCGCCGCGCCGGAATCGGAGAGCAGATGCGCGATCCGCTCGGGCGGATAGGCCGGATCCACCGGCACATAGGCCGCGCCGGTCTTCGCCACCGCCCAGATCGCCAGCACCGATTCGATGCTGCGGGCGATACCGATCGCGACCGTATCTCCCGCGCCGATCCCGCGGTCGATGAGTTCGCGGGCCAGCCGCGAGGAGGTTTCGTCGAGTTCCCGGTAGGTCAGCTGCCGGGCCTCGGCTCCCGCACCGGACGGGGGGACGCGGACGGCGACGGCGTCGGCCGCGGATTCCACCGCCGCGGTGAGCAAATTCCCGAAGAGCAGGCCGCCGCCTCGACGACGACTACCACGCGAGGAACGACGATCCCTACCCAATTTGGCGCTTCACCTCTTGCCTGATACCAGCTCTACCCGCACGAAAATCATTGCCCGGAACGGAAATACGTTTCACAGGCGGACCCGGATATCGACACGAGTCGGATTGTTCCGCCCGAATTCGACAACATTCTCGCGTATTCCCGATACTGGAAATACATTTCGGGCACGCCGCGAATTGTCATGGCACCCCGCGAATCCGATCCGGACCGGCCGCACCGCGGCATCTGCGGCGACGGGGGGAGCATCCCGTCCGTTCGCCGCGCCGAACCTTCGTCCGTCACATATCATTCGCTGAGCACCTATCCGACCGATCGACGTTGCCGCACAACACACAACACAACAACGCGACACGGCAACCTGCGAAATCATAGCGATCGCGCGCGACGACCGCACACCGCGATTCTCACGACCAGGTCAGGACGGTCCCGAAGATCACCCGACACGTTGCGAAGCGTGCAATGCACAAAAGGTATCGACGGCATTCGGCAATCGGCGGCCGCTCGCGCCGGATGAGCGCCCGCGGATTATACCGACCATTTCCAGCAGCCCCGGAGTTACCGCAGCCTCATCCGAGATAGCGCACCCCCGTCGCCGCCTCCGACGCCGACCACAGCGCCGCCTGCAGCAGCGAATCATGCGATCGCGCACTGGATGTGACGGCCTCCGGATGGCCCTGAATCTCGAACAGCCCTCCCGGACCGTAATATTCGCTCCCCCGGGCAGTCGGATCGGTGGCCGCCCGCAGCGTCGGCAGCGCCCCCATCGCCGGCGTGCGGCCGAACAGCTTGGCAACGGCCAGGTTCGGGATCCGGAACCACGGCGGCGAGTACCGGAACACCTCCGTGCTCGCCCCGCCGGGATGTGCCGCCAGCGCGGACACGGGGCGGTCCGCCGCCCGCAATCGCCGGTTCAGCTCGTAGGTGAACAGCAGGTTCGCCAGCTTCGAATCCGCGTATGCGCTTGTGCCGCAGGGATTTCCCGCACTGTCGAAACGGCCGAACCGGTGACCGATACTGCTGACCGACACCACCCGCGCACCGGATGCCAGCCGATCCAGCACCAGGCCAGTGAGGGCGAAATGGCCGAGATGGTTGACCCCGAACTGGATTTCGGCGCCG
Organism: Nocardia wallacei; assembly: GCF_029869545.1. GTDB lineage: Bacteria > Actinomycetota > Actinomycetes > Mycobacteriales > Mycobacteriaceae > Nocardia > Nocardia wallacei_A. Next base: position 21,135 of record NZ_JARWQD010000252.1, on the reverse strand, counting down.
TCGACGGTACACCCCCGCAGGCCGGTGACCCCGGCGTTGTTGATCAGCAGATCGATCCGCTCGTGGCGATCGCGAATCTCCGCCGCCGCCTCCCGCACCGAGGACAGGGATCCGAGGTCGATCCGCACCGTACCGACCGCGGCCCCGGGCGCCGACTCGGCCATGCGCCGGGCCGCCGCCTTCGCGCGGTCGGCATCCCGGCACGCCAGCAGCACCGCGGCGCCGCGGGTGGCGAGCACCCGGGCGGTCTCGAAGCCGATGCCCGTATTGGCCCCCGTGACGACGGCCACCCGGCCGCGCTGATCCGGCACATCCGCCGCTGTCCACTTGCTCATCGTCCGCTCCTAACATGAACCAATCGTTCATATTAAAGATGAACGCATGGTTCATGTACTGTCAAGCCATGGCTCCCTCGACCCCGCGCCGTGCCGATGCGCAGCGCAATCGGGACGCGATCCTGCGCGCCGCCCGCGACCTGGTCGTCGCCCGCGGCCCGGAGGTCGGCATGGATGAGATCGCGGCCGCCGCGGGCGTGGCCGTCGGCACGCTGTATCGGCACTTCCCGACGAAGAAGGATCTGATCGAGGCGATCGTCACCGAACTGGAGGCGCGGATCACCGCCTCGCTCGACGCCGCCGCGGCCCGCGTCCGCGCGCGCGAATCCGCGGCGCTGGACGAGATCGTCGACCTGCTCCGGCAGGTCACCGTGGAGCTGCGCGAGGAGCGACTGCTGCGGCACGCCGTCACCGGGCTCGCCGACGATTCGCTGCGCCGGCTGCGGGAGGGCGCGGCCGAGTCGGTGCGCGGGCTGGTCGCGGCCGCCCACCGGGAGCACGCGCTGTATCCGGACATCACAGTCAACGACGTGGTGCTGCTACTGGCCACCGCCCCGGCCGACAATGCCCCTCGGGCAACGCAATCGAGGTGGCTGACGCTGGCCCGGCGGGCCTTGTCTCCGACAACCGCTGCGGAACCGGAGACTTCGGCGGGTTACGACTAGCGACGAGGCGAGATCGGTTGCGACATCGGCGATATCGCAGGACTCAGAGATGCGGGTGGCAGCCCAGGGATGCGCTGAAGACGGCGGGGCGGCGATCGGGCGCGGCCCGGTGAACGTGCTCGGGCGAGGTTCGGCCGAGCCGCAGTGAGCGGCGTGCGTAGGCGCGCAAGGCCGGAAGGAATCCGTGCTGCCCGGCGCGGGGGAAGTGGCTTCGGATGCCCATGACCCTCCCTTCTCCAGTCCCGATGGAAGGCTCATTCTTCCACCCATACCGCCCGTATGCCCGTGAAATTTCCGTTCAATCACCTGGGCGGTTGCCGACTCGGCGGTATGATGAGATGATTCGCTAGTCAGTCTCTCATTGTCTCCAAGTGGTCGAAGGAGATCACCATGACCGCCTCTGTGGCACGCATCGATCGGACCACCCGGGAACTCCCGCCCCGGCAGCCCTTCGGGCCGGGCGACAGGATGTGGGACGAGGTCGGCCTGATCACTTTCTCGCTCACGGCCGGTTCCGCGTTCCTCCTGCAGACCATGGAGCCGACCATCGCGGCCGTCGTGGACGAGCACTCGACCTTCCGCACCGATCCGATGGGCCGGGCGCTGCGCAGTGTCGCCTCGGTGATGATGTGGATCTACGGCGGCGAGGAGGCGCTCGCGGAGGCCGATCGGCTGCGCCGGATGCACGCGAGCCTGAATACCGTGGACGCCCAGGGAGTTCAGCACAAGGCGCTGTCCTCGGGCCCGTGGGCGTGGGTGCTGCACACCGCCGTCTACGCCTACACCGAGGGCAACCGCTACTTCACCCGCGAGCCCCTGACCGAGGCGGACAAGGAGCAGTACTACCGCGAGGTGGTCCAGCTCATGCGCAATTTCTCGGTGGCGCCCAAGGAGATTCCGCCCACCTATGCCGAATGGGAGAAATTCTTCGCCGAGACCGTCGAAAACCATTTGGTGGCAAACAGTGTCGCCGAGGACTTCCTGCGGGTGAGCCGCAAGATCGCGCGGCCGACCTTCGTCCCGCGGGCCCTGGCACCGGCCTGGAACCTGGTGGCGGCCCCGGTGAGCCGCATGCAGTATTTCTTCACCGTCGGCACCACGCCCGAGATCGCGCGCCGCAGGCTCGGGCTGACCTGGACCGCCGCCGATGAACGCAAGCTGCGGGCGCTGGGCTGGGTGATCGGCCGCACCGTCCCGCTGCTGCCCGAGCGGATCCGCTACTTCCCCATCGCCTTCGAGGCCCGCCGCGTCGAGCGCGACCGGGCTCGGCTGCGCAAGATGATCGATCTGCGGCCGATGTAGCACCGGCGTAGTTCACCGTTGCCGGGCCCGCCGTGTAGAACAATGCTACGGTGACCGACCCCTTCCCCGACCGCGGCGGTGAACCGATGACCAGCAGCACGCACGTCGCGACCGGCGTGGACGACCCCACCGCCGAGCGGCTGGCGCAGGCACTGCGCTGCGCCACCGTCTCCGCCGACACCGGCGCGCCGACGGCGGACGCCGCATTCGAGGAGCTGGCCGCGCACCTCGAGCAGTGCTTCCCGCTGGTGCACGCCGAGCTGGAACTGCAACGCTTCGGGCACAGCCGCCTCTACCGCTGGGCGGGCACCGAACCCGGCACGGCGGCGATCCTGCTGGCGCACATGGACGTCGTGCCCGTCGACGACGAAGCGGGCTGGACGCATCCGCCGTTCGCCGGGGTGGTGGACGACGAGTTCGTCTGGGGCCGTGGGGCGATCGACGACAAGAGCCGCGTGATGGCGATCCTCGAGTCCGTCGAAGCGGCGCTCGCCGCGGGAAAGCGGCCGCGCCGCACGGTCTTTCTCGCCTTCGGGCACGACGAGGAGGTGTTCGGGACCACGGGCGCCGCCCGCATGTCCGCGCATCTGCGCTCGCTCGACGTCCGGGCCGACCTGCTGGTCGACGAGGGCGGCGTGGTCACCACCGGCATCGCGCCCGGGGTGCGGCGGCCCGTCGCCTTCCTGATGCTCGGCGAAAAGGGCTGGGCCACGGTGCGTCTGGCGGTGACCGATATCGGCGGGCACTCGTCGATGCCCGGGCGGCAGACCGCGGTCGGGCGGATCGCGCGGGCGGTGGCGCGGCTGCAGGATCACCCGATGCCGCTGCGCATGACACCGGCGATCGAGGACATGCTCACCCGCACCCGTCCCGCCGTCTCCGGATTCCGCCGCGCCGCACTGGGTTTGCTGCCCCGGGCGGGTGCCGCGGTGGCGCGGGTGATGGCGGCGCAGCCGCAGACCGAGGCGCTGGTGCGCACCACCACGGCGCCGACGGTCATCCGCGGCGGCGTGAAGGCGAACGTCCTGCCGCAGTCGGCCGAGGCACTGGTGAATTTCCGTATCCTGCCCGGTGATTCGGTGGCCGGGGTGCTCGACCACTGCAGGCGGGTGGTGCGCGACGACGGGGTGACGATCGAACTCGTCGGCCTGGCCTCCGAGCCCTCACGCATCACCGGCCCCGGCCCGCATTTCGAGATCCTCGCCGACATCGCCCGCGCCGTCGTCCCCGAGGCGGTCATCAGCACCGGCCTCGTCCCCGGCGCCACCGACTCCCGCTACTACGACGACCTCGCCACCACCCGCTGCAACTTCGCCCCCATCATCCTCGACAAATCCGACCTCGAACGCATCCACGGCACCGACGAACGCCTCTCCCGCCCCAACTACGCCCGCCTCCTAACCTTCAACCACCACCTGATCACCCACCTCACCACCCCCTGACCGCCGGTCCCCGCCCTGGCCCTCCCATCGCCCGCCGGAGGCCGCGTCGGTGACGCGCGGCAGAATTGGTGCCGCGCGGCGGGTGCGGTGCTGGAGAATGGCGCGGTCGGGTGTGTCGAGCGGACGGAGAGTGCGGTGGCTCGCGGTGAGACCGGGGGGTTTGATGGGTGGGGTGGGCGGATATTTTGGCGGGGGTGGGGGCCTGAGGGGGATGTGCGGGGGGTGGTGGTGCTTGTGCATGGGGTGGCGGAGCATTCGGGGCGGTATGGGCATGTGGGGGAACGGCTGGCGGGCAGTGGGTTCGGGGTGTATGCGCTCGATCATCTCGGGCACGGGCAGTCGGGCGGGGGGAAGGCGAATATCGGCTCGATGGACGGGGCGGCGGACAATGTCGCCCGGATGCTCGAGATCGCTGCCGCGCGGCATCCCGGCCTTCCCCGGTTTCTCGTCGGGCACAGTATGGGCAGCTTGATCACCCTCTACCTCGCCACCCGGGCGCCGCTGGAGGTCGCCGGAATCGCCGTATCCGCACCGCCGCTGGTGATCGAGGCGGGAAATCCGGTGCAGCGGCTGCTCGCGCCGGTGCTGAGCCGCTGGGCGCCGAAACTGGGTGTGCTGCAGCTGGATTCGTCGGCCATCAGCCGCGACCCGGAGGTGGTCCGCGCCTACGATGCCGATCCGCTGGTGTTCAGCGGCAAGCTGCCCGCGCGCACCGGCGCCGAGATCCTGCGCGCCACCGAGGTCGTCGCGGGCCGCCTGTCGCGGCTCACCGTGCCGACGCTCGTGCTGCACGGCGGCGCGGATGCCCTCGCGGCGCCGTCGAGTGCCGACCTGATCGAACAGCGAGCGGGCGCGAAAGACCTCACCGTCAAGCGCTACCCGGGCCTCTACCACGAGATCTTCAACGAACCCGAACAGGAGGCCGTACTCACGGACCTGGTCGACTGGCTGGGCAAGCATCTACTATAACGTGTAGTAGAACTGCCACCCAGGAAAGGTCGTCGTCGAGCGCAGCATCCCGCCCGCGCGGCACGAGGGTGGCCGCCTCGAGTTCACCGAGGTTCCGGGCGGGACGCGGGTCGTCTGGACCACGACGGCGGAGGTGCGGGTGCCGTTGGTCGGCGGCCTCATGACCCGGTCGCTGGCCCGGCCGGTCATCTCCTACGTCTTCGGGAAGGTGCTCGCCACCGCGGACCGCTCGCTCGGCGCTCGCACCGTCGCGGCGTAGCGGCGCACCGCCGACCGCTCGCACGACGGCCCGCAACGCGACGAAAACTGTTCAACCAGCGGCAACCGTGGACTGTTACCGTGCGCGCGTGCCTGCACGCCTGGTGGTAAGTGTCCATGACGTGGCTCCGGCGACCGCCGGTGAGACCGAACGCTGGTGCGCCGACGCCGACGCGTTCGCAATCCCCGTCTCGTTGCTCGTGATTCCGGGGCCGTGGCGCGGCACGAGCCTGTCCGAGGCGCCCGGGTACGCGACGTTCCTGTCCGAGCGCCGGGCCCGCGGCGACGAGCTGATGGTGCACGGCTGGGATCATCGCGCGACCGCCGAGGGCGCATTGCGGCGCCGGGCCGTCGCCCGGCTGATCGCGCGTGGCGCAGCCGAATTCGCCACCCTCGACACCGCGAGCGCCGAATCCCGGCTGCGGCGAGCCACCGCGGTGATGGACGAGCTGGGGTTGTCCACCACCGGCTTCACCCCACCCGGCTGGCTCACCTCACCCGCCGCCGAACGTGCGCTGATCCGGGCCGGATTCTCGCACACCACAGACCATTTCGGGGTGCGGGACCTGCGCTCCGGCCGCCGGGTGCGCGGATTCGCGCTGTCGCAGCGGCCCGGCGGCCCGGGCGAGCGCACGGCCGCATGGCTGCTGCGGATGCAGGCCCGGCGCACGGCCGCGCGCGGCGGATTCGTCCGCATCGCACTGCATCCCGACGATCTGCGCCGTCCCGGCCTGCGCGACACCGCACTGCGCGCGATCGACCTCGCGCTGTCCGCCGGTGCCCGCGCGACCACATACGCCGAGGTGATCCGATGAGCGCATGCCCCCGTCGTTGCGGGATCGCCACGGCCACCGAGGTTTCCGGCTGATGCGCATCGTGCAGCTGGCCAACTTCTACACACCGGCCTCGGGTGGCCTGCGGACCTGCGTCGACGAGATCGGGCGCGGGTATCTGGCCGCCGGGCACGATCGTGTACTGGTGGTGCCGGGCCTGGCCGACGCCGATGAACTCACCCCCGCCGGACGCCGAATCACGGTGCGGGGGCCGCGTTTCGGCACCGCCGGGTATCACGTGCTCACCGCCCGGCGCACCCGGCCGCAGCTCGAGCGGCTGCGGCCGGACGTGCTCGAATGCAGCGACAAGCTGAGTATGCGCTGGCTGGCGCCGTGGGCGCGGCGCGCGGGCGTGCCGCTGGTGCTGTTCTCCCACGAGCGCATCGACGCGATCCTGCGCACCCGGGTGCCGCCGGGCTTCCCGCTCACCACCGCCGCCGACCTGGCCAACCGCAGGCTGGTGAACCGGGTCGAACATATCGTCGTGACTTCGGATTTCGCCCGGGCGGAGTTCAGCCGCATCGGTGCCCGCAACGTCCATCGCATTCCGCTGGGGGTCGATCTGGAGACCTTCCGGCCCGCCGACACCGGCTGTCCCCCAAGGGGTTCCGCGCCGACCCGGCTGATCCTGGTGAGCCGCCTGTCCCGGGAGAAGCATCCGGATCGCGCGATCGAGGCCCTGCGCCTGTTGCGGCACAGCGGGATCGACGCCGAGCTGACTGTCGCGGGTGACGGCCCCCTGGGCGAGGATCTGCAGCTGCTGGCCCGCGGTCTCCCCGTGCGATTCGCCGGGCACATCTCCGACCGCGAGGTCGTGGCGGCCATGATCGCCGCCGCCGATATCGCGCTGTGCCCCTCTCCCGCAGAGACTTTCGGACTCGCCGTCCTCGAGGCCCTGGCCTGCGGCACCCCGGTGATCGTCCCGCGCGACGGCGCCGCCCGCGAACTCCTCGGACCACCTGGCGCGGGCATCGCCTGCGACGGCAGCCCGGCGGGTCTCGCCGCGGCCGTCCGCACCCTTCTGTCCATCCCCGCCGACCACCGCCGCCGCGCCGCCCGCGCCAGCGCCGAACGCTTCCCCTGGTCCCGCACGGTCACCGGAATGCTGAACCTGCACACAACTTTCGAACCCGGCCTGCGCACGGCCTGACCCGCCGCCGGGCATGACGGATCCGCCGGTGGTGATCGGGTCTCAGCCGACCGCGAGCGGCTCCGGCGCCGGGCGCTCGTCGTGCAGGGTGGGCGAATTGGCCAGCAGCGCAACGCCTCCTATCACCAAGGCCGCCGCGAAGACGAGTGGCATGGTGGGTGGGCGGGTGGCGGTGGCGAACAAGGTCAGACCTGCGGCGTAGCTGAGCAGGGGGTCGGTGATCGTCATGGTGGTCAGGGCGGTGGGTAGGGAGCCGCGGGCGAAGGACTCCTGCGTGAGGATCCCGCCGACGACGGTCGAGATCGGCACCCCCAGCCACGCCCAACTCGGTTGCGGCAGTGCGGAGGTCGCCACCGTCATCAGGACCGCCGTCGTCGCGAAGCACCAGCCCGCGGCCATCGCGATGCACGCCGACCGCAGTTGCGGCGGCCGGGCGAGACGGCCCGCGACCAGCAGCACCGTCACCGCCACCACCGCCACGCACACCGCGGCCGGAAGGCGCTCCGGGCGCACCGCACCGTGCGGAACCCCCGGCGCGACAAGCAATACCAGCCCGCCGCACACCGCCACGGTCCCCACCCAGTCCCGCCGCAGCAGCCGCGACCGCCGCCGCCCGGCCGCGAACGGCAGCGCGAACAGCAACTGCGTCACCAGCAGCGCCTGCACCAGCGAGATCGCCCCGACGTGCAGCGCCACCGCATGGCACAGGAATCCGGCGACACTGAACCCCTGCCCGACCAGCCAGCGACGGCTCGTCAGCAGCGTCCGGGCGATCCCCGCCACCGCGAGCATCCCCGCCTCGCCGCCCGTGGCCAGCGCGGCACTGCGGGCGCTGCCCTGCTGCAGAGCCGCCGACACCGCGAACAGCAGGGCGGCCAGCAGCGCCAGCGCACCACCGGCCGCACCCGGCCCGGTTGCGATCACGTGCCCCATCCTGGGCGCCCCGGATGAACCGGGGATGGCGTCCGGATGGCTCGCCGCCTACTTGTAGTTCGCCAGGCAGGCGCCCTCACCGTCGAGCACCCCGGCTCGGAACGCGTCGAGCCGCTGGTACCCGCTGGGCACCACCTTGCCGTCGACGTCACCGGCCGCGGCGCCGTCGGCGAGCAGCCCGGACACCGCCGCGTCGAGATCGCCCGCGGTCAGCCGCGGATCACTCGCCGGATCGCTGAGCCTGGTGGTGATCACCCCCGACAGGCACGCGGTGCGCAGGCCCGCACTCTCCGGCCCGGACAGCGGCAGGCTCCGATCCTGCTGCACCGCCAGCGCGTAACGGGAGATGAAGACGAGGAAGGCGTTGTAGTTGCCCTCCACCATCGCCGACAGCGGCTCCTCGGCACCGGGCAGGTCCCCCGCACGCGCGGCCAGTTCCGGCACGTTCGCGCCGATCTTGTTGTTCGACGGGCAGTACGACACCGGTTCCGCCGCAGTGCCTTTCGGGCAGTCCCGCACGACACCCGCGTAGTCATACCGCGGTGGCTGCCGCACCGGATAGATCCGCCCCAGCGCCTGGGCGACCAGATCCAGCGACGCGGTGTCGACGGGTAGCTGGTGCTCCTTGTCACCGGGTTCGAAGCTGGTGGGCAGTTCGCCGCGCCGCTGCTTGATCTCTTTCCGGTTGATGTTCTTGCAGCCCTCGGTGCCGTCCTGCCAGCCGATCTGCACGGCCGTGACCCGCTCGAAGGCCGACCCGTGCACGTTGCGCGGGTTGTCGGGATCCCGGTCGCGGACCGCGACCGCCGCGCCCAGCACGCCGTTGAGACCGTCGGTGGTGTTGAGGGTGAAGTGCGCCGAATCGCCCTCGGCCACGTGCCGCAGAAACACTCCGGCGAAGCAGTCGGCCTGCTGTTCCAGCACGATGCCGGGGGTGAGGAACCCGTTGAGGCGGGCCTGATCCTGCAGCGCGTGACCGTACTCGTGGGCGAGCACCATCACCACCGCCATCGTGCCGTATTTGTCCGCGACCAGCGGCAGCAGCCTGCCCCGATCCCAGCCGATGGTCTTGTCCAGCTTGCAGTAGGCGGCGTTGACCATCTTGTGGGTCGACGACTTGCAGAAGGTGACCGCCTGCTCCTCCGGAGCGCGCGCATCCCACGAGAGGAAGCGGTCCACCGGCTTGAAGGCGCCCTTGAAGAACTTGGGATACTCGGCGCCCCAGTACTCCTGCAGATCCGACAGCGTATTGAGGGCCAGCCGGTCCATCTCGCCGCCGTCGCCGTTCTCCGCCCGCAGGGGTGCGTCCGGCGCGCCCGCGCGCGGCCCGCTGGGCCCGCCGCTCTGGGCCGCACCGGCCACCGCCCACGGATCGCCCGCCTCGGCGGCGACCTGTTGCACCGCAGTGCCTTTCGGCTCGTCACCGCATCCGGCCAGTGCCACGCCCAGGACCAGCAGCGCGGCCACCGCGAGCCGCGGCCGTACAAGTCGTATCAAGTTGTCTCGCCTCCCCGATTTCCGATGTCACCGACCCGGATCCCACGACGATCCGGATCCGCGACAGCGGCCCCCCGTCTCCGAGCGCACACATCGTAATCGCACGGACCACCACCGGCGCAACGGTTGTCGCGAGATCGCCCGAGGTCCCGTCTCGGCCGGACGCCGGTGCGATCAACCGAGCCGAGCCGCGCGGCGGCCGCGATGCGACCTATTCCGCGACCCGCCGCGGGCGCAGGGCGAGCGTGGCCACCCCCGCGACCACCATGTACACCCCGACCACCCACAGTCCCGCGCGCTGCGTCCCGGTCAGGTCCTTCAGCCAGCCGGTGATGTACGGCGCCGCGAAACCGCTGACATTGCCGAGGGAGTTGATCAGCGCGATGCCGCCGGCCGCCGCCGCGCCGGACAGGAAGGTGCTGGGCAGCGCCCAGAACGTGGGCAGCGCGGCCATCACCCCGACCGCGCACACCGTGACCGCGGTCATCGCCGCGAACGGATTGCCCAGATACAGCGCGACGGGAATCGCCAGGCCGCCGAGGATCGCGGGCAGCGCCACGTGCCAGCGCCGCTCCCCCGTGCGGTCGCCGTGGCGGCCCCACCACACCATCGCTACCGCGCCGATCACATACGGCACCGCCGTGATCAGCCCGCGCTGCACCACCGAATAGTGCGTCCCGTACTGCTCCTGGAATCCGGCGACGATGGTGGGCAGGAAGAAGCCGAGCGCGTACAGCCCGTAGGCGATGCCGCCGTAGATGGCGGCGAGCCCGAGGATGCGCGGATGGGTCAGCGCCTTGCGGACCGTCCAGTGCTCGGCCTGGGCCAGTTCCTCCTGTTCGCGCGCCAGCTCGGTGGCCAGCCACTCGCGTTCGGCCGGTGCCAGCCAGCTCGCCCGCTCGGGCCGGTCGGTCAGATAGAACCAGGTCATGACCGCCAGCAGCAGTGCGGGCAGCCCCTCCACCAGGAACATGAACCGCCAGCCGGACAACCCGAACACCCCGTCGCCGTACTGGATGATCAGGCTCGACAGCGTGGCGCCCAGCGCGGTCGAGATCGGCACCGCGGTCATGAACAGCGCCACCACCCGCGCCCGATAGCGCTGCGGGAACCAGTAGGTCAGATACAGCAGGATCCCCGGGAAGAAGCCCGCCTCGGCGACACCGAGCACGAATCGCAGCACGACCAGCACCGTCGGGTTGGGCACGAAGGCCATCGCCGTGGCGACCACGCCCCAGCTGAGCATGATCCGGGCGATCCAGCGCCGCGCGCCGAAACGATGCAGCGCCAGATTGCTCGGCACCTCGAGCACCAGATATCCGAGGAAGAAGATGCCGGAGGCGAAACCGAAGACGGTCTCCGACATCCCCAGCTCGGTCTTCATGCCGCTCGGCCCGGCGAAACCGATATTCACCCGGTCCAGGTAGTTGACGAAATACAGCAGTCCGAGGAACGGCACCAGGCGCAGGCCGACCTTGCGCAGGGTGGTCCGGGAGACGTCGGTGTCTTCGAGCACCTGGGTACTCTCCGGTCCGGAATGCCGGAAGTCAAGGCCCGGTTCCGGCTGCGGTTGTCCGCTACTGGACGCAGAATTCGTTGCCGTGCGGGTCGGCCATGGTGGTCCATTCGCCGCCGAGGTCGCCGTCGTAGAGCCGCGTCGCGCCCAGGGTTTCCAGGCGGATCACCTCGGTCGCCCGCCGCTCGGGACCGACCTCGACATCCAGGTGCAGCCGGTTCTTGGCCGTCTTGGGCTCGGGCACCAGCTGGAACACGATGCGGTCGCCGTCCGCGATGCCGGTCGTCTCGTCGACCGGTGCCTGCGGATCCCGGATGGCGGAGAAATCCAGCCAGTACAGCCGATCTCCGTCGCGGACGACGCGATCGGCGGCGATCTCGCCCGAGTCGATCATCCGGCGCAGCAGCGGGGTGTGGTTCTCGATCTCGTAGCCGAGCGCCTGCGCCCAGAACCGGGCCAGCTCGTTCGGGTCCGGGGTATCGATGACGACCTGGTAGCGAATGCCCATCCTGTTCCTTCCTCCGGTGTAATCCCTTCCACGTGACAGGATTTCACCGTCGGCCGCAACTCGGGCGCCACCTCAGTCCTGGTTGCGGTGGGGGACGAACTCGAGGGTGAGCAGGGCCGCGGCGGTGAAGGCGATCTCGCGCCAGCGGATCAGGACGAAGCGCTGGTCGCCGAAGGAGTTGAACTTGCGCAGGAAGCGGTACAGCGATTCCAGGCGGATCAGCGGGTCCAGCGTGCGGGCGGCCAGGTAGATCGCCTGCAGCGAGCGGGTCCGCTGCTTGTCGGCGAACAGCTCCGGGAATGCCGCGAAGGCCAGCGAGATGCGCTGCACGCCTTTGTCTTTGCCGTACTCGACCAGGTCCACGATCATGCGCTCGTCCAGGCCGTTGGGGGCATCTTTGCGGCGCCACGGCACGTCCAGGCTCAGTTCGGTGCCGTGGTTGGATTCGCCGTAGCGCTGGAAGCCGACCACCCGGCCGTCCGCATCGCGCGCGATGACCACCAGCATGCCGGGGTGGCGGCCGTCGAGCAGGTGATCGAGGATCATCGAGAACCCGCGCGTCTGACGGCCCTTGCCCCATTCGTCGACGATGTCGAACAGGGTGCCGCGCGTGCGCGCGTCCAGCTCGACCTCCTTGACGATCTCGGTGGTCACCCCGAAATTGCGGGTGCGGCTGACGCCCTGGCGCAGATTGCGGTACTTGCGGCCCACCATGTCGAACCGGGCGACGTCGATCACCACGTCCCGGCCGATCGGAATCGCCCGCAGCCCATGGTGTTCCGCCGCGCAGCCGCGCCACAGTTCGGTCAGCTCCGGGCTGGCGCCGAGGACCGCGACGCGCCAGCCGTGGTTCATCGCGAACTCGGAGAACTCGCGGATCAGGGCGGCGAAGTCGGCCCGATTGCCGACCGGGTCACCGGCCACCACCGCGATGCCGAAGCGGGCCCGATAGCCGAGGGCCGCGGTCGAATTCGCGTTGAAGTAGTAGGACTTCGCCGAGTGCAGGGCGAACGGCGCCAGCGGATCGCCACCGGTCCGGTCGACCAGCGCGGCGACCCGGTACTGCTGGTCCGGCTGCGGACGTGAGGACACGGGCAGCATCAGGATGAATCCCGTCGCGGCCAGGCTCACGAATCCGATGGCCGAATGCCCGTTGTGGTAGGCGATATTGGAGACGCCGAGCACGAGCAGCGCCACCGCGAAATGGGGCAGCGTGATCGGCCGCCGCAGATGCAGCCCGCGGGCCACGAACAACCCCGCCAGCGACACCGCGACGAACCAGCTGTGGTTGACCCCGACCCGCGAGGCCCGATCGGCGGCATACACCAGCACGACACCGACCAGCAGTAGCACCACGATCAGCGGAACTCGCACCGCGCGGGCGGGCGAGACGGCCGCATCCCGATAGGTTCTTCGGTACCCGGTGACGGCAGAGTTCAGTTCGGACACGTCACCACCCCCGGCATCCACGCAGGTGGGCGCGCCGCCCGTCCACGAACACCCTCGCCATCCTCATCCTCCCGACGGTTCCCGTCCCACCACAACCAACCAGAACAAACCCTCCGGTCGGAATTATCCCACCGGATTCGCACACGCCCGACCGGCATCGGCCCCACCGAACCCACCCCTAAATCATAGGATGAATCCGCAAACCCACATGCACGCGGTTCAACCGATACCTCCCCACCAATGTTCCCGCAACACCTTTATGCCTTGCCCCACACCACAATCCACCCCACCGCAACCCCCAATTCCCGCACCACTCGCATGGTCCCGACTCGCGGCTAGCCTCCGAAGACTCGCTCCACCACGGTTTTGGCGCGGCGGGTCACCCGCATGTAGTGATCCAGGAATTCGCTGCCGTCGTCGTTCGGCCAGCCCGCTACCCGGGCCACCGCCGACAGCAGCTGTCCCGGCCCCGGCAGCTGGTCGGCGGGCTTGCCCCGGACCAGTACCAGCGCGTTGCGGGCCCGGGTGGCGGTCAGCCAGGCGTCCCGCAGCAGCTCCACATCGTCCGCGTCCAGTAGACCGGCCCGCTCGATGGCGTCCAGCGACTCCAGCGTCGAGGTGTTGTGCAGCTCCGGCACCTCGTGCGCGTGCCGCAACTGCAGCAGCTGCACGGTCCATTCGATATCGGCCAGACCGCCGCGGCCCAGCTTGGTGTGGGTGGCGGGGTTGGCGCCGCGCGGCAGGCGCTCGGAGTCGACCCGGGCCTTGATGCGGCGGATCTCGCGCACCGCGTCGGCCGACACCCCGCCCTCGGGATAGCGCACCTTGTCGATCATGTGCAGGAATCGCAGACCCAGGTCCTGATCGCCCGCGACCTGGTGTGCGCGCAGCAGCGCCTGCACCTCCCACGGCTGGGCCCACTGCTGGTAGTAGGCCTGATAGGCGGCGAGGGTGCGCACCAGGGCCCCGTTGCGGCCCTCCGGGCGCAGGCCCGCGTCGACCTGCAGCGGCGGATCGGTGCTGGGCGCGCCGAGCAGGCGCTGCACCTTCTCGGCGATGCCGATCGCCCACTTCACCGCCGTGGTCTCGTCCGCGCCGGACCGGGGGTCGCAGACGAACAGCACATCGGCGTCGGAGCCGTAGCCCAGCTCCTTGCCGCCGAGCCTGCCCATGCCGATCACCGCGATATCCGCGGGTGCGGGCCCACCCAGTTCGGCCTCGCTCGCGCGGATCACCGCCAGCAGCGCGGCCTCGAGCACCGCCACCCACACCGACGACAGCGCGCGGCACACGCGCGGCACATCGAGCATGCCGAGCACGTCGGCGGAGGCGACGCGGGCCAGTTCGTGGCGGCGCAGCGACCGGGCGGTCGTGATCGCGCGCTTGGGATCGTCGTAGCGGGCCGCACCGGCGAGGATGCCGTTGCGGACGTCGTAGAGCTTGGGCGACAACAGCAGTGGGCCGTTGGGGCCGTCGGCGAACATCCGGATCGTCTCCGGCGCGTTGATCAGCAGGTCCGGCAGGTAGGCCGAGGAGCCGAGCACGATCATCAGCCGTTCCGCGATGGCGCCCTCGTCGCGCAGTTCGCGCAGGAACCAGATCTGGCTCTCCAGCCCCTCCGACACCCGGCGGTACGCGAGCAGCCCCTGATCCGGGTTCGGGGTGTCGCCCAGCCATTCCAGCAGGGTCGGCAGCAGCAGCGCCTGGATGCGGCCCTTGCGGCCCACCTCGCCGGTGAGCGCCTTGAGATGGCCGAGGGCGTTCTCCGGGGCGGCGTAGCCGAGCGCGGCCAGCAGCCGCACGGCCGCCTTCGGGCTCAGCCGCAGCGCGGCGGCGTCGAGCCGGGCCACCGACTCCAGCAGCGGCCGGTAGAACAGCTTGGCGTGCAGCCGCCGCACCCGCATCGCGTTGCGCTTGATCTCGCTCTGCAGGACGCCGACCGCGTCCTGGCGGCCGTCGGGCCGCATATGTGCCGCGCGCGCCAGCCAGCGCATGCCCTCGTCGTCGTCGGACGCGGGCAGGGTGTGGGTGCGCTTGAGCCGCTGCAGCTGCAGCCGGTGTTCGAGCAGGCGCAGGAATTCGTAGGAGGCGGTGAGGTTCGCGGCGTCGTCGCGGCCCACGTAGCCGCCCGCGGCCAGCGCCGTCAGCGCCTCCACGGTGCTCTGGACGTGCAGCGACTCATCGGCCTTGCCGTGCACCAGTTGCAGCAGCTGCACGGCGAACTCGACGTCGCGCAGGCTGCCGTGGCCGAGCTTCAGTTCCCGCTCGCGCAGATCCGCGGGCACCAGATCCTCCACGCGGCGGCGCATGGTCTGGACCTCGGCGACGAAGTCCGGGCGCTCGGAGGCATTCCAGACCATGGGCATCAGCGCGTCGCGGTATTCCTCGCCCAGTGCGAGGTCGCCGGTGGCGGGCCGGTTCTTCAGCAGGGCCTGGAACTCCCACGTCTTGGCCCACCGCTTGTAGTACGCCACATGCGATTCCAGCGTGCGCACCAGCGCCCCCGCCTTGCCCTCGGGGCGCAGCGCGGCGTCCACCTCGAAGAAGGCGCTACCGGCCACCGTCATCAGCTCGGCGGCCAGGCGCGTGGCCGTGGTGTCGGCGGGTTCGGCGACGAACACCACATCCACATCGGAGACGTAATTGAGTTCGCGCGCACCGCATTTGCCCATCGCGATCACCGCCAGCCGCACCGGCACCGGCTGATCCGGGCACACCCGCGCGACCGCCACCGCCAGCGCGGCCGTCAGCGCCGCATCGGCCAGATCGGTGAGGTGCCGACCGACCTGCTGATACGGCAGCACCGGCTCGTCCTCCACGGTGGCGGCCAGGTCGTGGGCGGCCAGCTGCATCAGTTCGTCGCGATATCGCTTGCGCAGCAACGCGACAACCTCCGGCCCGGTGAGCTTCGCGCGGAACAGCAGCGGTCCCGCGTTCGGCCCGTCCTCGGGGACGGCCTGCACCACGCCGAGCAGGTCCGCGATCAGCTCGTCGCGCTTGGGCAGGTCCGCCCGGCGCAGCAGCTGCCAGGTGTCCGGCTCGGCCACCAGGTGATCGGCGAAGGCGCTGGAGGAGCCGATCAGCGCGAACAGTCTGCCGCGCAAAGAGATTTCGGTGCGCAGCGCGGCGTCGAGTTCCGCCCACCTCGACCCGAGCCGCTCCCGCAGGCGCGTGAGCGTCAGCAGGGCGAGGTCGGCGTCGGGTGCGCGCGACAGCGCCCACAGCAAGGGAATGCTGTCGACGTTGTCCCAGGCCAATTCTCGCAGTGAATCGGCGGCCGTCGGCTCGAGCAGTCCGAGCCGACCGGCACCGGGAACCGCGGGACGGGCAGTCGGTGGCCGTACCATGCCCTCAAATTACATGGTCGGCCCCGGCCGCCGTGCCCGGATTCCCGGGCAGTGGAGAAAGTGTTCTCACTTCGTGCCGCGGGCCTTACAGATCCAGGTACTCCTGGAGCTCGTACTGGGTGATCTGAGCCCGGTAGCCCGCCCATTCGCGGCGCTTGTTGCGCAGGAAGAAGTCGAACACGTGCTCGCCGAGGGTCTCGGCGACCAGCTCCGAGCGCTCCATCGCCTTGAGCGCCTCGTCCAGACTGCCGGGCAGTTCCTTGAAGCCCATGGCGCGGCGTTCGGCGGTGGTCAGCGACCACACGTCGTCCTCGGCCTCCGGCGGCAGCGTGTACCCCTTCTCGACACCGCGCAGGCCCGCGGCCAGCAGCACCGCGAAGGCCAGATACGGGTTGCACGCCGAATCGGGGCTGCGGATCTCCACCCGGCGCGAGGACTGCTTGTCCGGGGTGTACATCGGAACCCGAACCAGCGCAGAGCGATTCGAGCGGCCCCAGGAGGCCGCCGTCGGCGCCTCGCCGCCGTGGATGAGCCGCTTGTAGGAGTTCACCCACTGGTTGGTGACCGCGCTGATCTCGTGGGCATGCTCGAGGATGCCCGCGATGAACGCCCGCGCGGTCTCCGACAGGTTGATCGGATCGTCGGGATCGGCGAAGGCGTTCTGCTCGCCCTCGAACAGGCTCATATGCGTGTGCATCGCCGAACCCGGGTGCTCGGCAAAGGGTTTGGGCATGAACGACGCCCGCACGCCCTCGTCGATCGCCACCTCCTTGATGAGGTAGCGGAAGGTCATCACGTTGTCGGCCATCGACAGCGCGTCGGCGTAGCGCAGGTCGATCTCCTGCTGGCCGGGCGCGCCCTCGTGATGGCTGAACTCCACCGAGATGCCCATCGACTCCAGCGCGTCGATGGCGTGGCGGCGGAAGTTCGGCGCCTCGTCGTGCACGGCCTGGTCGAAGAAGCCGCCGTTGTCCACCGGCACCGGATTCCCGTTCACCAGGCCCGACTTCACCAGGAAGAATTCGATCTCCGGATGCACGTAGCAGCTGAAGCCCAGGTCACCCGCCTTGTTCAGCTGCCGCCGCAGCACGTGCCGGGGATCGGCCCACGACGGCGAGCCGTCGGGCATCGCGATATCGCAGAACATCCGCGCCGAATGCTGGTGGCCCTTGCTGGACGACCACGGCAGCACCTGGAACGTCGACGGGTCCGGCCGCGCGACCATATCGGCCTCCGAGACGCGCGCGAAGCCCTCGATGGCCGAGCCGTCGAAACCGATGCCCTCCTCGAACGCCCCCTCCAGCTCGGCGGGAGCAATCGCGACCGACTTCAGATACCCCAGGACGTCGGTGAACCAGAGTCGTACGAAGCGGATGTCCCGCTCCTCGAGCGTCCGCAGCACGAATTCCTTCTGGCGATCCATACGCGCGAGCGTAAGCACCCGGCGTTAAATCCGTGTTACATAGCCATTGTGGAGCTAATTAACCGCATGTGAGGCCGGGCGCAGGCTCGGTCAAATCCGTCAAATACGCGAACGCGGCGTCGTCGACGCACGGCACGCCGCCGGACAGGAACACCGTGTGGCGGGTGCCGCGGTTGGTGATCAGCGCCGCGCCCAGCTCCTGCGCCAGGTTCACCCCCGCCTGATAGGGGGTGGCCGGATCCTGGGTGGTGGAGACGACGACGGTCTTCGGCAGGCCCGGCGCCGAGATCCGGTGCGGGGTGCTGGAGTTGGGCACCGGCCAGAACGCGCACAGCTCCAGCGGCGCCTGCCCGGTGGCGTGGCCGTCGTCGAGGAACGGGGCAACCTTGCGGTACTCGGTGTCCTGCTTGTCGGCGACCGCCCGGTCCTTCACCGCGGGATCGTCGACGCAGTGGATCGCCATGAACGAGTCCTGGGAGTTGTCGTAGGTGCCGTCCTTGCGGCGGCCGTCGTACAGGTCGGCCAGGCGCAGCAGGATGTCGCCCTTTCCGGCGGTCAGCTGGGCGAGTCCGGCGCTGAGCACATTCCAGCTGTCGTCGGCGTAGAGGGTGTTCTGCACGCCGGTGATCGCGTCGCCGTAGGTGAGGCCGCGGCCGTCGTCGGTGGTCGCGGGCCTGTCCCACAGCGGCCCGACCAGTTCGCGGAACCGCGTCACCGCCTGTGCGGGGTCGGGGCCCAGCGGGCATTCCGGCGTGCTCGCGCAGTCGGCGGCGTAGGCGTTGAATGCCTGCTGGAATCCGGCCGCCTGCTGCACCGATTCGGTCACCGGGTCGGCGTTGGGGTCCAGGGCGCCGTCGAGCACCATCGCGCGCACCCGGTCCGGGAACTTCTCGGCGTAGGCCGAACCGAGCCGGGTGCCGTAGGAGTAGCCGACGTAGTTGAGCTTCTCGTCGCCCAGTACCGCCCGGATCACGTCCATGTCCTGCACCACCTCGCGGGTGCCGACGTGGGCGAGGAACTCGTTGCCCGTGCGCTCGGTGCAGCGGGCGGCGAACTGCTTGTTGTCGTCCTCCGCCTCGGCGATGCCCGCGGGCGTGTTGTCCTCGGGCGGCTCGGCGCGCTCGCGGTCCCACTCCTCGCCGGTCAGGCAGGCGATCAGCGGCGTGGACGCGCCGAGGCCACGCGGATCGAAGCCGATCCGGTCGAATCGCTCCGCGAGCGGGGTGCCCTGCCCCTGCTGCGCCATCCACAGGCCGGGCTGGCCGGGGCCGCCCGGATTGAACAGCAGCGAGCCGATGCGCTGTCCGGTCGCCCTGATCCGGGAGATCGCGATCTGCGCGGTGGCGCCCTCGGGTTTGCCGTAGTCCACCGGCACGGTGACGCGGGCGCACTGGGCGCCCTCGGGGAACCGGCTCGACGAGTCGCCGAAGCCCTCACAGCCGCTCCACTCGGGAGTCTGGGTGTAGAACCGCTCCAGCCCGGCCGGCGACGGCGAGCCCGCCGGCGGCGAGGCGGGCTGATCATTCGTCGATGTGGAGCAGCCGGCGGCCACACAGATCAGGGCCAGCACGGCTGTCAGACGACCGGTACGCGACAAGGGCATGCGACGAATCCTTCCAGACCTCACCGTGTGACGAATTGCATGGTCGGCGAGCCTTAAACGGGGTGTCGGGGCGGTGGCACACTGAAGACGTCCAGATGTGGACGAGTCACGAAAACCCGGGGACCCGCACGGGCCTCGAGGAGACGACGAAAGGGACGATGATGTCCGGAGAAACCGCTGCCTACGGTGCCGCACCGACAACTTCTCGGAAGAAGACGCGAGTACAGCACCTGCAGCAGATGAAGGCCGCCGGAGAGAAGTGGTCGATGCTGACCGCCTACGACTATTCGACGGCCACACTGTTCGAAGAAGCCGGTATTCCGGTGCTACTGGTCGGCGATTCGGCCGCGAACGTGGTGTACGGCTACGACACCACCGTGCCGATCACCATCGACGAGCTGGTCCCGCTGGTGCGCGGGGTGGTGCGCGGGGCGCCGCACGCGCTGGTGGTCGCGGACCTGCCGTTCGGCAGCTACGAGGCATCCCCCGAGCTGGCGCTCGCCTCGGCCACCCGGTTCATGAAGGAGGGTGGCGCGCACGCGGTGAAACTCGAAGGCGGCGAACGGGTTTCCGAGCACATCGCGCGGCTGACCGCCGCCGGGATCCCGGTGATGGCGCATATCGGGTTCACCCCGCAGAGCGTCAACACCCTCGGCGGATTCCGCGTCCAGGGCCGCGGCGACGGCGCGGAGCAGCTCATCGCCGACGCCATCGCGGTGCAGGAGGCGGGGGCCTTCGCGGTGGTGATGGAGATGGTTCCGGCCGAGCTCGCCGGGCAGGTCACCCGCAAGCTGACCATTCCGACCGTCGGCATCGGCGCCGGCGTCGACTGCGACGCGCAGGTGCTGGTCTGGCAGGACATGGCCGCCTACACCAGCGGCAAGACCGCCAAGTTCGTCAAGCACTTCGCCCAGCTCGGCGACCAGCTCCGCAACGCCGCGGCCACCTACGCCGACGAGGTCCGCCGCGGGGTGTTCCCGGCCCCGGAACACAGCTTCTGACCGGGAATGAGCAAGCGGCCGCCCGTCCTGTACGGGCGGCCGCGCTACGCCCGTGCCCGCCCCAAGCTCCCGGCACGGCCCCGCCACCTATTCCCGGCATGTTTTTGGCCGGGAATCCGGCCGAAAACATGCCGGAAAATAATGAGAAGTGGCCGGTCAGGTTCAGGTAGCGTTGCGGGTGGGGCAGAGTCCAATGACTACAAACCGGGGGGACTCCAATGACTACAGCCGTATCCATGTCGGATCAGCCGTTGGAGCCGATGGTGGGCTGGGCCGTGGATGAGCTTGCGGCGCACGGGATCACGGTGACCGGGGCGGGCGAGGAGCGGCGGCGGCGGGATTGGACGCTGCTGGCGCTGCTGCCCACCGATGCCGGTCCGGTGTGGGTGAAGGCGTGTGCGCGGGCCTTCGCGCATGAAGGCTCGCTGCTGCAGGCACTGGATCGGCTGGCGCCCGGTAGCGTCCTGAAACCCCTTGCGGTACACCGGGACAACGGCTGGCTGATCACTCCCGACGGCGGCGCCACCATGAGCCGCGGCCCGGCCGACCGGGGGCTGTTCGACCTTCACGGCGTGGCCGTCGCCCCCGACCGCCCGCCGGGCTGGGACGCGGTGATGCGGTCCTACGCGGCTCTGCAACGACGCCTTTCGCCGCACGTCGAGGAGTTGCGCGGGACCGGGACGCCGTATCTGCCGCCCGAGCGGCTGATCGACGTCTACCGCCGCTACGAGGATCAGGCCCCCGGCCTCGGCCCCGCCATCGAGCGGGCCGCCGCCGCACTCGCGGCCGAAGGCCGCCGGGCCCGGGGGGCCAACGCCCAGTTGCCCCGGGCCGTCTTAGCCACCGGGGGGTTCCAGTTGGGCAGGGGGGGTGGGGGGGTGACCCAAACCGTGCTGTGCGCCCG
>NZ_JARWQD010000251.1 GCF_029869545.1 Nocardia wallacei | reverse complement strand
CCCCCCCCGCCGGGGGGGGGGGGGGGGGGGCTGTCCGCGTTTTCGTGCGGGCCGCGCCCGGCGGGGGGGGGGGGCGCGCCCCCGCGGGGGGGGGGGGGGGCCCCGGGGGCCCCCCCCCCGGGGCCCACGGGCGGTACTCAGCGGACGAAAACCGTTGCGCGGTCTGCCATGTCGAGCAACGGCTGGGGGAGGATGCCGAGAACCAAGGTGGCCGCGGCGGTGACCGTGATGACCGCGGTCGTGACGGGCGGGGTGACGATGTGGGGGGCGTCCTCGGGGGGATCGGTGAAGAACATCTGCACGATGATGCGGACGTAGAAGAAGGCCGCGATGGCGCTGG
This sequence comes from Nocardia wallacei, assembly GCF_029869545.1. Taxonomy (GTDB): domain Bacteria; phylum Actinomycetota; class Actinomycetes; order Mycobacteriales; family Mycobacteriaceae; genus Nocardia; species Nocardia wallacei_A. Next base: position 1,322 of record NZ_JARWQD010000251.1, on the reverse strand, counting down.
CGACGACACCGACGATGACCAGCGGAGTGGCGCCGCCGGAGGCCGCGGCCTCGAAGACCGCGAACTTGCCGACGAAGCCGCTGGTGAGCGGAATTCCGGCCATCGACAGCAGGAACAGCGCGAAAATCGTTGCCAGCCACGGCGACCGGCGGCCCAGGCCCGCCCACGCCGAGAGCGCGGTGGCCTCGTTGCCGACCTCGTCGCGCACCAGCGTCACCGCCGCGAACGCGCCGATCGTGCCGATGCCGTAGGCGGTCAGATAGAACAGCACCGACGAGACACCCGACGGGTTGGCGGCCACCAGCGCGGTGAGGATGAATCCCGCATGCGCCACCGAGGAATACGCCAGCACACGCTTCACATCGGTCTGCGTGAGCGCCATGACCGCGCCGACCACCATGGTGGCGATGGAGATCGCCGCCAGGATCGGCCGCCAGTCCTCGCGCAGCCCGGGCACCGCCACCTGCAGGATGCGCAGCAGCGCACCGACCGCGGCGATCTTGGTGCCCGCGGCCATGAAGGCGGTCACCGGAGTCGGCGCGCCCTGATACACATCGGGCACCCAGGACTGGAACGGCACCGCACCGATCTTGAACAGCAGTCCGACCACCAACATCGCCAAGCCCAGTACCGCGAGGGTTTTCGAGCCGGTGTCGCGGCCCACCGCATCGGCGATCCCGGCGAAGCCCACCGTGCCCGCGTACCCGTACAGCAGCGCCATGCCGTAGAGGAAAAACGCCGAGGAGAACGCGCCGAGCAGGAAGTACTTCAGCGCCGCCTCCTGTGACAGCAGCCGCCGCCGGCGCGCCAACCCGCACAGCAGATACAGCGGCAGCGACAGCACCTCCAGCGCCACGAACATGGTGAGCAGGTCGTTGGAGGCGGGGAACAGCATCAGCCCGCCGACGGCGAACATGGCCAGCGGGAACACCTCGGTGGTGGTGATGCCCGCGCGCGCGGCGGCGATCTCGTCGGGGCTGCCGGGCATCGCGGCGGCCTGCGGGGTGAACGCGTCGACGGGGACCGTGGCGCCCGCGGCCTGGGCGGCGGCGCGGCTCCACGTGCCCGGGCCCTCGCGCCGGACCCGCTGCAGCAGCGGTTCGATGCCTCGCTCGGCCATCAGCAGCAGCCCGAGCATCGACACCACCAGGATGGTGCCCTGGAAGAACAACGCCACATTGTCGACGGCCACCGCGTCGACCACGGCCGTGGTGGTGGGTCCCCCCCGCCCCAACACCCCCCCCACAGCGCCCACCCACCCCCCCACAAACACCCCCAGCGGCACCCAGAACCACCCCACCCCCCGCCCCCGCAGCACCCCG
>NZ_JARWQD010000250.1 GCF_029869545.1 Nocardia wallacei | reverse complement strand
GCCGGGTGCCGCACCGGCCCCGGCAGCCCCGGCAGCCTCCGCTCCCCCCGCCGCCTCCGCGGTCCCGGCCACGAACCCCCCGGCACCGCCGAGCCCGGCACCGACCGGCCCCGCGGTCACCGCGGCGGCCTCTCGGATGCGCAATCCCGCCGCCCGCCCGGCCGTCACCACGAGCCGGGAGAACGATTCGGGCGCAACGGAATCGGAGGAGACGGAGCAGGAAGACTTGGCGATCGACGTGTGAGAGGTGTGCACTGGCCCCCATCGACGAGTTCGACACCGACTTCGGCGGATTACGTTGCGCCACACCGGGGGTGGTTCATCGGGCGCCCTCGGCGTTTCCCGCCGCCCTGCTCGGTTCCGGCCGCCCCCTGACACTGCGGGGCGCCGGGCATTCGTGCGACGGGCAGACGGTCACCGACGGTGAGCTGCTGGTCACCTACGCACCGAAAGCCGTTGCGCCACAGGTGCGGGAGCTCGGTGCCGACCTGTTCGAGGCACCCGCCGGGATGAGCTGGTACGGGCTGGAGCGCTACCTGAACCGTCGCGGCAGATCGTTTCCCGTCCTACCCAACCACCTGCACATGTCGGTCGGCGGCACGCTGTCGGTCGGCGGGATCGGGATCGACTCCGTCCGGCACGGAATGCAGATCGATCACGTGGAGCGAATCCAGCTGATCGACGGCACCGGCACCAGCCGCTGGTGCTCACGAACCGAACACCCGGAGCTGTTCCGGTTCGCGCTCGGCGGACTCGGCACGGTCGGCCTGATCGAGCGCGCGGTGCTACGCACGGTGCCGTATCGCCGAGATACCCACCTGCACAGAACATGTCACACCGGCCTGGCCGACCTCGCCGAACACACGGAGGAGATCGCGCGGCGCGACGACGTCGACGTCCACTGGGCGACGATGCGCCGCGGCAGGATCTTCTCCGTCACCGGCAGTCGCGGCCACGCTCCGCGGCGATGCGATATCGACGGCTGCTCGGTCGTTTCCGACCTGCCGTTCGACGGCCATCCCGAACCCGACCACGGGCCTCGGCATTCCGACCGTGGCCGCATGTGGTCCGACTATGTCGTTCCGGCAGGGAAGCTCGCGCCGATGCTCGGGGCGGTCGAGACGCTGCGACAACGACCGCCGTTGCGGCACATTCCGACGATGGTCTATCTACTGATCGTGCGTCGCCCGCACCCCGGCTCGTCGTTCGCCTTCGCACCGGTCGGTACCTCCCCGGTCTCGATCGCGGTGGGCGTCTACACCTCGGTCGATCGAGATCCGGCCGCCGTCGCCGCCGTACGCGCAGCGTTCGGCGAACTCTTGCGGAGCTGTTGCGAATTGGGCGGTCGCCCTTACCTTTACGGCGTCACCGATCTCGAAGGGGCAGTGGCGGAACACCTGTACGGACCAGCGCTGGACAGGCTGGTCGAGCTGCGCCGCGCGCACTGCGTGACGCACCTCAACGCTCACCTGCCGCTCGTGCGCGCGGCCTCCGCGCGAGGCCGGTCGGACCAAGTGGGCGTGCCGTAGACGTTGAGTTTGTCGATGCCGTGCTCGGCCGAGACGCCGAGCCCCAGTGCCGACCAACGCCATTGCGCCCCATGCGATCGCGCTGCCTGTGCGAGTGCGTCCACCGCCTCGGTCGTGCCGTGATGCCGTTCGGCGAGTTCGTCGACGATCCGGGTCACATCGTCGATTCGGCGGGTCGCGACGGAGAGCGCGAAGGACGGGGCAGCCTCCGAACTCCGGGAGCGGCAGACGAAATAGTCGTAGTCGTGCAGGCGCGCCGGATCGGCGCCGCATCGAACGAGTTCGGACAGGGCCTCCCAGGCCGGATCGCCGAAATGGCGGACCAGCTTCATCGGCACGGCGGGATCGCGGTCTCGCGACGTCAGGTAGACCTTGTGGTTCACTTCCCCGCGCGCGTCCACCTCGACCGCGACAACGGCGTACTTGAAGAGTTCGTCGTGCTCGGAGACGGACGTCAATCCGGCGAAACCGGGCCATCCCGCGGCGAGCCGGTCCCATGCGCCCGGCACGATCGACGGGCTTCCGTACACCTTGAGACGGGCGATGTGATGCGGCACCGCCGCGTCGTGAACGACCCCGATCCAGGTCGCAAAGCGCACTCGCGCAGGGATTTTCGCGGGCTCCGGGTACAGCGTCGCGATAAAGGACCGGAACAGCTCGGCCACGGTCTCGTCACCGTTCGGCAGCGAGGCGGCCAGATCGCGGATCGCGGCGAGCTGAGCGTCGACACGTGCCGCGAACTCCGTCGCCTGTGTCGCGGCCTCGGTGAGATAGCGAACGACGGGCGCGTATCTCCCCTGCCCGCCGACCGCGCTCACCTCGAACGGGATACCGGACAGGGTCAGGCCACTGGCGCGTCCGCCTGTCGGCCCGTGCGCGACCAGCTGTCCGCCGCAGGCGCGTTCCAGCCCGGCGCGCACGGACGCCGGGTCGCACGCTGGACCCAACCGCTCGACCACGTCGGTCAAGTAGTCCCCGGCGGCCGCGACCATCGGCTCCGTCACACGCGCTGGGTGGTCGCGGGGCCTGTCGATGGGGTGGCGGGGCTGGCGGACCCCAAGGTCTGAGCCGACTGGGCACCGTTCGGCGGGCGGAAGAACCCTTCGAAATCTTCGCCCTGGACGATGGGTACCAGCCGCTGACCGGAGATCATCCGGGGACCGTTGCCGTCGACGACAACCATGGCGCTCTGGTCTCCCCACTTCACGACATCGCCGGTTTTCGGGCCGTCCTCGACCCTCGGCCAAGGATGTTCCGGTGTATCGGGCGCCGCGATTCCGGCGTACGCCGCATTCGCATCGCTGCCGTTGGGGACCTGCATCGCCTTCTGCAATGCCTCGGCCACCCCCGAGGGAACCTGCTGCGGATCGACGCCCTGCATCTTCAGGTCCACCATGGCATTGGGGTTGGGATTGGGCGCCGGTGTCGAATCCGCCGCGGCCACAGCGCCCGTGGGCGCCCCGCCCGCGGAAGCCTGTGCGAGGTCCGCGCCGGGCATCGGGGACGACGACGACCCGGGCTGGTACAACGCATTCTCGACATTTCCCCCGCTGCCGTTCTCGGGCCGCGTCTGGCCACCCATTCCCTGCTGGCCGCCCAACATCTGCTGGAACGGAAGGCCCATCGACGCCGCGGCCGGACCCAGCACCGAAGCGAGTGGCCCCAGCGGGTTCGCGGCCTGATTGTTGGCGGCCTGCTGGGTACCCTCGGTAGTCCCGGTGGCCGATTCCTTGATCTCGTCGATGGCCTGCTGAATGCGATCCGTGCCGCCGGTTCCGGTCCCGTCGTCGGTGTCCCCGCCCAGCGGATCGCCCGACGCCGTCGGGTCGTCGACCTGCTGGAAGGCACCGTCCTCGGGAGTTTCGTTCCCCAGGCCGAGATCCTCCGGTTTCAGAGGATCGCCACCGTTGTCCGGGGTCTCGGGAGTGTTGACGGGCGTATTGGGCGTGCCGCCACCGTTATTGGGTGTATCGCCACCATTGTTGGGCGTATCGCCACCATTGTTGGTCGGCTGGCCCTGCTTGGCCGTCTTGTTGTCCCCGCCGTCGGTCGGCTTACCCTTCTTGCCGTCGTCACCTTCGGGGTCCGAGTTATCCACGTGGCCGGACTTCTTCCGGATATACTCTGCCGCCGCCGCGTAGGCCTTGTCCCACCCCGCTGCCGCGAGCTCGATGGCCGCGAGGTATTTCTGTTCCGCCGCGGGAGTCAGCTCGAACTCTCCGGAATCCTTGTTCTTCTTGAAAAGCGGGTGACCCTCACCGATGGGAAATGTCTTGTCCGGGAGGTAGTCGAGCCCCTCCATATCCTTCTTCCCGGCGACATAATACAACTCGTTGCCGTCTTTGCTTCGTTTGAGAGTGCCTGCATCCGGGGCTTGATTGTCGACCTTCGGGAAGTTCCACTCCAGAAGCTGTTTCAACTCCTTGTACACGCCCGTGAGCGTGTTGAACAGTTCCTTGCTCTTGTCGTTGGCCTCGAAGGCGTCCTTGTCGACCTTCCCTTTCCACTTCGCGCGCTCGTCCTGGAGCTTTTTCAGATGATCGGTCAGACCCGAATGGTTCTCGCGCAGCTGCGATACACCTTCCGCGGTGTCG
>NZ_JARWQD010000249.1 GCF_029869545.1 Nocardia wallacei | reverse complement strand
CCGCCGCGGACTGGACGCTCAATGCCTACGGCCGCCTGATCGAGGCCGATGTGGACGCCACCACGGTCGATGTGACGCCGCCCGCCGCGGCGGACCGCGTCCCGGCCGACGCGCTCTACGACAGCATGACCGAGCACGGGCTGAGCTACGGACCCGAGTTCCGGCTGCTGCGCACGGTGTGGGTCGGGCCGGAAGGTGTTGTCGCCCAGATCGGTTCGCCGGAGCCCGATGCCCGACACCGGCACCTGGCGCACCCGGCCGTCATCGATGCGGCCCTGCAGTGTTTCGCCGCGCTCTACGCCGCCACCGCCGCCCGGCACGGCGCGGGCGCCGCGGACGTGGTGATCCCGGGCGCGATCGCGGGCGTGCGGTGGACGGGCCCGATTCCGGAGCACCCGGTGGTCGTGGTCACCCGCGATCCCGGCGACCCGCTGCGCGCCGATATCCGGATCGCCTCGGCCGCGGGCGATGTCGCGCTGGCGCTGACCGGCGTGCAGTTCCGCACCCTCACCCCGCCGCGATCCCTGTCCGACCAGCTCGACGAGCTGTATTACGAACCCGTGTGGGAAATCGTGTCCGACACCGCGGAATCCGCGCCGCCGGCGCTGCCCGCCGAGGAGGAGGCGCTGGTCGTGATCAACCTGGGCGCCGAGATCTCCCAGCGCGCCAAGGAGATCGCCAGCACCCGCACCGGTGAACTCGTCACCGTCGGCGATCACGCCTCGGCCCTGGGTGACGAGCAGCTGTTCGACCTGCTGCGCGGCGCGCACGCGCGGCCCGGCATCCAGCGGCTGCGGCTGGTCGTGGTCGCGAGCACCGACCTGGACGGCATGCACAACGTGCACGGCCTGGCACAGGTGGCGCGGGCGGTGAAAGCACTGCTGTCCCTGGATGATTCGAAGCCGCACGCGGCCGACGACACCACTCTCGCGGCCGACGTCCGCGCCGTCGTGGTCACCGAGAACGCGCTGTGCCTGCCCATCGACCGGTTCGCCCGGCCCGAGCACGCGGCACTCGCGGGCGGGCGGCGCGAACTGCTCAACGAACTGCCCGCGGGCCAGTGGCGGCTGGTCGACACCGAACCCGGATCCGCCGCCGCCGATATCCTCGAGCAGGTCTACGCCGACACCGTCGTCGACGAGGTCGCCCTGCGCGCCGGGGCGTGCTGGACGATCCGCTGGCGCCGCACCCTCGGCTCCCACCTCGCCCGCTGGGACGTCCCCGCACCGCTCACCGACCCGAATCGTTCCTTCCGCCTCGATATTCCACGGTCCCGCCTGCTGCCGGAGTTGGCGCTGCGCACCACCGACCGCGTCGCGCCGGGCCCGGACGAGATCGAGATCCGCATGCAGGCGGTCGGACTCAACTACAAGGACACCCTCAAGGTGCTCGGCGTGCTCACCGAGCGCGAGCTCGACGGCACGTTCTTCGGCACCGAGATCGGCATGGACGGGTACGGCGTCGTCGAACGCGTCGGCAGCGAGGTCACCGGCATCTCCCCCGGCGACGAGATCTCGGTCGTCGCACCGGGAATCGTCCGCCGTTACGTCACGCTGCGCCCCGACACCGGCGCGACCACCCCGATGGACATCTTCCCGCCGGGCACCTTCGACCCGATGCACTGCACCTCGGTGATGCCACTGTTCACCGCGGAGATCGGCCTCGGCGAGCTGGCCCGGGTCCGCCCCGGCGAGACGGTGCTGGTGCACGGCGCGGCCGGTGGCATGGGCATGGCGGCGGTGCAGGTCGCGCTGCGGATGGGCGCGCGGGTCATCGCCACGGCGGGCACCGCCGAGCGGCGCGACCGGGTGCGGGCGCTCGGCGCGCACGAGGTGCTCAACTCCCGATCCATCAGCTTCGTCGACGAGGTGCTGGCCCTGACCGGCGGCACCGGCGTCGACGTCGTCTACAGCTCCGCGCCCGGGGAGATCCTGCAGCAGAACTTCCGGGTCGCGGGCGAATTCGGGCGCATCGTCGATATCGGCAAGGCCGACATCTACGGATCGGGCGCGATCGATCTGCGGCCGTTCGACCGCAACCTGTCGTTCTTCGCCGTCGACATCGACCGCATTCTCGCGCGGCGGCCCGAACAGGTCCGCCACGCCGCCCGCCGGGTGGTGGACGCGATGTACCACGGCGAGTACACGGCGCTGCCCAACACCGTCTTCGGGCTCGACCGCCTCCCCGAGGCATTCGAGACGGTGGCCCGCTCGGCGCAGATCGGCCGCGTGGTGCTGGATCTGCGCGAGGAGCGGCCCGCGGTACGCCACATCCCCCGCGAGGTCGAGATCGACCCGGCCGCAAGCTATCTCGTGACCGGCGGCTTCGGCGCCTTCGGCCTGGCCACCGCGCGGCACCTGGTGCGCGCCGGGGCCCGGAACCTGGTGCTGGCGGGGCGGCGCGGCGCCATCACCGACGCCGCCCGCGAGCAGCTGGCGCAGTTCGCCCGCGAGGGTGTCGCGGTGCGCGAGGCCCGCATCGACGTCGCCGACTACGACGCGGTGGCCGCGCTGATCGCCGACATCCAGTCGGGCGGGGCGCCGCTGCGCGGTGTCATCCACGCCGCGGGCGTGGTAAACAACACCGAGATCCCCGAGATCACCGTGGACTCACTGCGCGAGATCTTCGAACCCAAGGTCGCCGGTGCGCTGAACCTCGACCGCGCCACCACCGAGGCCGGGGCCGACCTCGACCTGTTCGTGCTCTACGCCTCCGCCAGCGGCATCGCGGGACTGTCGCCCCAATTGGGTTACGCCTCCGCCAATTCCGTGCTCGACGCGCTGGCCTGGACGCGGCGCGCACAGGGCCGTCCCGCGGTCTCGGTGGACTGGGGTTTCATGCGCGGCGACGGCGGGATGGCCGACTCCCAGGCGGTGTCGCGGTACGCGGAGATGACCGGATACGGCTCGCTCGACATGGATTTCGCCACCGTGCTGCTGTGGGAATGCCTGCGGCTGGACGTGCCGCAGTGCGCCGTGCTCGATATCGACTGGGCGCAATGGGCCCTCGCGCACCGCTCCTCGGCGAAGGCACCCCGATTCGTCGAACTGGTCACCGCGGCGGGTGGCGGCGGCACCGGCGGGCTGCGCACCGAGATCCTCACCATCGACAGCGAGCAGCGCGGCGAGGTGGTGGCGTGGCTGCTGGCCGAACAGCTCGCGACCGTCCTCGGTGTCGACGCCGACACCGTGGACCTGGACACCCCCACCAGCGAGCTCGGCCTGGATTCGCTGATGGCCATGGAATTCGGTGCCCGCGTGGTGAAGAGCCTCGGCGTGAAGATGTCGGTGCTCTCGATCGGCGCCGGACTCTCGCTCGGCGGCCTGGGCGCCAAGATCGCCGCCCAGATCGCACAGGAAGAAGCAACGACGACCGAACCGACCGCAGCGTGAGGAATCGCCCATGACGACCGACGCGCGCGCACTGGCGCGCTCCCTGATGTCCAAACACGACCCCGACGCCAACGGGTCCGCCGCCACGGCGACCGCCACCGCGGCATCCGACTCACCGGCGGCGCGGCCGACCCTCGACACCACCTTCCGCGATCACCCCGGCGTGGTCGAGGCCACCGAGAAGTGGGCGCGGTTCGACACCTGGGCCCGCGGGGCCGGGGTGATCAACCCGTACTATCTGCCGCACGAAGGGATCAGCGGCCCGGTCACCCGGTTCGCGGGCCGGGATATGTTGAACTTCAGCAGTTTCGGCTATCTCGACCTGGCCGCCGAACCGCGCGTGCACGCCGCGGCGGTCGCGGCCATCGAACAGTACGGTACCTCCGCGGCCGCGGTGCGGCTGGTCGCCGGTGAGCTGCCGCTGTACGGGGAGCTGGAGTCGGAGATCGCCCGCATCTACGACACCGACGCCGCGATCGTCACCGCCAGCGGATTTCTCACCAATGCCGCCGCGGTCGCGTTTCTGCTCGGCAAGCGCGATATCGCCGTGTGCGATGCGCTGATCCACAACAGCATCATCCAGGGCACCGAGTGGGCCGGATGCAAGCGAGTCACGTTCCGCCACAACGACCCCGAGTCGCTGGAGGCGATCCTGTCGATGTCGCGGCGCAGCTTCGAACGGGCGATGGTGCTCATCGAGGGCGTGTACAGCATGGACGGCGATATCGTGCGGCTGCCCGAAATCATCGAGGTGGCGAGGAAATACAACTGTTCGATCATGATCGACGAGGCGCATTCGTTCGGCGTCCTCGGCGAGCGCGGGCTCGGCGTGCGCGAACATTTCGACCTGCCCGGCGACGCGATCGATGTCTGGATGGGCACGCTGTCCAAGGGAATCGGCAGCGTCGGCGGATATCTGGCGGCCAACAAGGAGCTGGTCGACGGCTTCAAATACTCCGCCTCCGGCCTGAGCATGTACACCGCCTCCCCCGCGCCCTCGGCCGCGGCCGCCGCGCTCGAGGCACTGGCCGTGCTGCACGACGAGCCGGAACGCGTTGCGGCACTGCGGCACAACTCCGAGTACTTCTACCGGCGTGCGGGTGAGCTCGGCTTCGACACCGGCAACGGGCAGGGCACGCCGATCACCCCGATCATCACCGGCGCCGACGAACCGGCCGTGCGGGCGTCGATGGAACTGCTCGAACACGACGTGATGGCCAACGCCATCGGCCATCCCGTCGTCCCGGCGGGCGAGGCCCGGCTGCGGTTCTTCATCAACTGCCGCCACACCGAACAACAGCTCGACCACGCGTTGGACACCGTGCGTGCGGTGTTCGACGGGTTCACCGAACAAGAGGGGCAACATTCGTGAAGCTACCGCCGAATCTACTGCGAAAAGCGCTGGTGCCGTTGGTAGCACTGGCCCTGATGACACTGCTGTTCGTCCCGGCGCGCTCGGCCATGGTCGCACCGAACGAGTACAGCGCCGAGGGCCGGGTGGCCAGCGGCTTCCACTTCACGCCGATGCCGATCGCGCTGCCGCCGGGCTTGCCCGAGAACAAGATCCGCCACATCGAGCCGCGGTATCAGCACATCGACGGCTGGATGTCGTCGGTCAACTCCGCCATCGCGATCAACGATATCGACGGCAACGGACGCGCCGACGACCTGTGCCTGGTCGATTCCCGCTCCGACAAGGTCATCGTCACCCCGACCCCCGACAGCGACACCAGCCGGTACGCGCCGTTCGTGCTCGAGGCCGGGCCGCTGCCGGTCGACGGTGAGACCATCCCGGCCGGATGCGTGCCCGGCGACTTCGACCACTCGGGCCGGATCGGCCTGATGGTCTACTACGGCGGCCGCACGCCGATCATCCATCTGCCCAAGCCGGGCGCGAAGAAGCTGGACAACAACGCCTTCCGGCCGGTCGAGACGGTGACCCCGCCCGCCACCCCGGACGGCAGCTACCAGGGCCCGCGCTGGTTCACCCTCGCCGCGAGCGTCGCCGACTTCGACGGCGACGGCAATACCGACATCTACCTCGGCGACTACTTCCCCGACGGCGATTTCATCGGCCCGAACGGCACGGACAGCCTCACGCTCAACGAGTCGTTCTCCAACGCCACCAACGGCGCCCAGGACCATGTTCTGACCTTCCAGGGCAGCACCGGCGGTCCCGAGCCGACCGCGACCTACCGCGAGGTGGTCGGTGCGCTGCCGGAGGGCAAGGACCGCGGCTGGACGCTCGCCGCGGCGACCCAGGACCTCACCGGCGACCAGCTGCCGGAGTTGTTCGTCGCCAACGACATGGGCATGGACCGGATGTTCGTCAACAAGTCCAGGCCGGGTCACATCGAGTTCGGGCTCGCCGAGGGCGAACGCGGCCCGGCCGACCCGAAGTCCTTTGTGCTCGGGCGTGATTCGTTCAAGGGCATGGGCGCGGACTTCGCCGACCTCAACGGCGACGGCCGCACCGACCTGTTCGTCAGCAATATCGCGCAGCGCTGGGGCACGGTCGAGGGTAACCAGGCGTTCATCAACACCGCGGCCGACCCGAAGGACGCCGCGGCCAAGATGGCCTCGGGGATCGCCCCGTTCGAGAACCGGGCCACCGAGAACGGCACCGCCTGGAACGGCTGGGGCTGGGACGCCAAGATCGCCGACTTCGACAACAGCGGGCGACCGCAGATCGTGCACACCAACGGCATGATCAAGGGCCAGACCACCCGCTGGCCGCAGGTGCAGGAGCTGGCGACGATGAACGACAACTTCGGCCCCTACCCGTGGGCATGGCCGAAATTCACCGGCAAGGCCGACATTTCGGGTAACAACCGGATCGGATTCTTCGCCCAGGACGCCGAGGGCAGGTTCATCAACATCTCCCCCGCCCTCGACATCTTCGACCGCACACCCACCCGCGGCGTCGCGGTGGGCGATCCGACGGGCACCGGGACCCTCAGCTTCGCCGTGGCCCGGCAGTGGGAGGCGCCGGTCTACTACCGCAACGACGCACCGCGCCAAGGCAAGTCGCTGTCGCTGCGGTTGCTGACCCCGGCCCTCACCGCGACGCCCGGCGCCACCACCCTGGCGGGCAAGCCGATCCTCGGATCGCCCGCGCTCGGCGCGGAGGTCACCGTCACCACCCCGGACGGCAAGACCCACCTGCAGCAGCTCGACGGCGGCAGCGGCCACGCGGGCAAGCGGTCCACCGATATCCACCTCGGGCTGGGCGACGTCGATCCGAATGCCGCACTGCCGGTGCGGATCACGTGGCGCGACAACCGCGGCGCACCGCACGCCCAGGAGCTCGCGCTGAAGCCGGGGCAGCACACTCTCATTCTCGACTCGGATGCGCGGGAGGTGCACCAGTGAGTGTCGAAGGAAACGGCCGTCCGGCCGACGACAAACCAGCAACCGGTATCGAAGGCAACGGATCCGCGGCCGTAGCGGGCAACGGATCATCCTCCGCCACAGCGACACTCACGCCGGAGGCCCCGGCGGAGAAGACGTGGCGCCAGAAGTGGCTGGGCGTGAACAAGGAGGGCCGCGACCCGCGCTATCTGGCCCTGCGCAACTTCGCGGGCTCGCTCACCTTCTTCAACATCGTGGGCTTCCTGTTCCTCGGTTTCGAGCAGCCGTGGCTGTGGCCGTTCCTGGCCGCGGGCACCGCCTACGCGGTCGAACTGCTCCTGGAAACGCTGGCGGCGTGGGCCTATCGACGCCCCGCCGCGTACCGGGGCAACGGCCTGCGCGGGCTGCTGGTGTTCCTGATGCCCGCCCACATCACCGGCCTCGCGCTGAACTTCCTGGTCTACGCCGGTGACACCTTCCTGCCGGTGGCGTTCGGGATCACCGTCGCCGTCGGCGCGAAATGGGTGCTGCGGGCGAAGATCAACGGCAAGATGAAGCACTTCATGAACCCGTCGAACTTCGGCATCGTGGTCGCGCTGCTGGTGTTCCCGTTCTTCTCGGTGGTGGGTCCGTACCACTTCCTGGAGTTCGTCTCGGGACCCCTCGACGCGCTGCTGGTGCTCGGGCTGCTGATGGCGGGAACCATGTTGAACGCCAAGCTGACCAAGAAGACGCCGCTGATCATGGCCTGGCTCGGCGCCTTCGTGCTGCAGGCGGTGGTGCGCGGCGTGCTCGACAGCGATATCTCGATCATCGCGGGGCTGGCGCCGATGACCGGAATCGCCTTCGTGCTCTACTCCAACTACATGATCACCGACCCGGCCACCACGCCGTTCAAGAAGCGCGACCAGATCGCCTTCGGCGCGGCGGTGGGCATCATGTACGGCGTCTGCATGGCCCTGAACGTGTCGTTCGGGCTGTTCTTCGCCCTCGTGGTCGTCTGCGCCGCCCGCGGCATCTTCTGGTGGTACCGCAACATTCGCGAATGGCTCGGCAACCGCGCACCGGCCGCGACCGCCGTAACCGTGACCGAACCGGCCGCACCGCAGCCCGTGGCCGCGACATCGTGACCGAACCCCGCACCGCCGCAACAGAATCGAGGATCACATGCCATCGATGATCGGACCACTCCGGTCGGCGCTGCTGGGCACCGGCACCGACGTGCCCCCGCTGGGCAGACCCGGTTTCCAGGCGCCGAGCCCGGCGACGAAGGCCGAACTGGAGCGCGTCGCCACGAATCTGGCGAGCTGCATCGACGTCGCCGTCCGCAGTAAGAACAACGACGAGCTGATCGCCCACATCAACCAGCTGCCCGAGCGGTACCAGGGCTTCGCATTCGAGGGCGCCGCAACGGGTTTGGCCGCGGTCGACTCGATCACCCCGTTCAGCACCCGCGCCCACGACCTCATCGCCGGGCCCGCCGCCAAGCACGACCTGACCATGTACGTCGGTGTCGGGCTGGCGATGGGCCGGATCCCGAGGCCGTTCTGGCGGAAGGTGATGCCCAAGCATCCGTCCTACCGCTGGCTGGCGATCGACGGCTACGGCTTCTACAACGCCTTCTTCCGCACCGAGAAGTACATCGGCCAGCATTACGTCGACACCCGCTACCCCCGCTGGATGGGCGATCGCGCACCGCTGCTGCGGGCGGCCGATCAGGGCATCGGGCGGGCGCTGTGGTTCGTCAGCGGCGGCTCGCCGGAGGGTGTCGCGAAGCTGATCGAGGAGTTCGACGCGAGCCGGCACGCCGACCTGTGGGGCGGAATCGGCATCGCGACCACGTTCGCGGGCGGTGTGGAAACCGCCGACCTGGAGGCGATCCTGGCCCGGGTGCCGCAGTTCCGGCGGCCGCTGGCCGCCGGATCCGCCATGGTCGCCAAGATCCGCACGCAGGCCGACAACGCCATCCCGCACACCCACGCGGCGGTGCGCACCTACACCGGCCGCACCCTCGACGAGGCCGCCGCGCTGATCGATCAGGCCTTCGACGAGGTGCCCCAGGACGGCACCGCGGCCGCCTACCAGCGCTGGCGCGATCACCTCGGCGTGCTGGCCACACCGAAATGAGCACCATGGACTGGACGGGAAAGCACGTCATCGTCACCGGTGCCTCCGAGGGGATCGGGGCGGCCGTGGCGGCCGCGTGCGCCCGCCGCGGGGCCCGGGTGTCGATCATCGCCCGGCGCCCGGATCCCTTGCGGGAGACCGCGAATCGCCTCGGGGCCGACCATGCGGCCGCCGATGTCACCGATCGTCCGGCGCTCACCGCGGCGATCAAGGAGCTGGAGGCCCGCAACGGCGACTGCGCGGTGCTGGCCTGCTGCGCCGGTCTCACCCTGCCGGGGCTGTTCGTGGACCTGGCCGACGACGAGTTCGAGATCCAGTCCGACGCCAACTATCTCGGGTCGGTCAACGCCGTGCGCGCCGTGCTCCCGGGGATGCTGGACCGCGGCACCGGCCATGTGCTGCTGCTGAGTTCGACCTCGGCGTTCCTCGGCATCCCGGGATACGGAGCCTACGCCCCGACCAAGGCGAGCATCCGCCAGCTCGGGCTGTGCCTGCGGTACGAGGCCGAACCGGCGGGCGTGCGGGTGTCGGTGCTGTATCCCGCCGATACCGACACCCCGGGTCTGGTCCGGGAGAACCTGCGCAAACCGGCGGAGACCAAGGCCATCACCGGCTCCATCGATCCGATGCCCGCCGCCGAGGTCGGTGAGGCGGCGGTGCGCGGGCTGGAGCGGGGCCGCGCGCATATCGCCGTCGACCCGCTCACCACCTTCCTGATGCGCTGGGCCAATCTCCCCGAGGATTTCATGCGGCCGTTCTTCCGCCGCAGTATCGCCCAGGCCCGTCGCCGCACCACCCGGGCGGCCTCATGACCGCTGTCACCGGGCCGCGAACACTGCCGCAGCGGGGACCACCGACCCCCAGGCCAGCAGCATGGCCACGAACGCCCAGGATTTCGCGCCGCGCACGACCTCCATCGCCGCCGCCAACTCCTTGCCGCGCACACCGGTCAGCAAGTGCAGGAAATAACGCACCCCGACGCCGATCATCGCCAGATACGGAATATAGGTCCAGGAAAATCCGGCGAGCGGAAACGTCGCCGCGACGAAAATGGCGGCACCGACCACGAGTTGGGTCAGCCCGAGCACGAACGAGGCCGCCAGGCCGAGCGCACACGGTGCGGTATTGATGGAATGTTCGGTATCCTCCGGAACATCCTCCGCCGCATTCACGATGAATGCCGAATTGACCGTCAGCGCGAGTCCGAGAATCGCCAGCACGGCCGCCCATTCGATCGGACGATCGTAGGTGCGCAGCAGAACAATTCCGGGAAGGAAGGTCACCATCACCAGCACCGTCGGAACCTGCCATATTCCGGCGCCCTTCAAATGCAGCGGCGGCAGCGAATACTGAAATGCCAGCACGACCCCGATACCGACGAGAAGCAGCAGCTCGACGTGACCGGTCAGGGTCACCAGCCAGATCAGGAACACGGCGATGGCGGCGAGCCGCTCCAGGATCAATCTCCGGACCCGGCGCACCCCGAGCTCGTGCACCGCGCGGGACAGGCGCGACTTGAATTCCATATCCAGCCAGCGGTCGGCGAGGCAGTTCACGACGTTGGTGACCAAGACATAGGCGGTGAGCATGACAAAGGTGACGAGCATCCGTAACGAGAACACCTCACCCCACGAATGGGTGCTCACCACCACCGACGCGGCCATGACCCCCATGCCCAGCGGAACGACCTCCATCCGCTGGACGGCCAGGCCGAACCGGAAAAACTCCCGCACCGAAAGTTTTCGCCCCTCCTCACCCGGACCGACCGCAAATACGCGGCGGAACTCCGATACCGAACTCATGGTCATCGAATTCTCCAATTCCCTGGCCAACACCCCTGTACCCGCGCATAATACAAGCAATCCCGGCCGATGAAAACAGTGCGAAAGGATGGCGACCATGTCAATGCTGGACTCGGCAACGGACAATGTACTTCGAACCCCATACCAGCGAGCCGTCGCCGATTACTGGAACAACAATCCGAACGACGATCGCGTCAATGTCCGGCTCGGTGAGGTGGACGGCCTCTACCATCACCACTACGGAATCGGGGATTACGACCCGCAGGTCCTGACGGGCCCGGAGGAGACTCGCGAGGAGCGCCTCGTCGCCGAAATGCATCGGCTGGAAACCGCGCAGGCCGACTATTTGCTGGACCAATTCGGCCCGGTGACGGCCGAGGATCGGCTGGTCGACGCCGGCTCCGGTCGCGGCGGGACCAGCATCATGGCCCACGCCCGCTTCGGCTGCCGGGTCGACGGCGTCTCGATCTCGGAGTATCAGGTCGGCTTCGCCAACGAGCAGGCCGAGCAGCGCGGGATCACCGACCGGGTCGCCTTCCACCTGCGCAACATGCTCGACACCGGATTCGACACCGGCTCGATCCGCGGCATCTGGACCAACGAAACCACCATGTACGTCGACCTGTTCGAGCTCTACACCGAGTTCGCCAGGCTGTTGCGGCCGGGCGGGCGCTACGTGTGCATCACCGGGTGCTCCAACGATGTCATCGGCGGCCGGTCCTCGGCGGTGAGCCAGATCGACGCCCACTACACCTGCAACATCCACCCGCGCAGCGAGTACTTCAAGGCGCTGGCCGCGAACAAACTGGTGCCGGTGAGCGTGGTCGACCTGACCCCGGCCACCATCCCGTACTGGGAGCTGCGCTCGCATTCGGAACTGGCGACCGGGGTGGAGAAGCCGTTCCTCACCGCCTACCGGGAGGGCAGCTTCCAGTATCTGCTCATCGTTGCCGACAGAGTCGCCTGATGGCCTCCGGCACAGGACAATTCGAGGCCGATCGCGAGGCGCTGCTCGTCGAACTGGTCGACGGGGACGGCTTCGCGGTCGGTTCGTGTTCGGTGGCACGGGCCCATCATCGGCCCGGGCGGCTGCATCGCGCGTTCTCGGTGCTGCTGTACGACCCGGCGGGGCGGGTGCTGCTGCAGCGGCGCGCCGCGGTCAAGACGCGGTTCCCCGGACTGTGGTCGAACGCGTGCTGCGGACATCCGGCCCCGGGACAGGACGTGGTCGGCGCGGCGACGATCCGGCTGAAGGAGGAACTCGGCACGATCTCCGACACCCTGACCGAGGTCGGCGTCTATCGCTATCGCGCGCTGGACCCGCTCGAGAGCCAGGAGGAGAACGAGTGGGATCACGTGCTGGTCGGCACGCTCAGCGACGCTGTGCTGCAACCGGATCCGGCCGAAGTCTCCGAATGCGCGTGGGTCGACCCCGCCGAACTGCACGCGGCGCTCACGGTCGAGCCCGACCGCTACACTCCCTGGCTGCTCGGCGTGCTCGAGGTGGCCAGGCCCGAATTCTCGAGGAACGGATAGCAATTGCCGACTGTCACTCACAACGACGTGAGTCCGACCCACCGGGGTCGACTACAACGCATCTTCACGGCCGGTCCTGGCGAGCAGGGCCGGTCCCTGACACCGGGCACCCGGGTCAACTACGCGCTGTGGTTGACCCGGCCCGAGATCGCGCCCATGTCCGCGGCCGTGATGGTGGCCGATGTGCTGTTCAGCGCCCACTCCGGCGCCGAGATATGGAACGTTCCCATGCTGGTCGCGGCGCTGATCCTCGCCGTGGCCATCCAGGTGCTGCACGTCGCCAACTGCCTGGCCGACCGCTGGGTCGATATGGAGTACAAGTCCAAGTTCTCCCGCATGGTGCGCGATCTCGGGGTGCGGTTCGTGGCGTGGGAGATCTACCTCATGGT
The DNA here is from genome assembly GCF_029869545.1 of Nocardia wallacei. Lineage (GTDB taxonomy): Bacteria > Actinomycetota > Actinomycetes > Mycobacteriales > Mycobacteriaceae > Nocardia > Nocardia wallacei_A. Next base: position 73,456 of record NZ_JARWQD010000249.1, on the reverse strand, counting down.
CGCCTTCATCCTGCTCGGCGGCCTCTATCTCGCCTGGGCGACAAGGCATCTCGATCTGCTGCTCATCGTTCCGCTGGGCACCTTCCTGCTGCTGCAGTATTCGCTGCCGCCCTGGCATTTCAAGTCCGCCGGGTTCTGGCAGATCCCGTGGACCTACGTCGCCACGATGGTCTTCCCCGGGCTGGTGGTGCTGCGGCTCTATGATCGGCCCATCGAAATCCCCGCGCTGCTGGCCGTTCTCGGCCTCGGCCTGACACTGACCGGGCTCTTCTCGGTCAACACCGCCGAGGATCTGCCCGAGGACGCCGAGCACGAGATCATGACCTCGGTGCGGGCGCTGGGCCTGCGCGCCTCGTTCGCCGAGTCGATCACGCGAGTGAGCGTCGGCGCCGCCCTCGTCATCGGAAGTGTTGTGGCCGTGGCGGGTTGGACCTGGACCCTCATCCCCTACGCCGCCGTCCTGGCGATCGTCCTGTGGTATCTCGGCAGCACCCTGGCGGGCATCTGGGGCAAGCCACCCGACGAAGCCATGACCATCGTGCGCCCCCGCGCCGCACTCTTCGTCGTCATGGTCGCCCTCATGGCCTGGACGACAGTCCTCCCCGCGGCCGCCACCTTCACCTCCCGGTGAAGGGGCGGGGGGCGCGGCCCAGGAGGGTGTGGACATCGGGGTGGAGGTGGGCGTAGGCGCCGCGCTCCTGGGCGGCGAAGGTTTCCAGTGACCAGTCGAGCGCCGATTCCCGGATGCCTGCCGCGCGTTGCTCGGTGATCCAGTCCGGCAACGGGATTCGAGTGAAGCGCGCCTGCTTTCCCGTAGCCGCGGAGATCAGGGCGACGGCCTCGGTGTAGGAGACGGCGCGGGCACCGGTCAGCGTGTAGATGCGACCGCTGTGGCCGTCGGCGGTCAGCGTCTCGATCGCGACATCGGCGATGTCACGGACGTCGATGTAGGCGACGCGGGTCCGCGGGGCCACCGGCAGCCGGAGTTCCCCGGCGGCGAGTGCGCGACCGGTCCGTTCGCCCGGGTCGAAATTCTGCGCGAACGCTCCGGGCCGCAGGATCGTCCACTCCAGCCCGCTCTCACGCACCGGTGTTTCGCGCGACGCCATCGGCACACTCCCGTATCCGGCACTCAGGCCCGACAGCAGCACCAGGCGCCGCACGCCCGCGGCCTCGGCAGCCGTCACGAACTCCCCCACCCGCTCGGCCGGGAAGTCCGGATCCATCGGCGTCACCAGGTAGACGGCACCAGCACCACCCAGAACCTGTGCCCACGTAGCGGATTCGAACCAGTCGAACCGCACGTCCGCCCCGGCCCGCGCCGCCGTGCGCACCACATCCCCACGCTCCCGCACCCCGGCCGCCACCAGCCGCCCCGTCTTCCCCGTCCCCCCGACCACCACCGTCGTCCCGTTCCTCATCCCCCAACCACCCCGACCATCTGTCGTTCCGATCTCATGCTTCGAGTCAATAGGGGCTTGACCGGCGCGGCCATCTGTAGCGGGCTCGACTACCTTCGTGTTCGGTTCAGGGGGCTCGGTAGCGTCGTATCGGTGGACGTGCTTGCGGAGATGCTGCAGGGGATTCGGGCGCAGGGCTCGCTGCTGTGGCGCGCCGATCGCCAGGCGCCGTGGTCCTGGCTGGCCGATCAGGCGGCGCCGCTGACGCTCTACGCCGTCCTGCACGGTCACGCCTGGCTCACTCGTGACCACCACACCACCGAACTCACCGCCGGGGATATCGCCCTGATCCGCGGCACCGGGCCGCACGTGCTCGCCGACGCGCCGGACTCGCCGCCGCAGGTCCGCATTCACGCGGGCGCGCACTGCACGGCCCTGCGCGCACCCGTCGCGGGGCACGGCGGGCGCGCGGTCGTCATCGCCGGAACCTACGGCAGTATCGATATCGCGGGCCGCAGGCTGCTCGACTCGCTGCCCGAATACGTCTGCGTCACAGCCGATTCCGGTACCTCACCGGCCGCGCTGGCGCTCCTGGACGAGGAGATCGACCACCTCGGCCCCGGCCGCCAGGCGGTCCGCGATCGCCTGCTGGATCTGCTGCTCGCGCACACGCTGCGCGCCTGGCTCGCGGGCACCGAGCCGGATTCGCCGGGATGGCATGCGGCACTGCGGGATCCGATCGTCGCCCGGATCCTGCACGCGATCCACTCCAGCCCGGGCCACCCGTGGACCGCCGATTCCCTGGCCGCGCACGCCGCGGTCTCCCGCGCCACCCTGTATCGCCGGTTCACCGCGCTGTTCGGCGAGTCGCCGCTGTCCTACCTCACCGGCCGCCGCATGACCCTGGCCGCCGATCTGCTGGCGCACGGCGAGACGGTCACGACGGTCGCCCGTAAAGTGGGTTACCGCAACCCTTTCGCCTTCAGCACCGCCTTCCGCCGCCACCACGGCAAACCCCCGAGCGACCTGCACCCGACACACTGATCCCCGCTCGAGCGCCCCCGGCATACCACGAGACCGGCCGTCGGCGCGCTAGGCTGATGCCGTGAACGACTCCAGCCGAGTTCCACCGGCCGAGAGTTACGGCATTGTAGCGATCGCCTCGTCCGCCGGAGGCATCACCGCATTGAGCCGGGTGCTCGGCGGTTTCCCGCACGACTTTCCGGTCCCGATCCTGGTGGTGCAGCACCTCGATCCGCGCCATCACACCGTCATCGCCGACGTGCTGTCGCGGCGCTGCCAGCTGCCCGTGCGACTGGCCGAGGCCGATGTGCGCGCCGAGGCCGGCGTCGTCTATGTGGCGCCGCCCAATCACCATCTGCTGGTCGGGTCCGGCGGCGTGCTCTCGTTGTCCAGCAGCGAGCTGGTCCATTTCGTGCGCCCGTCGGCCGATCTGCTCTTCGAGTCCGTGGCCGGGGCCTACGGTTCCCGCGCCATCGCGTGTGTGCTGACCGGGTCCGGCAGGGACGGCTCCATGGGTGTCGGTGCCGTCAAGTCCCGGGGCGGCACGGTGATCGCGCAGGATCCGCAGGACGCGGAGTTCAAGGGCATGCCCGAGGCCGCGGTCGGCACCGGCGCGGTGGACTTCATCCTGCCGCTGCACGAGATCGCCGAGGTCATCGCAGGGCTGGTCGGGGTGAGCGGCTCGTGACGGAGTCCGACGGGAGCGCGGCCCTCGAGGAGGGCACCGCGGGCGAGGGATCGGTGGAGGATCTGCTGATCTTCATCCGCGACTCCCGCGGCTTCGACTTCACCGGCTACAAGCGGTCGTCCCTGGCTCGCCGGATCCGCAAACGCATGCACGAGGTGCGGATCCCCGATTACCACGACTACCGCGACTATCTGGAAAGCAACGCGGACGAGTTCCGGCACCTGTTCAACACCATTCTCATCAATGTCACCAGTTTTCTGCGCGACATCGACGCCTGGCAGTATCTGCAACGCGAGGTCGTCCCCGAGCTGGTCACCGGCACCGATCCCGCCGACGAGATCCGGATCTGGAGCGCCGGTTGTTCCAGCGGCGAGGAGGCGTATTCGCTCGCCATCGTGTTCGCCGAGGTACTCGGCATCGAGGAATGCGTCCGCCGCGTCAAGATCTACGGCACCGATGTCGACGAGGAGGCGTTACGCGACGCCCGGACCGGCATGTACACCGCCAAGGCCCTGGAACCGCTGTCGAACGAACTGCGCACCAAGTATTTCGAGCCCAACGGGGACAAATTCCTCTTCCGGTCGGATCTGCGCCGCCGGGTGATCTTCGGCCGCCACGACATCACCCGCGATGCCCCCATATCCCGGCTGGATCTGCTGGTCTGCCGCAACACCCTGATGTATTTCAACGTGGAGGCGCAATCGCAGATCCTCGATCGCTATCACTTCGCGCTGCGCGAGGGCGGCTTCCTGTTCCTCGGCAAGGCCGAGATGCTGCTGTCGGACGGTGACCGCTTCGACGTGGCGAATATGCGTCAACGCATCTTCCGCTGTCGCGGCGGTCGTACCGTCACGCCGCATCCGCCCGTCCTCCCGAGGCTCGACGCCGGTCTCGGCAAGGAGGTGCAGGGCTTCGTCAAGCGGCGGCAGGTCGGTGAACTGGCCCTCGAGAACGCGCCGTTCGCGATGCTCGGCGTCGACACCGACGGCCGGGTCACGATCGCCAACACGCAGCTGCGCACCCTGTTCGGCCTGACCCTGCACGATATCGGGCGCCCCCTCAGCGATCTCGAAATCTCCTACCGCCCGGTCGAATTGCGGTCGCTGATCGAACAGGCCGTCGCGGAGCACCACAATATCCGCATCGGCTCCGTGGAGCGCCGCATGGGGCCCGAGGACAACCAGTTCTTCGATGTCCACATCCAGCCGCTGTGGTCCGCGGACGGCGTGAACGCCGGAGTCGTCGTCAATTTCATCGATACCACCGTCGCGACCCGCCTGTCGCTCGAGGTCAAGGTCAAGCGCGAGGAGCTCGAAACCGCCTACGAGGAACTGCAATCCACCAACGAAGAACTCGAAACCACCAACGAGGAACTGCAGTCGGGCAACGAGGAACTCGAGACCATGAACGAGGAGCTGCGCATCCGCACCGATGAGCTGGATGAGACCCGCACATTCCTCGAGGGCATTCTGTCCAGCGTCGCGGCGGGCGTGGTGGTGCTCGACGGCGACCTGCGGGTGCGCAGCTGGAACCGCGGCGCCGAGGAGCTGTGGGGGCTGCGGTCCGACGAGGTGAATCAGCAGTTCTTCCTCGCCCTCGACTTCGGGCTGCCGACCGAGCGGCTGCAGGAGCCCATCCGGCGGTGCCTGAAGACCCGGCGGCGCACCGACCCGGTGGAGATGCCCGCCGTCAACCGCATCGGCCGCTCGATCCTGTGCGCGGTCGTCTGCTCACCCCTGGACGGCAGCCGCGACGGCGTGGTCCTGTTGATGGAGGAATCGGCACAGTCCGCCGATGCGCCGCAACGAAACTGACTCAACCGGCGCCCGATGCCCGCGGCAGGGTTACGCTTGCCGGGTGTCGTCGTTACCGGACGAGCACCAGGATATCGCCGAGGCGCTGCGGCTGTACGCCCTGGAATTACAACGCGCGGCCCACGCCGCCGCCATCGCCGAGCGGCACGAGGAGCAAGCGGAGCACCCACCTGCCTCGATGCGGCCGTTCCGCCAGCGCATGGCCACCCTGCACCGCACCATCGAGGCACGCCACCGCGCCTGCGCGCGGCTGCATCGGCTCTACGCACTCCGCCTGCAGAAATGGCGCGCCACCGGCGGCGGGACCCGGCGACCGGTCTTCATGGCGGCCGTCGCCGATCAGCTGCGCGTGCGCAGCGCCGCGGTGGTGCTCTACGACGACGAGCAGCGGGAACTGCTCACCGCCACCTCCGATGCGGTCGCGCAGACCGTCCACGAGCTCGAGACCGTGATCGGCACGGGCCCCGCCCTCGACATCGCCGCCGGTCGGGACCAGGTGCTCGCCAACGACCGCGATTTCGCCCGGCTCTGGCCCGAATTGGGCGCAGCCCTGGCCGATCTCGGAGTGCGCACGGTGCTGGCCGTCCCGCTGCGGGCCGCCTCCCGGCGCCTGGGGGCGCTGTGCCTGTACTCGCGCAGTGCCGTGCTGACCGACGACGCCGTCACCGGCGCCGACCGGGTCGCCGACGTACTGGCCAATACCGTTCTGCTGGCGGGGTCGAGCACCGATGCCGCGCCCGGCGACCTGTCCCTGCGGGGTGCGCTGTTCGACGACGCCGATTACCTCACCGATGTGAACCAGGCGGCGGGGGTGGTCGCCGTGCAGTGTTGCTGCGATCCGGACACCGCGCTGACGCTGCTGCGGGCCCGGGCCTTCGCCGAGAGTGTGCCGCTGCCCGTCCTCTCCCGCCGAGTCCTCGAGGAGGGGTACCGATTATGCTGATTCACAATATCTTCCGAGCCGAGGCGGTGCCATGACCAACCGACTGGCGACCGGTCTGTCGGCACTGACGTCCGCGTTGCTGTCGCCCGAACCGGTCGAAGACTTCCCGCGCAATATCGCCGAGATCATCTCCGAGATGCTTCCGCGGCGGCCGCTGGCCGGTGTCGTCCTGCTCGAGGGGAACACCACCGTCGGCGGCTCGCGCGATGCCCACGCCATGCTGCTCGACGAGGCGCGCCGGGCGGACGGTATGGCGGCCGCGCGCGAGGCGGTCCGGTCACGGCAGCCCGTCTCGGTGACCGATCTCGGCACCGAACAGCGCTGGGGCGCCTACCCGGAGCGGATGGTGCGGCACGGGATCCGTTCCGCCGAGGTGTGCCCGCTCCTGTCGAACGACGAGGTGCTCGGCGCGCTCGGCCTGTACTCGGCCCGGCCCCACGGCTTCGACGACGAGGGCCGCCGGACGCTGGCGCTCGTCGCCGAGCACGTCGGCCTGCTGCTGGGCTGGGCCCTGACCGCCGCCCACCAGGAACAGCTCACCGAGCAGTTGCGCGCGGCACTGAATTCCCGATCCGTGATCGATCAGGCCATCGGAATCCTGATCGGGCAGCACCGATGCAGCCGGGACGAGGCGTTCGACATGCTGCGCCACATATCGAATCAACGCAACGTCAAACTGTCCCGCGTCGCCGCCCAGCTCGTCACCGCGGTCAGCGGGACGGGCTCTGCCGCAATCCATTTCGACGATCCCGCGGCGCCGCGAGCCGCGGCACCGGGTTGGCCCGCGACGATCGTGCCCGAGAACTGACCCGGCGGGTCAGGGCACGAGTACCGCGCGGCCGCGCACCTGCCCCTTGTCCAGCCGGGCGAACGCCTCCGGGCCCTGGGCCAGGCTGTATTGCTCCACCTCGATGCGCAACCGCCCGGATTGCGCGAGGGCGAGGGACTCGATCAGATCCGATCGGGTGCCGCCCAGCGATTTCCGGACCGAAGCACCCCACGGCCAGCCGGGCCCACCGGCCGGGCCCGCCGTGATCTCCGGTGCGCCGCCGCCGATTCCGACCATCCGGTAGGCACCGTTGGGTGCCACGGTTTCCACCGCGAGCCGCGCGGTCGCGTCGATGCCGACGAAGTCGAAGACGGCCTCCGCGCCCCGGCCGCCGGTACGGTCGAGGATCTCCGCCGCGGTGTCGGCACCCGCGAGCAGGCCCAGATCGGCCCCGCAGGCCGCGGCGAGAGCCAGCTTGTCCTGCTCGACGTCGACCGCGATCACGCGTACGCCGCTGACCGCGCGCAGGATCTGCACCGCCACGTGCCCGAGCCCGCCGATGCCGATGGCGACCGCGGTGGCGCCGGGCCGCAGCTGCTCGCGGGCGCCGCGGATGGCGTGGTAGGGCGTGAGCGCGGCGTCGGCGACGGGTGCGGCCTGCAGGAAGTCCAGGTCGCCGATCGGGACGAACGCGCTCGCCGGAATCCGCGCGTACTCGGCCATGCCGCCGTCCGGGCCCAGGCCCGGGCACGGCGGATACGCCGCGCGCCCGGCGGCCACGCAGACGTTCTCGTTGCCGCTCACGCATTCCCGGCAGCTTCCGCACGTCCAGAACAGGTAGACCACCCCGCGCTCGCCCACCTCCCGCCCGGACACCCCGCTGCCGACCGCCTCGACGGTCCCGGCGAATTCGTGGCCGAGGGTCAGCGGGTCCTCGCGCAGCCGCATCGGGAAGTTCACCAATGTCAGATCGGAATGGCACACCCCGGCGGCCCCGACCCGCAGGAGCAGATCGGCCGGGCCGATCTCGGGAACCGGAACGTCGCGGACCTCAACGGTTTCCGGCCCGGTGTACTGCAGTGCTCGCATCGCGCATCCTTCACACCTTGTGATGTGGCGCACACGATAACATTTCGCTGGACATGGAGTCCATTGAATGACTTACCGTCTAGCATCGGGGTGGGAGACGGGAGCAGACGATGAATCCCACCGAATCCAGGCGGCCGCGCGTCGCGATCGTGGGCGCGGGCATCTCCGGCATCTGCCTGGGAGTGTTCCTGCGGCGCGCGGGTTTTCACGACTTCACCATCTTCGAGAAGGCCGCCGGATTCGGCGGCACCTGGCGCGACAACAGCTATCCGGGGCTGGTGTGCGATGTGCCGTCGCGGTACTACCAGTTCACCTTCGCCAAGAATCCGGACTGGACACAGCTGTATTCCACCGGGCCGCAGATCAACCGATACCTCACCGAGGTCGCGCACGCGCACCGCCTGCACCGGCACACCCGGTGGCACAGCGAGATCACCGCCGCCGAATTCGACGGCCGCGCATGGCATCTCACCACCGCCGCCGGTGCGCGCGAGCGTTTCGACTTCGTGGTGTGCGCCACCGGATTCCTGCATCACCCGCGACTGCCGCAGATCCCCGGTCTCGACGACTTCGCCGGGCCCGCCTTCCACTCCTCCCGCTGGGATCACGGTATCGACCTGCGCGGCAAGCGAATCGGGGTGATCGGCACCGGCTCGACCGGCACCCAGCTCGTGCGCGCCCTCGCCGGGCGGGTACCGCGGGTCGTACTGTTCCAGCGCAGCGCGCAGTGGGTGCTGCCGACCGTCAACCGGCCCTACACCCGGCTGTCACGGGCGCTGTATCGACGCTGGCCGGCGCTCAGCGCGCTGTCCTACCGGCTCAACGCCCTGACGTTCGCGCTGTTCTCGCGGGGGCTGGTGCGCCCGGGCCCCGTGCGGCAAGTGATCAACGCGGTCTGCGCGGCCCACCTGCGCACGGTGCGGGATCCCGAATTGCGGCGGGCCCTCACCCCGGACTACCCACCGATGTGCAAGCGGCTGGTGGTGTCCGACGGCTTCTACGCGGCCGTGCAGCGCCCCGACGTCGACCTGGTCACCGCGGCCGTCGACCGCATCGACCCGCACGGCGTCGTGACCGCCGACGGCCGCCACCACGACCTCGACATCCTGGTGCTGGCAACGGGTTTCGACTCGCACGCCTATATGCGCCCGATGGCGATCACCGGGACCGGCGGCCGCACCCTCGACCAGGTGTGGGCCGACGGACCGCACGCGTTCGAGGCGATGATGCTGCCCGGGTTCCCGAATCTGTTCATGCTCATCGGCCCGCACAGCCCGGTCGCCAACCATCCGCTCACCGCGGTGGCCGAGGCCCAGTCCCGTCGCATCGTCGAGTGGCTGCGGGCCTGGCGCGACGGCGAGTTCACCACCGTCGAACCCACCGCCGCGGCCACCGCGGCCTACAACGAGCGGCTGCGCGCGGCGATGCCGGGCACGGTGTGGGCGGCCGGGTGCCACAGCTGGTACCTGGGCCGCAACGGAATTCCCGAGGTGTGGCCGTCGAGCCCGGCGCGGTTCGACAGGCTCATGCGCCGCGCACCCGTTCTCGCCGATTACGCCCTCGATCGCCCGGCCGTGTCCCGCTGAAATACGGCCGTTCCGTACGGCATTCCGCGCGGCCCGATCGACCCGGCCCTGACCGAGCACTCGGTCGGGGTCGTTATCCGACCGTGATAGGCTCCGCGCATGTCGACTCCCGGGCGCCCGCGCGGCACCGCCCGCAAGGAACGGATTCTCGACGTCGCGCTGAAGACGTTCGCCGACAACGGTTTCCGCGGCGCGTCGATCGCCGAGATCGCCGAGCGCTGCGGTCTGTCGCAGCCCGGACTGCTGCACCACTTCCCCACCAAGGCCGCGCTGCTGACGGCCGTGCTCGAATACCGCGACCGCGTGGACTACGAACGCCTGGGCGCCCCCGACGATCTGCGCGGCCCGGCCGCGCTCGACCGGCTGGCCGCCCTCGTCGCCTACAACGCCCACGTCCCCGGCCTGGTCCAGCTGTTCACCGTCGTCACCGGCGAGGCGATCACCGCCGACCACCCGGCGCACGGCTGGGCGGTCGATCGCTACCGCCGCCTGCGGGCCTGGCTGGTGCGAGCGCTCGACGACGGTGTCACCGCGGGCACCGTCGCCGCCGGGACCGACACCGCGGCCCTGGCCCGCCAGGTCACCGCCATGATGGACGGCCTGCAGCTGCAATGGCTGCTCGACCCCGAAAACGTCGACATGGCAGCACTATTCCGTGCCTACATCGACGGCGTCATCGCTCGCGTATCCCCCGCGCCCGCCCATCCGCACCCGATTCACTAGTGTCGGAACCCGGTGCCGGGCAGCACAACCGGCGGGTGCGCAGATGAGGAGTTCGCAGTGGGTTCGTTGTTCGCGGTGGTCCTGCCCCTCGCCCTGGCCCTGGTGATGTTCGGCCTCGGACTCACCCTGACCGTGGACGATTTCGCCCGGGTGCTGCGCTATCCGAAGGCGGCCGCGGTGGCGCTCGCCTGTCAGATGCTGCTGCTGCCCGCGATCTGCCTGGGCCTGATCTACCTGTTCGGGCTCGACGGCGCGGTGGCGGCGGGCATGCTGCTGCTGGCCGCCTCTCCCGGTGGGCCGTCGGCGAATCTGTTCAGCCATATCGCCGGGGGCAATGTGGCACTGAACATCACGCTCACCGCCGTCAATTCGGTGCTGGCGGTGTTCACCCTGCCGCTGATGGTCGGACTGTCGTATGTGTTGTTCCTCGACGGCGATGCCGGAATCGGGCTGCGCCCGGACAAGTTCGCGCAGGTCTTCGCGATCGTGCTGATTCCGGTGGCGCTCGGCATGTGGGTGCACCGCCGGTTCCCGGACCGGTCGCGGCGGGCGCAGGGCAGCGTGAAGGTGCTGTCGGTCGTGGTGCTGGCGCTGGTGGTACTCGCGGCCGTGGCCCGCGACTTCGACACGCTCACCGACAATGTCGGCGCGCTGGCGGCGGTATGCCTGCTGCTGGCCACGATCGGCATTCTGGTGGGCTATTACGTGTCGCGGCTGTTCGGCATCGGCGCCGATCAGGCCGTGGCGGCGGCCATGGAGATCGGGATCCACAACGGTGCGCTGGCCATCGCCGTGGCGACGTCGGTGCTGCACAACTCGGCGATGTCGGTGCCGCCCGCGGTCTACGGCGTGCTGATGAACGTGCCCGCCGCCGTCGCCGCGGCGCTGTTCGCCCGTCGCGCGCGTACCGGGCTGGCGGCGACCGCGTCCTGAATCCACCCCTGAGCGGCCGACACGCCGCCCGCCGCCACGGATTTCAGCAATTGGCCAGCTACGCTTGCTGGAATGCGACAGTCGACTCGCCGGCACGCGTTGGCGGCATGTGCCGCCGCGGTAGCGACGATGCTCCTACCGGGGCTGGTGGCGGCCGCCCCCGCGACCCCGCGACACGACGAGTGGCAGCTCGGCGACGATTTCCTCTGGGGCGTGGCCGCCTCCGGCTTCCAGTCCGAAGGCTCTGCGCCCGACAGTAATTGGACGCGCTACATCGAATCCGGTGCGGTCGACAAGTACAAGGATTCGGTGCGGTTCCTCGATTTCTACGACGACGACATCAAACACGCCGCCGCCCTCGGCGTGCGGGTGTTCCGGATGAGCATCGAATGGGCCCGCGTGCAGCCCGGCCCCGGGCCCGACGGCTGGGACGAGCAGGCATTCGCCAAGTACGACAAGATGGTCGAGCGGATCCGCGCCTACGGCATGACGCCGATGATCACCCTGGATCACTGGGTGTATCCGGGCTGGGCCGCCGACCGCGGCGGCTGGCTGGACGAGCGCATGGTCGGCGACTGGCTGACCAACGCGCGAAAGGTCGTGAACCGCTTCGCGAAATACGAGCCGATGTGGGTGACGATCAACGAGCCCCTGGCCTATGTCGGCTCCGAACGCCGCATCGGCGCCGTCTCCTCCAACGAGGAGGCCGATCTCATGGTGGAGCGACTCGCCCAGGCGCACAACGACATCTACGACACCATCCACAACAACCAGCCCGGCGCCCTGGTCACCAGCAACGTCGGATTCGTGTCCGGCAAGGAGGCCGAGGTCAATCACGGCTTCGTCGACCGGGTGCGCGACAAGCTCGACTTCCTCGGTGTCGACTACTATTTCGGCCCCGACGAGCAGACCGCCGCGACCGGCACCTCGGCGGGCGCGCCGCAGATGTGGGAGCTACCGCAGCAAACCGAGGGCATCTACTACGCCCTGCGGCACTACCACGAGTATCTCGACGGCAAACCGATCTACGTGGTGGAGAGCGGGATGCCCACCGACAACGGGACCGAGGGCGACTGCCGCAAGAACACCGATCCGCCGATCGAGAGCACACCCGAGCACCCCTACTGCCGCGCCGACCATCTGCGCGACACCCTCTACTGGATCCAGCGCGCCAGGGCCGACGGCATGAACGTCATGGGCTACAACTACTGGAGCCTCACCGACAACTACGAATGGGGAAGTTACGCACCGCGTTTCGGCCTGTACACCGTGGACGTCGAGAGCGACCCCACCCTGACCCGCACCGCGACCGGCGCCGTCGACGCCTACGTCGCCCTCGTCCGCAACGGCGGCGTGCCCGCGGGGTACGTCCCCACCCGGCTGCCCGCGCCGTGCTCCCAGGTCGATCCGCCCGCGAGCTGCGACCGCCCGGTGACCGTCGAGCCCGGGATGACCGGCTCCTGACCTCTCCTCGCCGAGCCGCGTTTGGGCGCTCGGCGTTCGGGGTAACTACCCGAACGCTCGATGTCACAGGAAGAGGAAAAGGTTCAACATTGATCAACGCCAAGAAGTCGATCGCCGCGGGTGCCGCCGCACTCGGGATCACCGCCGGTCTTGCGGTGTTCCTGCCTGCTACCGCATCCGCGGCCAGCTATGGCGGCCAGTGCGGCGAGGGGTTCACCGTCGTCGACCAGCATGATCTGCGGGGCGGCACGGTCTACCTCACCTACAACGGCAGGACCAACTGCGTGGTCACCATCCGGGACACGCCGGGTGAGCCGATTTCGATGGGCGCGGCGGTGCGGCAGTCCAAGGATCACTCCGCGGTGGTCATCAACGACGATCGCACGTTCACCGAGTACGCCTTCGCCAAGGTCGAGGCCGAAGGTAAGTGCATCGACTGGGGCGGCCGCATCAAGGACGACGTCTTCGAGGAGTTCGGCACGCACTGCGGCGACTGACCGCTGAGGGTTGCCCGCCTGTCGCTCAGGCGGGCAACTCCAGCCCCGCCGCCAGCACCGGCCACGACTTGATCAGCGCGTCGTGCCAGTAACCCCAGGAGTGCGTGCCGGTGGGCGGGAAATCGTAGGTCGCCGGAATGCCCAGCGAATTCAGCTTGGCCTGCATGTTGTGACTGCAGTAGTTGACCGCGGCCTCGATGACGCCGCCGATGGTGAGCTGATTGGCCCAGCCGCCCACACCGGGCAGGGTGTAGGGGCCGTCGAGGCCGTCCCACTGCCCGGGCAGCCCGGATCCGCTGGAGATGAACAGATTCAGCCCGCGCAGCTGGTCCGCGTGCACGTACGGATCGTTCTCGGCCCACATCGGATCGTTCTGCGGTCCGTACATGTTGTCGGTGTTGCCGCCGCCCCACACGTTGACCGCCAGATTCACGAAGGTGTAGCCGGTGGGGTCGGAGATCTGCGCGCAGCCGCTGTAGGCCGCGACCGACTTGTACAGGCCCGGTTTGGCGATGGGCAGCTGCAGCACCGAGGTGCCCGAGGTGGACAGTCCCGCAATGGCATTGAGCCCGTTGGTGCCCAGCGCGCCGTCGATCAGCGGCGGCAGTTCCTCGGTGAAGAACGTCTTCCACTTGTTCACGCCCAGCACCGGATCGGGTGCGCGCCAGTCGGTGTAGTAGCTCCATTTGCCGCCCACCGGCTGGACCACGTTGACGTCCTTGTCGGCCAGGAACCGCAGTGTGTCGGGCGCGCGCTGGTCCCAGGTGGCGCTGTCCTCGCCGCCGCCGGCGCCGTTGAGCAGGTACAGCACCGGGCGCGGCACGGAGGCGTCGCGCGGGCGCTGCACGTCGACGGGGAAGGTCTTGTCCATGGCCTTGGAGTAGACGTACAGCCGGATATTGCGGTCGTCCTGCACCGTGGCGCGGGTGATGTAGGAGCCGTCGGCGGCCCGCGGGTCGGCGAGCAGGCTGCCGGAGGTGATGACGGGGTCGGCGGCCGCCGGGCCCGCCACGACCGCCGTCGACAGCACCGCGAAAGTCATTGCGGCGAGAGCCGTTCCGATCCGATTCCGTACCGCCACGTGCACCTCCGTTGCCGATTTCCACCGCACCGGGCACTTGCACCCCTGCATGGACTCTAATTCAGCAGTTACCGTTTGGCGACCCGCTGCGGACGCGCGTCGCGGCCGGGGTGCCCGCCACGAATCAGACCGACGAGTATGATCGAGCAAGTCTTCAGCAACGTCCGTGTCCGGGAGAGGATGGGCGAGGCGGGTATGACGCGGTTGCCGCGGTACGCGGCGATGCTGGCCACGGCGGGTCCACTGCCCGCCGAGGACGGCCGCTGGGCCCGCGAGACCAAGTTCGACGGCATCCGCGCCATCGGGTACATCGATGACTCGCTGCGCCTGGTCTCGCGCAACGACAAGGACATCACCGCGGCGTGGCCGGAACTGGCCGGTCTGGCGCCCGCCACCCCGCGCTTCGTCGTCGACGGGGAGATCGTGGCCGTCGGCGCCGCGGGCCGCACCAGTTTCGAGGCGCTGCAGCCGCGCATGCACCTGCGCAACCAGGGCCGGATCCGGGCGCTCGCCGAGGCCGACCCGGTGACCTACATGATCTTCGACCTGCTCCACATCGGCGACCGGTCGCTGATCGACCTGCCGTATGAGCAACGCCGCGAGTTCCTCGAGAGGCTCGGGCTGACCGGCCCGCACTGGCAGGTGCCGCCGCGGCTGTCGGGCACCGGCGCCGAGGCCCTCGCCGAATCGCGGCGGCACGGGCTCGAGGGCATCGTCTGCAAGCGGCTCGACAGCCGGTACCTGCCCGGGCGCCGCAGCGAGCTGTGGACCAAGGTGAAGAACATCCGCGAGCAGGAGGTGGTGATCGTCGGCTGGCGCCCCGGGACCGGCCGCCTCGCCGGTCGCATCGGCTCGCTGCTGCTCGCAATCCACGACGACACAGGGAAACTCGTCTATTCCGGCAGCGTCGGCACCGGCTTCACCGCGGCCATGCTCGACGACCTCGCTGCCGACCTGCGCCCCCTGCGCCGCACCACACCGACGGTGAAAGCCGATGTCCCCGACGCGGTCTGGGTCTCCCCCGAGCTCGTCGGCGAGGTCGCCTTCACCGAGTGGACCCGCGACGGGCGCCTGCGCCACCCGTCCTGGCGCGGCCTGCGCCCGGACAAGTCACCGGATCAGGTCACCCGCGAACCCCAGTCCGACGACTCCGCCTCCTGACCGCCACGCGCCCGAATCCCGGGCGGTGATCGGCGCGCGGCGCTCCGGTTCAGACGCGGCGCATGACCGAGACGACCTTGCCCAGGACGACGGCGTGGTCGCCGTCGATGACCTCGTAAGCGGGGTTGCGGGGCTCGAGGTAGACGTGGCCGCCGCGGCGGCGGTAGACCTTCACCGTGGCCTCCTCGTCGATCATGGCGGCGACGATCTCGCCCGAATGCGCCTCGTGCTGGCGGCGCACCACGACGATGTCGCCGTCGCAGATGGCGGCGTCGATCATCGAGTCACCGCGCACGCGCAGGCCGAAAACCGTTCCGCGGCCGACGAGTTGGCGCGACAGGGTCAGGATGTCGTCGGTGTGTTCCTCGGCGAGGATCGGGGTGCCCGCGGCGATATCGCCGACCACCGGTACCGCCACCGACTCCTCGTCGCGGTCCGCGGGCGCCTCGGCCCGCAGGAACAGCCGCACATCGATCGGCCGCGACATGCTGTCGCTGCGCCGCAGGAATCCCTTGTCCTCGAGCGCCTTCAGATGTTTGGACACCGACGACGAGGACCGCAGCCCCACGGCCTCCCCGATCTCGCGCGTGCTCGGCGGATACCCGTGCCGCACCACCCAGTCGCGAATGGTCGCCAGGATCCGCTGCTGCCGCAGCGGCAGGATCGAGGTGTCGAGGTGCTCGAACGCATCGTCGTATCCGGTCACCGGGAAATAGTAGAGGGTGGCTCTCGACGCCCCGCCACCCGCCCATTCTTGGACATTCGATCATCGGAAAAACCAGGAGGAATTTCCCACGGATTCCTTGTCACGGAACTCGGTTTTTATGCTGGGAAAACAGATGAGCTGCCGCGGTTTTCCGCGTCAAACCATCGAACCGCGACGCCCACCGTGGAACAGTCGTCTCGACAGCGAATCACCGTGAACCGGAGTGGGGGTACGACGATGCCGGACACCGGCAGCACACTTCCGCGCAGGCAACTGGGACGGTACCTGCGCGACTTGAGACAACAGGCGGGCTTGACCCTGGCCGAGGCCGCGCGCCTGGTCGAACGCAGCCCGAGCAGCCTGCAGCGGCTGGAAACCGGGCAGGCGGAGCGGATCCGGTTGATCGAAATCCGGGAACTGTGCAGGCTGTACGACGCGGACGAGATGACGACCGCCGGAATACTCGGGCTGGCACAGCAGGCGTCGGTCAAATCGTGGTGGCATCGGTACGGGGATCTGATCCCCAAGGATTTCGATGTGTACATCGGGCTGGAAGCCGCTGCGCGACAGCTGACTTCCTACGCCCCTGATGTGATTCTCGGACTTCTGCAAACACCCGCGTATACCAGGACGCTGCTGCACAGCTTCTATCCGGACAACACGCCAGAAGAGATTGATCAGCGTGTGGCTTTGAAACAGAAGCGCCAGGCCCTCATCAAGCGCAAACGGAATCCTGCCCGCTTGGATGTTGTGCTCTTGGAGGCCGTCCTGCACCGAATGGTCGGCGGTCCCCAGGTCATGGCGGCCCAGTTGCGCCATCTCGCAAACGTTTCGACATTGCCGAATGTCTCGCTCCACATCCTGCCACTGCGAGCAGGCATTCCTCTCGGTGATCCGATTGGCCTGTTCACCATTATCGACTTCCCGTACGACAGCAAAGGACGGCCGATCGAACCGTCCGTGGTCTACCTGGAGAACTTCACCGGTAGCTTGTATCTCGAGAACGCAGAGGACGTCGAGCGATACCATGAGGCTTACCAGGCCATTCGACATGCGGCACTGGATGAGACTCGGAGCAGGGATCTCATCCGCCGGGTCGCCAAGGAGTACCTCTCGTGAGCGATGTCAACAACACCGACCTATCGGCCGCCGTATGGCGCAAGAGCACTCGCAGTTCAGCGAGCCGCGACTGCGTGGAGGTCGCCTTCCTTCCCAGCGGTGTGGTCGGCGTCCGCGATTCCAAGGACCCGGCAGGTCCGGCGCTGCTGTTCTCCCCTGCCGAGTGGGATGCGTTCACCACCGCCGTGACGGGGCACGGAGTGGGCGCCTGATCGAGTACCGCCGTGTACGCGCTCGACCGCTGAGTTCGTATCTGCTGCATACGATTCGGGGCCGGAAGCCCTGAACTCAGTTCACGCAGGGGATTTCGGACCCGATGTTCGTGGTCATCGGCTTCCCGGCGTCCGGGGGCGGATCGCCCGCCGCGGAGACCGATCCGCTCGTGGTCGATCCGCCGGATGACGTCGACGACGATCCCGAACCCGAAGTCTCGGACGACGTTGTGCCGGTGGACAATTCGTCGGGCATGGTGAAATCGCTGCCGATCACGATCTTCACCCGCCCGCTCTGCACGGACCTCGACGGCGCGGTGGGCAGCCCGCCGAGCATATCGGCCGCCTGGGTGGCGTCGACGTCGGCACCGGCGCCGTAGTAGACCACCGAACTGGAGCCGTCGCCGTAGCCGGCGTTGCCGATCTCGCCCTTGGTGAATCCCTTCTCCGACAACGCCGTCGACACCTTGGCCGCCATCCCGGTCGGACCGCCGGAGTTGACGACGTCCACGGTGCTGGTCGGGGTGGTGGTGGGCTCGGCGGGCTGCGGGGCCTGCATGCCGAATGCGGCACGGACGGTCTTCTTGATCAGCGCCGGGTCCACGATGTTGACGTCCTGGCCGTTGATGTTGTCGTACGCCTTCACCGGCAGGGTCTGGAATTCGATCGGGATGGACCCGGCCTTGCCCATGGTCTGGGCGAAGTCGATGAGGTTCCAGCCCTGCGACAGCACGATGTCGTCCTGCGCCATCTGGATCAGCTGCTGCAGCTTGCCGACGTTGGTCATGGTGCCGGAATCCTTGAGCTGCTTGGCCACCGAGGTGAGGAACGCCTGCTGCCGATGGGTCCGGTCCAGGTCGCCGTTGGGCAGGCCGTGCCGCTGCCGCACGAACGACAGCGCGTTGGCGGCGTCGAGATGCTGTGGCCCGGCGGGGAATACGGCCCCGGAGTAGTACTCGTCGTCGACCGGTGCCTTCAGGCACACGTCGACGCCGCCGAGAATGTTGGCGATGTCGTAGAACCCGATGAGCGAGACCTCGGCGAAGCGGTTGATCGGCACGCCGGTCAGCTGTTTGACGGTTTGCACGATGGATTCGCGCCCGGCCTCGCGGCCCTTGCGTTCCAGCTCGACCTTGTCCGTCACGCCCTGATTCTCGAGTTTCTGCTCGACGTGGGCCTTCTTGAGCCCGTACGCCTCCTTGATCTTGGCGTGGTCGTAGCCGGGGATCCCGCTGACCGCGACGTAGTCGTCGCGCGGGATGGAGAAGGCGGTGATCTTCTTCAGATCCTTCGGAATATGGACCAGGATCAGCGAATTGGCGTTGTAGCCGCCCTCGGTGCCGTCTCCGGCGTGCAGCTGGTCGAGGATGTGCTTGGGCAGGTCGTTGCCGTTCTGGTCCTTGCGGGTGTCCAGGCCGATGAGGAGCAGGTTCATATCGCCGTCGAGGGCCGCGGCATCCTCGGCGCTGATGGCGTTGGATCGCGTGAAGCCCGAATCGAGGCTGCGCTCGGTGTAGTAGGCGAATCCCGTGCCCGACACCACGACCACGGCGGTCGCGGCGGCCAGCAACCGGCCGCCGATGCGTGCCGCCCGGCCCGCCTTGCTCGGACGCCGCTGCGCGCGGCGCGTGTGCCGGTTCTCCGTCGCGGGGACGTACCGGTCGGTTGGACTGTCGGCGGTGTCGGTCGGCTCGCCGCGCCTTCCCCGCGTCGCGCCCTTCCGGGCGGGAGGTTCCGAATCCTCCTCGGCGGCATCGAGTACCGGGTATCCGGCGCCCCGCACACGTCCCCGGCGAGCCGGGGCCATACCCTCGCCACGGCCGCGACGGGCGGGGCGCTCCCCCTCGGCCCGCTCCGCACCGCCGCCCCGGATGGAACGATCGTCGGCCCGCCCCGCACCGCCACCCCGGGTGGGCCGATCGCCCTCGGCACGGCTGCGACGGGCCGGTGGTCGCGGATCGACGGGCGCCGATCGCGTGCGCGCCGGTGCACCCGAATCCGCCGCGCCGCCTCGCCTGCTGCCGTCGTCCCCGCGCGAACCCCCGCGACCCGATTCCGGCGCCTGGCCGCGCCCACGACGAATCCCGCTCTGCTGCTCCTCGCGCCGAGCGTGCGCGGGCGGCTCACCGGACCGATCGGCGGTATCCGGCTGCGCACGCCCCGCTCGACGGGCGTGGCGACCACCGCGGCGCGGGTCGGGCACCACCGGGAACTGATCGGTATCGTCGTTCATCTCGCCGTACAGTTTCACATCACCGTGCTGTGGAGAAGCTGAGAATGCGCGTCGTCAGGGCTGTGATCTTGCTCCACGGCCGCGGATATCCTGCACCATGACCACGACGAATGCACAATTCCACTGCGTGTTTACCCGCCGGGCGCGCCGCCCAATCCCACCATCGCACACAGGCTGTCGAGTTGGCGCTCGAATATCTCGGCCCGATCGGCGAAGGTCTGCGGACCGTACATGTCGAACACCTCGAAGCTCACCGCCCCGAACAGCCCCGTCCACACCGAGATTCCGCGCACCAGTACCCAATCGGGCACGCCCAGATCGAATTCGCCGCGGATGCGCACCAAATCCGCTGCCAGCGCGTCGGATACGGGCGGCAGCGGTTCCGGTGCGGTGAGAACGTCCGCGCGATAGGCACTTTCGAGCACCCGCAGCAGGGTCCCGATGACGCGCGTGCCCGGTGCGACCGTCTGTTCCGCGGGCGCCTCGTAGCCGGGCACGGGGGTGCCGAAGAGCAGGCCGTAGCGGGCCGGTTCGGCCAGCGCCCAGTCGCGCACGGCGCGCCCGGCCACCCGCAACCGCTGCGCGGGGTCGGCGGGGGCGCTCGCCAGTGCCTCGTCGACGGTGTCGGCGAGTTCGGTGTAGCCGTCGACGACGAGCAGGGTGAGCAGTTCGTCGCGGCTGCGGACGTAGCGGTACACGGCCGAGGAGACCACGCCGAGATCGCGCGCCACCGCCCGCAGCGACAGCGCCGCGGCACCGTGCACCGCGAGGTGCTCGCGCCCGATGCGCACGATGTCTTCCATGGTGCGGGCGCGGGCGCGCGCCCGGGGCGTGGTGGCGGCCATGCCCCCACCCTGCCATATCGAGAGCACCGCGTGCACACGCGAGCATCGCTCCCCCGGTTACAAGGTACCGCGCGACACAGCTACACGTACTCGGGAGTAATGTTGCGGGCGTCACCGGCGACCTCGAGCAAGGAGCTGCACATGGCCGAGCCCGATACCGATTTCGACGTCCTCATCGTGGGCTCGGGGTTCGGCGGCAGCGTCACCGCCCTGCGGCTGGTGGAGAAGGGCTACCGGGTCGGGGTGCTGGAGGCCGGACGGCGATTCGCCGACGACCAGCTGCCCGAGACCAGCTGGGATCTGCGCAAATTCCTGTGGGCGCCGAAGCTGGGCTGCTACGGCATCCAGCGTATCCATCTGCTGCGCGATGTGCTGATCCTCGGGGGCGCGGGCGTGGGCGGCGGCTCGCTCAACTACGCCAACACGCTGTACGTGCCGCCGGACCCGTTCTTCAACGACGCGCAGTGGCGCGACATCACCGATTGGCGCGCCGAGCTCACGCCCTACTACACCCAGGCCACCAAGATGCTGGGGGTGGTGCGCAATCCGCACATGACCCCGGCCGACGAGGTCTTCCGCCAGGTCGCCGACGATATGGGCGTGGGCGACACGTTCGTGCAGACACCGGTCGGGGTGTTCTTCGGCGAACCCGGCAAGACCGTGCCCGATCCGTATTTCGGCGGGGTCGGCCCCGATCGCACGGGCTGCCTCGAGTGCGGTGAATGCATGACCGGCTGCCGCCACGGCGCCAAGAACACGCTCGTGAAGAACTACCTGTATCTGGCGGAACAGGCCGGGGCGCAGGTGATCCCGATGACGACGGTGACCGCGCTGCGCCCGCTCAACGGCGGCTCGTGGCAGGTCGACACCGAACGCACGGGCGCCTGGATCCGCAAATCGCCCCGGTCGTTCACCGCCGGGCAGGTGGTGCTGGCCGCCGGTACCCGCGGCACCCAGCAGTTGCTGTTCGCCATGCGCGACAAGGGGATTCTGCCCGGGCTGTCGCCGCGGCTGGGCGAGCTGACGCGCACCAATTCCGAGTCGATCGTCGGGGCGGCGACCCGCAAGGTCGATCCGGACCGCGACTTCACCCGCGGCGTCGCCATCACCTCCTCCATCCATCCCACCGCCGATACCCATGTCGAGCCGGTGCGCTACGGCAAGGGCTCCAACGCGATGGGCCTGCTGCAGACGCTGATGGTCGACGGCGGCGGTCGCATTCCGCGCTGGCTGCGGTTCCTGCTCGAGGTGCTGCGCCACCCGCTGCGGCTGGTGTCGATGCTGAGCGTGCGCAACTGGAGCGAGCGCACCGTCATCTCGCTGGTGATGCAGCACCTGGACAACTCGATCACGACCTACACCAAGCGGGGCCTGTTCGGGCGCAAGCTCACCTCCAAACAGGGCCACGGCCAACCGAATCCGACCTGGATTCCGGCCGGTAACGACGTCACCCGCCGGGTGGCCGACAAGATCGGCGGGACCGCGGGAGGCAGCTGGGGCGAGATCTTCAACATCCCGCTCACGGCGCATTTCCTCGGCGGCGCCCCGATCGGAGCCGATCCGGAACACGGCGTGCTCGACCCCTATCACCGCGTCTACGGCTATCCGACGCTCAGCGTCGTCGACGGCGCCGCCGTCTCGGCCAACCTCGGCGTCAACCCGTCGCTCACCATCACCGCCCAGGCCGAACGCGCGGCCTCGCTGTGGCCGAACAAGGGCGAAACCGATTCCCGCCCACCACAGCACAGCCCCTACGAACGCATTCCCCCTGTCCCCCCGCGCAATCCGGTCGTCCCCGCCGACGCCCCCGCCGCCCTGGTCCTCCCCATCGTCGAAATCCGCCGCGACACAGCCTGATTCCGCGGGCACTCTCGGTTCCCGCACCCCCTGTTCGTTCCCGCACCCCCTGCGCGTGCTTGTAGCTGGTGCGCGAACGTGCAGGGGGTGCGGGAAGTGGGGGTCAGCGGGTGATGTGGGCGAAGCCCATGGGGGAGGTGGGTGGGGAGGTGGTGGTGGGGGCGCGGAATTCCTGGAGGGCGGGGAGGATGTCGGTGTGGCGGGCGGCGTAGCAGCGGACCTGCGGGAGGGCGTGGCCGACCTCGCTGCGTTCGAGCGGTTCGGCGTCGAGGTAGCCGACCGCGTCCAGGTCGATCCGCAGCCTGGCGGCGATGCGCTGGATGGCGGCGGATTTGCGGCCCCAGCCGACCTCGACCGCGGCGAAGACGCTGTCGAGGCCGTGCCGGTGTAACTTCTCGGTGGTCCAGGCCCATTCGCCGCGGCTGGCCACCGCGTGCACCACGCCCCGGCGTGCGAGCGCGCGTAGCGCCCGCAGCGCGTCCGGGCGCAGCGGCCCGCTCGTCGAATCGCAGACGACACCGTCCCACAGCGTGTTGTCCACTTCCCAGACAAGACATTTCACAGCCGGTGATGTCATCTCGCCCCTAGGTCGGCTCTCTCACACACTCGGTCTACAGATACGGCGGCAGCTGTTGCACCGCCTCCACCGGATGCCCGGCCTGGATGGGCGCGCCGATCGAGGCCAGTCGCCAGATGCCGTCCTCGCGATGCACCTTCGCCACCACCATGGCGGTGTGGGGGCCGCCGCCGCGCAGATTGCCGCGGGCCAGTTCGGCGTTGCTGGTGCCGTCGATCATGCGCCAGTAGCCGTTGCGGATTCGCTCGAAGGTGTGCCCGGCGTAGGAGGTGACCACGAAGACCACGGCCGACACCTCCTGCGACAGGCGGGCCAGGTCGACGGTGATCACCTCGTCGTCGCCCTTGCCCTCGCCGGTCATATTGTCCCCGGAGTGGCGCACCGCGCCGTCCTTGGACGCCAACTGCTGATGGAAGGCGACATCGCGGATGCTGCGGCCCACGAACAGCAGCGCCGAGGCGTCCAGATCGATCTCCAGCTCGCGCAGCCCGCGCGGGCCGTGCACCTTCACCGGATCCCAGCCGACCGCCATCTTCACCAGTGTCAGCTCACCCTTGCGGATCTCGTTGAGCGCCACCTCCTGGCCCGGATTCAGCACGGCGGGGCCGATATAGGCGGGCTCGGGTTCCGCGCCGCGCAGGTGCACGCCGTGCGCGGTGACCAGGTCGCGGAAGCCACCGGGGAAGCCCTCGCCCTGCACCCGCAGCTGCCAGTCGGCGCCCGCCCGGTCCAGATCCAACGCGATCACCGTCGCGGTCGGGCCCAGGCCGTCGATCACGTACTCGTACACCGGATTTCCGGCGGTGTCCTCGATGCGGACCTGCGGCGGCGCGAAGTCGCGGAAGTTCAGCTGGGGGTCGTCGAGCGCGACGACCACCCGCACGTGCTCGATATCGGGCGGCAGCTCGCGCAGCCCGATCGCCAGCGTCGACTGACCGGGGACCAGGCGCATGCCGGGGCCCGTGGGCTGGTTGTAGAAGATGAGGTCGTTCTCGCCGCGCACGCGTCCGGCCGAGTTGAGCAGTAGCGCCGCGACATCCACCGACTCGCTGTGTCGGACCGATACGACGATGTCGTCGACCCTCAGGCGGTCGACTTGCCCCTTGGTCAGCTGTGCGGCCACCCGTCCTACTCTACGTGGCCGGGCCCCGCTGGGCGCCAAGTCGATCTCCCGGGCCTGTCTCGCATCCGGCACGGCGGCAAGCGAATTGCACCGCCGCCGGGGCCGCCGGGTACCGTGGCGTTCGCGGAGACAGCCACGATCGGTCAGGGAGTTGCGAGTGCGGCACAGCGTCAGGGCAATCGGCGGGGCGCTGCTGCTCGCGGGCGCGCTGGCGGCGGCGGGCTGCGGGAGCGCCGACGAGTCCGCGCCGGTCGCGGTGGGTCCGGCGCCCACGACGACCACGCCCGTCACCACGAAGCCGACCGCCACCACCTCGGCTCGGGCGATCGCGGCGACCCCGACGGTCGACGAGTTCGCCGACAGCCCGCTGGTCGAGCGCACGGAGTGGACCGATGATCCCGACGGCCGCCGCCTGCACGTGTACCCGACTCCGGCCGGGCGCGCCGACACCTTCCCGGCGGCCCTGGACCGCGCGTGGGGCGAGGTGCTGGCCCACGCTCCCGACGCCGACAGTCCCGGCATGTACGACCAGTTCAAATGCCATTGGGACTGGGCTCGCCTGGTCGCCCCGAACAAGCCCAGCTGGAACCTCGAGCCCTGGCGCCCCGCCCTGGACTACCAGGGCACCGTGCAGGCCCGCTGCAACCCGGGCGGCCCCGACCCGGCAGGCAACTGACGCCGCGCGCACCGCTCGAACCCGATCACCGCACGCAGGACGACCAATCTGTGGCGCATCGGTGCCCGGGTCGCGAACGATGTGCGGGCCGAACACACGGTTCCCACCCCCCGCAATGTGTGCACCCGTTGCACGCTCGCACCCAGCGCAATGGATCCGGCATGCAGTCCCACACCGCCACGCACCGTACTCGGCCACCCGCTTCTCACCCGAGTGGTGAATGCACTCACGGCACCTCCGCGCCCGGTGCAACGGACCCATCCCGCGATGCCGTCCCACTACGTACCGGGCCTGACCGCCCGCCCGGTCACGGGCCGGGCCCTCGTTGCCCGTGCCGCCGCGCTGGATCACGCACCCGGCTTGCGCCACACGTGGACCGTCCGCCATATACCACTCTCCGGCGCATGTGGCCGATGGACCATTTGCCCGGGCGGCGCGGGTTCAGGGCGTTGCGTTGGTGCGGGCCGGGAGCATGAGGACGGCGAGGAGCCAGGCGACCAGGGCTGCTGCTATCGGTATGCCGGTCCACAGCTCGACCACATCGGGCAGGCGGCCTGCCGCGGCGGCGGCGACGCCGATGTACAGCCCCCAGGTGAACAGGGCGGCGGCCGTGGCGAAACCGCGGTAGGCGGACGGGCGGTCCGCGGCGGGGTCCAGGCACAGCACCAGCAGGTCCACGCCGACGGCCGCGACGGCGAAGGCGATGAGGATGCTCAGGTTGTGGCCGTCGGTTTCGGCGCCGGACATCGCCACCGCGGGCAGCATCGTCAGCAGCGCCGCCCCGAACGGCAGCCGCCAGCGCCGGGCGGCGAACAGCAACGGCAGCAGCAGCACGGCGGTGCTGATCACCACGGCCGCGGCCAGCGCACGCACCTGCGGCCCGCCCGGCTGCGACAGCACCTCCACGATCCGTGCCGCCGAGTAGGCGGCGGCATTGCCGTAGCCGAGGAACAGCACGACCAGCGCGGCGGCGCACCCGCAGGCCAGCAGCGCGGGCCACAGCAGCCGCAGCGGCGGCGCGGCCCCGATGTCGCCGCGCGCCATCGCCGACCGCAGCGGCGTGGTGACCAGGACGAAGGCGCAGGCCGCCAGGCCCAGGTGGGCGGGACCGAACTGCACGTCCACCGCCTCGGCGGTGCCGTGGAAGGCCGCATGCCAGAGCAGGTCGCCCGCCACCGCCAGGACGACGCCGATGAGCGCGGGCACGGTGGCGCGATATCCGAGCGGGACGGCGGCGGCCCCGCGCAGACCGTCGCGGAGGCCGCGCCGCACCAGCAGCAGCACCCATCCCGCGAGCGCGAGGAATCCCGTGTAGGACACCGCCTGCCACGGTGTCGAGAACGGTTCGGGTTCGGGCACGCTCGTGTGCGCCCAGGCGTCCAGCAGCAATCCGCCGACCAGCCATGCCGACAGGAGGGCCGTGACGGCGTCGTCTCGCGCGGTCGCGGGCAGCCCGCCCAGACGCGGGTCGCCGAGGACCGCCAGCACCCTCGCCCCCACGCTCGAGTTACTCACCGCGCACACGGTACCGAGCGGCACTACCCGGCGCAGCCGACTTCTTTCGACAATGCCGACACGCCCCTACGGCGTGCCGCTCAGAGCTCGCGCGTGTCTCCCAAGTCCGCCGACAGCCAGTGCTCCGGGCGCATGTAGACGACGGACTGTTCGCCGAGGCTCACCGCGAACTTCAGGTAGCCCGGGACGTTCTCCGGCGGCAGGTAGCGGCGCACCATCGCCTCGTGCAGCGCGTCGGTGGATTCGGCGATCCGGGTGACCGGACCCTCCACTGTCACATACCGCACGGTCGGTTCCACGCGTTCGACCATCAGGCTGAACCGCCCGGCGGCCTTGATCAGGCCCATCTTCTTCGAGGTGGGCCCGGTCAGCAGCCAGACCTCCCCGCCCGGGGTGTAGTCGTACCAGATCGGCACGGTCAGCGGCCCGCGGTCGGGCCCCGCGGAGACCGAGAGCGCACCGATATGTGCCTCGGTCAGGAACTCTTCACGTTCTTGCGGAGTGAGTGCCATGATCACACCCTACTCCGGGTGCCCACCGGACCCGGCCGAAACTCGTTGTCCGCGAGAATCTTCGAACACGTCATGAAAAGTGCGTATCGTTGGGGAGGTCGGAGCGTACGACCCGAAGGGAGCGTCGCGTTGCGGTCACCTGCGCCATGGTCTGCCCTCGCCGGGCCACCGGCGGCCCGGGAATCGTCGCCGACGTGGGACCCCGCGGCGGTCCGCACCCTGTTCCCCGCCCTCACCGAGGCCGCCGAGGTCTATCTCGACAGCGCGTCGACCACCCAGAAGCCCCGGCCGGTGATCGAGGCGATCCACCGCTACCACAGCAGCCGCACCGCCAACGCCGGACGCGGCACCTATCCGTGGTCCACCGGCCTCACCCGCGCCATCGAGGGGGTCCGCGAGCGCACCGCCGAATTCCTGGGCGCCACACCGCAAGAGGTGGTGTTCACCGCGGGCGCCACCGCCGGGCTCAATGCCGTGGCGCTCGCGTGGGGGCTGGCCGCCCTCGAGGACGGCGACGAAATCCTCTACAGCCCACGCGATCACGCATCGAACGTGTATCCGTGGATCCAGCTGCGGGCCACGCTGGCCGGATTCGGCCGCCGCGTGCGCCTGATCCCCTACCGGGTGACGGCGCTCGGCGAGGCCGATATCGACGACATCGCCGCGAAGCTCTCGCCGCGCACCCGGTTGATCACCGTGAGCCACCTGCACCACGTCTTCGGGTCGGTCACCACCCTCGAGGAGCTGCGCGGCCGTCTCGACCCCCGGGTGCTGCTGTGTTTCGACTGCAGCCAGAGTGCGGGCCATCTGCCGGTGGACGTCGCCGAGCTGGGCGCGGATTTCGCGGTGCTGTCGGCGCACAAGATGTTCGGCGCACCGGGCACCGGCGTGCTCTACTGCCGCCGCCGCGTGCACGACCGGCTCACCGCCTTCCTTCCCGGCGGCAATTCCGGCGTGGCAGTGTCGGATTCGGGCCTGCGCCCGACCCGCATGCCCGAGCAGCTCGAGGGCGGCACCCCCAACATCCCCGGCATTCTCGCCCTCGGCGCGGCGCTGGAGTTTCTCGGCGAGATCGGAATCGGCACGATCACCGCGCACAACCGCGCCCTGACGCAGCGCCTGATCACCGGCCTGCGCCCGCTGCCCGGCCTGCAATTCCTGCCCGGCCCCGCCCACGCGCCGTGTGAAACCGGGTACGGCACAGTGTCGTTCACCCTCGACGGCATCTCCGCCGCCGACCTGGGATTCGTGCTCGCCGAATCCGGATTCCTGGTCCGCACCGGCGCGCACTGCGTTCCCACGGCTGAGCACACCACCGAAGACGTTGCCGCAGATGATGTTTCGGTACGGGTGAGCACTCACCTGTACAACACCGCCGACGAGATCGACCGGTTCGTGCGGTGTGTCGCCACCATTGCCACGGAGGTCCGATGAGTACCGATCAGGCGCAACCCCGCTACGACCGGCGCGCGGCCTCCCGCGTCCTGGCCGGACTGGCCCGGCCGGGCCTGTTCGGCGACCCGCCACCGCCGGAACCGAACCATATCGAATACACCTGCGCGCCTTTACGTTCCGAACCCAACAGCCATCTCACGCTGTCGCAGCGCCTGTATCTGGAGCGGTTCATGCGCCCGTGCCGGGCCGATCAGGTGACCAGCGCGACCCACCGCATCGCCTGGACCGACTCCGACGGCATCCCCAATACCGGTCACTTCCATTCCGGCGGACTGGGCCCGATCGTGCCCATCGCCATGCGCGAGACGGTGCTGCGGCTGTGGCACGGACTGGAGTCCGACACCGGCCTGGCCGACCGCATGTCGGCCCTCGCCCCGCGCGACCGGGCGGTGCTGGCCGGTACCACCACCGACCACGAACCGCACGACATCTTCCGGGTCGGCATCGAGGCGTGCGGGCGCGCGCTGGCCCAGCACGCCCTGCTGGCCCGCTGGACGCCGTATCGCACACCCGACGAATTCGCCTGCGGTATGCGCGATTCCGGCATCTTCGGCGCCGTCGCGACGCGCTGGTTCTGGGAGCTGCAGGCGTCCACCTATCGGCGCGGCATGATCCCGGTGACCTTCGCGGTCCAGCCCGACGGCACCGTCCGCTACACCGCCGACACGGTCGCGACCCTGCGTGCGATGAAGGACACCACCATCTCCGAGGCGCACACCGTGATGCGCCGCGCCACCACCGCCGAGGGCCTGTCGGTGGCGGCGGCCATCGAGAAGTACCACGACGAGCTGGACCTGATCTCCCGCCAGTACGCGCTGCTGCCGCCGGGTACCCGCCCCGCCTGCCTGGCCGCCATGCCGCACCATGTCGCGGGCGAGCACTACAGCATCCTGCCGGTGGTGGTGGAGCGCTTCGTGGAGCTGTTCCGCACGGCGGTGGTCCGGCTCACCGTCGCCGAGGTGCCCGGCGAATCCGAGCCCGGCACCGGCGATCTGGCCGCCGAGGATCAAGTCTTCTACGTGCCGGACATGAACTGCAAGCACTGCGTGCGCACCATCACCGGCGTGCTGGAGTCGATGCAGATCCGGGTGCACGACATCGATCTGGTCAGCAAGCGGGTCGTGGCCGAGTTCCGCAGCCCCCGCAATCGTCATCGGGCGTTCGAGGCGCTGCGCGACGGCGGCTACAATCCGGTGCGCGCCCTGCCCGCCGTCGATCCCGCCGGGCCCCGGCCCACGGAAACCGCGGTATGACCGCGCCCGTCCCCGCGCTGCCCGCCAAGATCCATCCGCTGGTACGCGCCTTCCTCGACGTCCCCGGCGCCGCCGAGGACGCGCTGGCCCGGTTCGGCTCCCCCGCCCACCTGGTCTTCCCGCAGGTGTACGCGGAGAACCTGCGGCGGCTGCGCGCGGTCCTCGACCGGCGGCTGCCGAGTCACCGAATCTGCTACGCGCACAAGGTGAATCGCTCCCGGGCCTTCCTGCGCACCGCCGAGCACGCCGGGATCGCGGTCGACGTGGCCTCCGCCGGGGAGCTGACCTCGGCCGTCGACGCGGGCTTCGGCCCGGCGCGCATCGAGGTGACCGGGCCCAAGGGCGAGGCGTTGCTGCGCGAGCTCGTCGGCGCGGGCGTGACGGTCAATGTCGACAACCTGTGGGAGCTGCGCCGCCTCACCGAACTCGCCGGGGACCACGCGACGGTGCCGGTGCTGCTGCGCATGTCGGGATTCGCGGCGAGCGCGGTGAGCAGATTCGGGATCGCGCTGGCCGACGCGGATCAGGCTCTGCGGGTGCTCGCGGCCCATCCCAGCCGGATCGCGTTGCGGGGCTTCGCCTTCCACCTGGATTCCGGCGAACCCGCCGAGCGGGTACGCGCGGTGGAGACGTGCCTGGAGCTGATCGAACGCGCCTACGGGTACGGGCTGACGCCGACCGTGCTCGATATCGGCGGCGGATTCCGGCAGGTGTTCACCGCCGACGCCGACCGGTTCGACGGCTATGTGGCGGCGCTGCGGGAGTCGCTGCTGGGCCGCGGCGAGCCGATGGCGTGGGGCGGCAACACCTTCGGCTTCCACCTCGACGACACCGGAGTCCACGGCACTCCCGTCTTCCACAAGTACGCCAATACCGTGCCCGCCACGCGCATGCTCGACGATCTGCTCGGCGCCCCGCTCGAGGCGCACGGCGGCCGCACGGTGGCGCAGGTCGCGGCCGAGAACATGCTGGAGCTGTGGCTGGAGCCGGGCAAGTCGCTGGTCGATCACGCCGGAATCACCGTGGCCCGTGTCGAATTCGTCAAACAGGCCGCCGACGGCAGCGTGCTGGTCAACCTCGACCTGAGCCGCGATACCGTCACCCCGGCCGATCAGGAGGTGATGGTGGATCCGATCGTCGTGCCCGCCGTCGCGCACCCCGAACCGGACCCGCCGTGCCCGGCGACTACCCGCGACGGTCACGTGGGGGTCTTCTTCGCCGGAAGGCTGTGCCTGGAACGCGATCTCGTCACCAACCACAAGGTGTGGCTGGCGCACCCGCCTCGGCCCGGCGACCTGGTGGTGTTCCCCAATACCGCCGCCTACCACACCGACCTGTCGGCGGCCGCGGCGTCGATGCATCCGCTGCCGCCCAAACTGGCCGTCGCCCATCGAGGCGGCGCGTTCGAGGTCTGCCCCGACGCCGACTACGAGCCCGCGCCCACCACGCTGGTTCCCGCGGCCTCGCCCGCACCGCGCGCCCCCGGGGTGCCGCGATGACCTACGACCACATCACCGACCTCATCGGCAACACCCCGCTGCTGCGTCTCGACCCGGCCGTGCACGGGCTGACCGGCGTGCAGCTGTACGCGAAACTGGAGTCGCACAACCCGTTCGGGTCGGTGAAGGACCGCGTCGCCTGGGGCATGATCCGCGACGAGCTCGACGATATCCGCGACCGCGGGCAGACGCTGATCGAGGCATCCTCCGGAAATACCGCCAAGGCGCTGCGCATTCTGGGTGCCCTGCACGGCGTCGGGCTGCGCGCGGTCACCAACCGGATCAAGGTGAGCGAGGTGCGCGATCTGCTGCAGCTGTTCGGCACCGAGATCGAGGAGCTGCCCGGCCTGTCGGAATGCCCCGACCCGACCACCCCCAACGACGTGTACTCGGTGATCGAGTCCACGATGGCGAAAAACCCCGGCGCCTACCATCATCCGTCGCAGTACACCAACGAGAAGAACGTCGACGCGCACTACCACGGCACCGGCCGCGAGATCCACGAGGATCTCGCCCGCTCCGGCGTGTCTCGCGTCGACTATCTCGTCGGCGGCCTCGGCACCACCGGCTCCACCCGCGGCGCGGCCTCCTATCTGCGCAAACATCATCCCGAACTGCGGGCGCTGGCGGTGGTGTCGGAGCGCTCGGACTTCATCCCCGGCATCCGTTCGGAGACCGAGATGTGGGAGGTGGGGCTGTTCCAGCCCGATTTCTACGACCGCATCCTCACCGTCGAATCCGGCCGCGCCGTCGACGCCACCCTGGAGCTGGCCACCGGGTACGGCGTGCTGGCCGGGCCGACCAGCGGCGCCAGCTATGCCGCGGCGCTGGATTTCCTGGGGGCACTGGACCGTTCGGCGATCGACACCCCGGCGGTGGCGGTGATCATCGTCTGCGACCGGCTCGAACCGTACCTGTCCTATATCAAGAAGCGCCGCCCGGAGCTGTTCGGGCGCACCGGTTCCCGCGCGCGGCCGCCGACGGCGCAGGAGGTGGCGGCGGTCCCGGCGCTGTCCCCGCGGGCGCTGGCCGAGCTGGATGCCACGGCCCGGCCGACGATCGTCGACACCCGTGGCGCGATGGCCTACCGGATCGGGCACGTGCCGGGCGCGCTGAACATCCGCGACGACCAGCTCGACGACATGCTGGCGCAGGGGGTGCCGTTCTCCCGTTCGCGCCCACTGGTTTTCGTGTGCCCGGTCGGTGAGGTGTCGCGGCGGTTCGCGGCCCTGGCCCGCCGCGCGGGCTACGACGCGTCCTCGCTCGACGGCGGCATCGTCGCCTGGCGCGACGCGGGCCTCGAGATGGAGTCCGCGCCGCGCTGAGCGTCACGGCTCGCGGCGCACGACCCCGCTCTGGCGGATGTGCTCGGTCATCGCCTCGGCGATCGGCGCCGCCGGCGGCGGGGCGGGGGTCGCGCCGGTGCGGGCGTCGTGCGAGATCCGCATCAGCAGCGCGACGATGACGTAGTTGGCCAGCAGCGAGGAGCCGCCGTAGGACATGAACGGGGTGGTCAGGCCGGTCAGCGGAATCAGTTTCGTGACACCGCCGACCACCACGAACAGCTGCCAGCCCAGCGAGAACGCCAGCCCGCCGCCCAGCAGCTTGCCGAAGGAGTCGCGGGTGGCCAGGGCGGCGGTGAATCCGCGCAGCGTGAGGATGGTGAACAGCAGGATCACCGCCGTCAGCCCGATCAGCCCCAGCTCCTCGCCGATGGTGGAGATGATGAAGTCGGTCTTGGCGAACGGCACCTCCTGCGGGCGGCCCGCCCCCAGCCCCGTGCCCGACAACCCGCCCGTGCCGAGCCCGAACAGCGCCTGCGCGATCTGGTAGCCGTTGGTGTAGTAGGTGTCGAACGGGTCCTGCCACACCCGCACCCGCACGCGCACATGCCCGAACAGGTTGTAGGCGATCACCGCGCCCAGCGCGAACATCCCGATGCCGATCAGCAGCCACGACGAGCGCCGCGTCGCGATGTACAGCATGGCCAGCACGGTCCCGAACACCAGCAGCGAGAACCCGAGGTTCTTCTCGTACACCAGCACCAGCACCGACACGAACGTCACCAGCAGCAGCGGCCCCAGATCGCGCAGCCGCGGAACCGTCATGCCCAGGAAGCGTTTTCCGGCGGTGCCGAACAGGTCGCGGTTGGTGACCAGGAATCCGGCGACGAACACCAGCAGCAGCACCTTCGCGAACTCACCGGGCTGAATCGAGAACCCGGAGAACATGATCCAGCTCTTGCCGCCGTTGACCTCGCTGAACCGCGACGGCAGCACGGCCGGTATGAGCAGCAGCACCAGGCCCGCCAGCCCGCAGGTGTAGGCGTAGCGGGCGGGCTGGACGTGGTTGCGCACCACGAGCAGCACCAGCGCGAACAGCGCGATTCCGCCTGCGGTCCAGATCAATTGGTGCGCGGCGTCGGGTGCGGGCGCCGGTGTGCCCAGCGCCACCGCGGCCGCGGCCTCGGCCCGGTCGAGCCGGTCGATGAGCACCAGCCCCAGCCCGTTGAGCACCGTCACGCACGGCAGCAGCACCGGGTCGGCTCTCGGCGCCAGCTGCCGCACGGCCAGATGGGCCAGCAGCACCAGGCCCGCGAACACCACCAGCGCCCAGCGCATCGAGCCGCCGCCCTCGCCGCCCGCGGCCGCCGACATGCCCAGCGCCGCCATCACCACCAGCGCGACCGCGGCCGCGCACAGCACGAGTTCGGCGCGGCGCGGATGCGGGCGGCCGATCGGCCCGGAGACCGCAGCGATCGGCCCCGACGACGAGGAGTCCCGAAACGCGCTCACGTCAACCAGTATGCGGACGAATCCGAAACGGGCGTTGACGCCCGGTCAGCGCCGGTCGAGCGCCTGGAGCAGCAGGTCCTTGATCTCGGCGACGTTCTCCTCGATCGAGCGCACGCGGGCGTTGGTCTCCCCGATCCTGCCCGCCAGCCGCTCCTCGAGGCCCTCGATATGCGAGGCCAGCCGCTGCTCGACGCCGTCGATCGTGGTGTCGAGGACGGCGAGGCGTTCGCGGGTCTGCTGGCCGAGCACGTTGACCATCGACAGCACGGCCTTGTAATCCGCGCGATCGGCCTCCAGCGCGGCGACGCGGGCTTCGAGTTCGGCGAGAGTGGCGGACATTCAGCGATCTTAGACCGGCCGCGCCCCCGCGCGCACCCCGCGAATCGCCAGGGACGGAACCGATTGCGCTGGTCGCGACGCGTCCTGGCACGATGGGCGGGTGCATATCGCAGCGGGATTGGTGATCCTGGTCGCCGTCGCGGTCGCGCTGGCGGCGCTGGCGAGGCGGCTGGGCATGGCCGAACCCCTGACGCTCACCGTCGCCGGGGTGATCGCCTCGTATCTGCCGTTCGTCCCCCAGGTCGACATCAATCCCGAGCTGGTGCTGCTCGGTCTGCTGCCGCCGCTGCTGTACACGGCGGCCATCAACACCTCGCTGATCGAGTTCCGGCCCAAGAAGCTGTCGATCGCGCTGCTGTCGGTGGGCCTGGTGCTGTTCACCACTTTCGCGGTGGCGGTGGTGGTCTGGCGGCTGCTGGGGGTGCCGTTCGCGGCCGCGGTGGCGCTGGGCGCGGTCGTCGCGCCGCCGGATGCGGTGGCCGCCACGGCGGTGGCGCGGCGGGTCGGCATGCCGCGGCGCATCGTGACACTGCTCGAGGGTGAGTCGCTGTTCAACGACGCCACCGCGCTGGTGTCGCTGCGCACCGCGATCGCCGCGATGGCCGGGAGTTTCAGCATCTGGCAGGCGGGCGGCGACTTCGTCTACGCCGCGGGCGGCGGGGCGCTCATCGGTATCGCGGCGGCCGGGGTGCTGGCGGTGCTGCGCCGCCGCATCACCGATCCGGTGCTCGATACCAGCCTGTCGCTGCTGGCGCCGTTCGCGGCGTATCTGCCCGCCGAGGCCGTGCACGCCTCGGGTGTGATGTCGGTAGTGGTGTGCGGGCTGATCCTGGGCCAGGGCGCGCCGGTGTGGCAGACCGCGGCCTCGCGCATCGCCGAGCGCACCAACTGGCGCACCATCCAATTCCTGTTGGAGAGCGCGGTTTTCCTGCTGATCGGCCTGCAGGTGCGCCACATCGTGGAGGACGCCTGGAACAGCGGGCTCGATCACGGCACGATCGTGCTGACCTGTGCGGCGGTGCTGGCGACGGTGGTCGTGGTGCGCCCGGTGTGGGTGTTTCCCGCCACCTATTTCGCCTGGTCCGTGGAGTCGCGCCCGCGCGGGAAACCCAAGCCCGCGTGGACCGGTCCGGCGGTGGTGTCCTGGTCGGGTATGCGCGGCGTGGTGACCCTCGCCGCGGTGCTGCTGCTGCCCGAGGACACCCCGCAGCTGGCGACGTTGAAGCTGCTGGCGCTGGTGGTCGTCGGCGGAACCCTGCTGCTGCAAGGGGTTTCGCTGCCGCTGCTGGTACGGGTGCTGCGGCTGCGCGGTCCCAGCCGCGCCGAGGACGCGCTGCAGGAGGCGAACCTGCTGCAGCAGGCCACCGCCGCCGGGCTCGAGGCGCTCGATGCCGAGATCGCGCCGGAGACCCCGCCGGAGATCGTGACGGCGCTGCGCGATCGGGTCTCGCGCCGCGCCTTCGCCGCCTGGGAGCAGCTGGGCCGGTCGGAATCGGTGCGCGTGACCCCCAGCGGCGAGTATCGAAGGCTGCGGCTGGCGATGCTGCGCGCCGAACGCGAAACCGTGCTGCGCGTGCGGGATTCGGGCACCGTCGACCACGAGGTGCTCGAGAATGTCATGGCCGTGCTGGATATGGAGGAGTCGACCATCGACCGGATCGTCGAGGCCGACAGCGATTCCGCCGCCCCGCTGCGCGCCCCGGCGGCCGGTGACTGCGCCCACCTGCGCGCCGCCCCGCACACCTGCATCCCCGACACACCCGACGTCTGCTCGGACTGTGTCGCGGCGGGCCTGACCTGGGTGCATCTGCGCATGTGCCTGACCTGCGGCCACGTCGCCTGCTGCGACTCCTCCCCCGGCAACCACGCCACCAACCACTTCCGCGACACCGGCCACCCCGTGATGCGCAGCGTCGAACCGGGCGAGAAATGGCGCTGGTGCTACGTCGACGAACTCCTCGGCTGACGCACGGCGTGCGTGAATGCCCGCGTTCCCGGGCGGGCGTTAGGGTTGTGCGCGTGCATTCTGGTCAGGACTCCGAACCGCGCATCTGGGGCGGGACCACGCTCACCGAGCGTCGCGAGGCGCGCCGCTCCGCGCTGCTCGAGGCGGCGCTCGATCTGATCGGCGCCGCCGGAGCGGGCGCGGTCACCATGCGCGCGGTGTGCCGCCAGGCCAATCTCACCGATCGCTACTTCTACGAGAGTTTCACCGGCCGCGACGATCTGCTCGATTCGCTCTACCGCCAGGTCGCCGACGAGTTCCTGGCCCCGATGACCGCCTTCGCCGCC
This sequence comes from Nocardia wallacei, assembly GCF_029869545.1. GTDB lineage: Bacteria > Actinomycetota > Actinomycetes > Mycobacteriales > Mycobacteriaceae > Nocardia > Nocardia wallacei_A. Next base: position 37,277 of record NZ_JARWQD010000249.1, on the reverse strand, counting down.
CTCGACACCCCCGACCGCGACCGTGAGCTGGCGCAGGTGCTGGTGGACAAGGTGCTCGAGGATCCGCGCAAGTCGCGGCTGTTCCTGGTGGAGCCGTATTCGAGCACCGGCCTGGGCCGGACCACGATCGCGGTGATGCCGACGTTCACCCGCCTCATCCAGGATCACCTGTTCACCCACATCGACGATCCGGTGCGCCGCCGCATGGCCGCGGTCACGATGGCCTCGGGCAATGCGGGCATGTTCTCGGCGTGGCTCAACGGGTCGCTGAAGGTCACCCGGGAGCAGATCATCGAGCATCTGGTCGCGGTGATCACCGCCTACCGGTCGATGTACCGGGACTGATTCCGGCCGAAAGCGCGCCGGAAACACCGCACGGCCGTAAACTGACGGCAGCCGCCATCACATGAGAGGCCCCGTCATGCCCCTGTTCAATCCGCGCACCGAGACCTTCGCCGAATTCGACCCGAAGACGCGGGAGCTGCTGCGGTCGGTGGTCGAGTTCTTCGAGACCAAGGGCAAGCGGGCGCTGTGCCGCGATGCCCACGCGGGGGTCTGGTACGACGACTGGATGGACTTCCTGGCGTCCTCGCGGATCCTCGCGTACTTCGCCACGCCGACGGCGCACGCGCAGGGCGATCCGGACAAGCGCTGGGATACGGCGTTCATCTCGAAGTTCAACGAGATCACCGGGTTCTACGGCTCCCAGTACTGGTACGCGTGGGGCGTGTCCACGCTGGGCCTGGCGGTGGTCTGGCACAGCGACAACGAGACGGCGCATCGGCGCGCGGCCGCGGAGCTCGACCGCGGCGGCATCATCGGCTTCGGCCTGTCCGAGCGCGACCACGGCGCCGATATCTACGCCACCGATATGCTGCTCACCCCCGACGGCAGCGGCGGATTCACCGCGTCCGGCGGCAAGTACTACATCGGCAACGGCAACGTCTCCCGCCTGGTGCCCGTCCTCGGCCGCCGCACCGACCTCGACGGACCCGAGGCGTACGTGTGGTTCGTCGCCGACAGCAACCACCCCCGCTACAAGCTGGTCGACAACGTCATTCACGGCCAGAACTTCGTCAGCGCCTTCGATCTGGCCGCCTATCCCGTCACCGCCGCCGACATCCTGCACACGGGCCGCCGCGCCTTCGATGTCGCGCTGGCGGCGGTGAACTGCGGCAAGTTCAATATCGGCATGGTCGCGATCGGCATGGTCGAGCACTGCTTCCACGAGACGATCAACCAGGCCGCGAACAAGATCCTGTTCGGCCATCCGGTCACCGAGTTCGGGCAGGTGCGGCAGCTGCTCATCGACAACTACCTGCGCCTGACCGCGATGCAGCTGTATCACGCCCGCGCGATCGACTACATGCGCTGCTCCACTCCGCAGGACCGCCGCTTCGTGATGTTCAATTCGATCGCCAAGATGAAGGTCACCCGCGAGGCCGAGCGCGCGCTCGACGAGCTGCTGGATGTCATCTCCGCCAAGGGTTTCGAGAAGGACAGCTACTTCACCCTCGCCCGCGCCACCATCGCCTCGATGCCGCGGCTCGAGGGCACCGCGCACGTGAACATGGCGCTGACCCTGAAGTTCATGCCGAACTTCCTGTTCAATCCCGTTGCGCTGCCACCTGTTCCGGTGCGCCGCGATCCGGGCGACGACGAATCGCTGTTCCGCCAGCCCGGCGCCGCCGGACTGGGCAAGGTCCGCTTCACCGACTGGCGCCCGGCGTTCGAGCAGTGGAAGCACCTGCCGAACGTGGCCCTGTTCCTGGAGCAGGCCGAGAAGTTCGTCCAGTTCCCCGTGCAGGCCCCGCCCACCGAGGCACAACTGGCCGACCTGGATTTCCAACTGGCCGTGGGCGAACTGTTCACGATGCTCCCCTACACTCAGCTCATCCTCGAACAGGCCACCCTCTCCGGCACCGCCCCGCACCTGATCGACTCGATCTTCGAGATCTTCGTCCGCGACTTCTCCGGCTACGCCCTGGCCCTGCACTCGAAGCCGTCTTCCACTGCGGCCCAACAGCATTGGGCCCTGGACGCGATCGCGAAACCCATACCCGACCCTGCCCGCGCCGACCGTATCTACACCGAGGTCCTCGCCCACGCGAACACCTACGAGATGAACCCCTGACACGACCCCGCCGGGCGATCCGGCTCACACCCGGTTGCCAAGTCCTTCCATCCGGGTGTTTACTGGCCGACGCAAGGTGCCGTCGTTCGCTGAGGCTCCTTCGCGGATACAGGCCGGCGACCCCGAACGTCGAGAGACGCCCCGGGTCAGGACAGGTCTTCCCGGATTAAGGGTTGACTCCGACCGGCTCCCAGTCGCACTGGGTTCACGCCGCGAAGTGCCAAAGGTCTTACGAGGAGTGGCAACCGTCCGGCCATCGGAGCCGGAGCACTCCCTGGCGCACAGGAAGGGAGGTGGTCGTCGTGCCCGACGGTGGCAGTCATCGCTACACGTTTGCTGAATCTTCATCTGGCGACCACCCCGCAATCCACGGCTTCCCGCGCATTTCCCGGTAGCCTGCTGCGGCACGTGGTCGCCACGAGCTCCGGAAGGGCTGTCATGACGACTGTGGAAATGCTGCTGCGGCTGGCCACCGGCGTCGGCTTGGGCGTGGTGATCGGCCTGGAACGCCAATACCGCGCCCGGATGGCCGGATTGCGGACCAACGCGCTGGTCTCCGCGGGCGCGACGCTGTTCGTGCTGCTGTCCGCGCACGGCTTCTCCGGCGGCACCGCCGATCCGACACGCGTTGCCGCGCAGATCGTCTCGGGCATCGGCTTCCTCGGCGCCGGGGTGATCATGCGCGAGGGCCTCAGCGTGCGCGGGCTCAACACCGCCGCCACCCTGTGGTGCTCGGCCGCGGTCGGCGCGCTCGCGGGAGCCGGAATGTACGACACCGCCGCCGCGGGCACGGTGGCCGTGGTCATGGTCAACACCGCGCTGCGCTGGGCGGGCCGCGCGGTGGACCGCCAGCCCGAATCGGGTAGCGAGCAGACCGCGGAATACCTGTTCACCGCCGTCACCGACGATGCCGGGGAGGCACACGTGCGGGCGTTGCTGGTGCAGGCGCTCACCCGCACCGACTTCCGGCTGGTGTCGATCTCGAGCCGCAACATCACCGACACCGACACCGGATCGCCCGCGCCGCGCGGCCAGGTCGAGGTCCGCGCCGAACTCGTCGGCGACGAGCGCGACGACCGGCAGATGGAATCCGCGGTCAGCCGCCTGAGCCTGGAACCGTCGGTGACCAGCGTCGGATGGAGCATCCCGGAACCGGCGCAGGAGCAGCACCGATGACCGCGCTGCGTACCTTCCCCGCCCGCGGCACCCTCGACCGCCCCCGCTCGCGGTGGGCCGACGTCGCGGTCTTCGCCGCAGCCGCGGTGCTGATCTGGGTGATCGTACGGCTGTCGGCCGGGCTGGACGTGCCGTTCCACCCGGACCGGTCGAGCGCGGCGATCTCCACCGACGCCGGGCAACTGCCCTACTACGCGGCCCGCTCCCTGCTGCGGATGTTCCTCGCGCTGGGCCTGGCGATCGCGTTCACCTTCGTCTACGCCACCGCCGCGGCCCGGCTGCGCCGCGCCCGCACCGTCCTGCTGCCGCTGCTCGACATCCTGCAGTCGGTGCCGATCCTGGGCTTTCTGTCGGTGACGGTGACCGCGTTCATCGCCCTGTTCCCCGGCTCCCAGCTCGGCCTGGAATGCGCGTCGATCTTCGCGATCTTCACCTCGCAGGCATGGAACATGACCTTCGCGTTCTACCACTCGCTGGTGTCGCAGCCACGCGACCTCGACGAGGCCGCCCGCAACCTGAGACTGTCGCGCTGGCAACGGTTCTGGCGCGTGGACGTGCCCTCCGGCATGGTGCCGCTGGTGTGGAACGCGATGATGAGCTTCGGCGGCGGCTGGTTCTTCCTCACCGCCTCCGAGGCGATCAGCGTCAACAACCGCGAGTACGCGCTGCCCGGTATCGGCTCCTACGTCGCCGCCGCCACCGCCGAGGGCGCCACCGGCAAGGTGCTCATCGCCATCGGCGTCATGATCGTCATGGTCGTCGGGGTCAACGTGCTGTTCTGGCGGCCGCTGACCGCGTTCGCCGAACGCTTCCGGTTCGAGGACTCCGAACCGGCCGAGGCGCCGCGCAGCGTGGTACTGAATCTGTTGCGGCGCAGCCACATTCCCGATCTGCTCGGCAGACTCCTCGGACCGCTGGTGTATCCGATGGATCGGGCGATGCGCCTGTTCGGGCTGGCCGAGCATCCGCTGCACGTGCCGCTCGCCCGCCGCCGGGCCGGGGACGCGGTGTTCGCGGCGGTGTGGGTGGCGATCATCGTCTACGGCTGCTTCCACGTGGCGCGGTATATCGCCGACACCGTCGGCGTCGGCGAGGTGGCGCACGCGTTCGGCCTCGGCGCGGTCACCCTGCTGCGGGTGATCGTGCTGCTGATCGTGTGCAGCCTGATCTGGGTGCCGGTCGGTGTGTGGATCGGGTTGAACCCCAGGGCGTCCCGCTTCGCCCAGCCGGTGGTGCAGGTGCTGGCCAGCTTCCCCGCCAACTTCCTGTTCCCGCTCGTGACCGCCGTCCTGGTCGCGACCGGCGCGAGCCTGAACTGGGCCGGAATCCTGCTGATGGCGCTGGGTTCGCAGTGGTACATCCTGTTCAACGTCATCGCCGGTGCCTCCGCGGTACCGGGCGATCTGCGCGAGGCCGCCGCCAGCCTGCGATTGCCGCGAAACCTGTGGTGGCGCAGGCTGATTCTGCCCGCCATCTTCCCCAGCTACGTCACCGGCGCGCTTACCGCCGCGGGCGGCGCCTGGAACGCCTCCATCGTCGCCGAGGTGGTCACCTTCCGCGACACCGAACTGACGGCGGTCGGCCTGGGCGCCTACATCTCCGAGGCCACCTCCGGCGGCGACTGGCCGCGCCTGCTCGTCGGCGTCGTGGTGATGAGCGTCTACGTCGTCGGCATCAACCGCCTGTTCTGGCGCCGCCTCTATGCACTGGCCGAACGCCGGTACTCGTTGTGACAGGAGACAATTCGATGACCACCACCACGCCCCCCGGCCAGGTATTGCTCGAGGTCGACGACGTCGGCATGGCCTTCCGCGGCGCCGCGGGCGACCGCCTGCAGGTCCTCGACCACATCGACCTCACCCTGCACAGCGGCGAAATCGTCGCCCTTCTGGGCCGTTCCGGGTCCGGCAAGTCCACGCTGCTGCGCACCATCGCCGGACTCATCGCCCCCACCTCGGGGCACGTGCGCTACCGCGGCACCGAACTCGACGGCGCCAATCCCGGTGCGGCCCTGGTCTTTCAGTCCTTCGCGCTGATGCCGTGGCTGACGGTGCAGGACAATGTGGAGCTGGGCCTGGCCGCGCGCGGGGTGCCCCCGGCCGAGCGACGCCAGCAGGCCCTGGCGGCCATCGACATGATCGGCCTCGACGGCTTCGAGACCGCCTATCCCAAGGAGCTGTCCGGCGGGATGCGCCAGCGCGTCGGTTTCGCCCGCGCGCTGGTGCTGCGCCCGGACCTGCTGCTGATGGACGAGCCGTTCTCGGCGCTGGACGTGCTGACGGCGGAGAATCTGCGCACCGAGATCGTGAACCTCTGGGACACACCGGATTTCCCCACCGAATCCATCTGCATCGTCACCCACAACATCGAGGAGGCGGTGCTGCTGGCCGACCGGGTGGTGGTGCTGGGCGCCAATCCCGGCCGCATCATCGCCGACATCCCGGTCCCCCAGGCCCGCCCGCGCGATCGGCGCACGCCCGGTTTCGAGCTGCTGGTCGACGAGATCTACGGCCTGCTCACCGGCCGTGACACCGGGCGCGCGCAACCGGAACCGGAGAAGGCCACCCCGACCGCGACCCCGCTGCCCGACGCCTCGGTGGGCGGGCTCGCCGGTCTGGTGGAGCTGGTCTACGCCTGCGGGGGCCGCGCCGATCTCCCGGAGATCGCCGACGCGCTGAACTTCGAGATCGATGATCTGCTGCCGCTGGTGGACGCGGCCGCCATGCTCGGATTCGTCACCGTCGACTCCGGCGATATCGGCCTCACCGACATCGGCACCCGCATCACGACCGCCGATATCCAGCAGTCCAAGCAGATCTTCGCCGAACAGGCCCGCCATCGCGCGCCGCTGGTCCGCACCATCTGCAAGGGGCTGGCCGGTAGCACCGACGGCACGCTGCGCGCCTCGTTCTTCCTGGATCTGCTGCGCCGCGGCTTCTCCCCCGACGACGCCCGCCGCCAGCTCGACATCGCCATCGACTGGGGCCGCTACGCCGAACTGTACGACTACGACGCCGACGACGACCTGATCACCGCCGACCCCGCGGCCGAGGAGTTCGCGGGCGTCCGCGACAACTGGACCTGAGCGCGCCCACTATTCCGGTGTGACGCCCACAATTCCGGCACCCAGACCGGGGTGAACAGCGTTGTCGCTCAGGCGTTTTCGGCGTCTCGATGCGCGTTGCCGCGCGATTCGCTCGCCCGCAGCCGCGCCTGCAGGCCGTCGAGCACGCACAGCAGGCCGAAGTCGTAGGCGACGATTCGCGCGGCCTGGGAGTCGGTCGGCATCGTCCGTTCGTAGTCGGCGCGCAGCTCCGGATAGTCGGCGGCCAGCTCGCCGACCACGGCCATCGCGGCCTCGTGGTCGAATCCCTCGCCGCCGGTCGCCCGGTTCAGGCTGATCTCGGGCAGGACCTGGCCGAAGACGAAGCTCAGCACCGTCCCGGAGGCCAGATAGATGTCCAGGCCGGTGAATCCGGCGTTCACGAATGTCCGCCGCAGGCGGTCGCTCAGCGCGAAGGCCTGGGGACCCACCATCGGCATCCGGCCGATGAGGGTGCCGACCCACGGGTGGTCCAGCAGCGTCTGGCGCAGGCTGTAGGCGAAGGTCGTGACGACCCCGCGCCACGACGTCGACTCGTCCGGTTCGGGCAGCTCGACCCAGCCCCAGAATTCGTCGAGCGCCAGTTCCAGCAGTTCGTCCTTGTTCGCCACATGCCAGTACACGCTCGTCGCGCCGGAGTTCAGCTTGGCGCCCAGCTTGCGCATGCTCAACGCCTCGAGGCCCTCGGCATCCAGCAGTTCCAGCACCGCCGCCACGATCTGCTCACGCCCCAGACCTGCGCTCTTGGGCTGGCGTTGCGGGCGGGTCCACACCGAGGAGAACTGTTTTGCCACGGAGTCACCATAATTCACTGGCACAGTGTTCGAGACTATCGTACGCTGTGCGAGTGGAATCGAACGTTGTACGAGATTCGTCCGATGAGATCACCCGCGACCCGCGCCGCTGGTGGATCCTGGGGGTCCTCTGTCTCTCACTACTGGTGCTGATGATCGACGGCACCGTCCTCAATATCGCCATCCCGAAACTGATCCTCGAACTCGGCGCGACACCGTCGGACGTGCAGTGGATCCTCGACGCCTACGTCCTGGTGTTCGCGGGCCTGCTGCTCACCGCCGGCGCCCTGTCCGACCGGTTCGGGCGGCGGCGGATGCTGATCACCGGTCTCGCCGTCTTCGGCGCCGCCTCGCTGCTGGCGGTGGTCGCCACCGAACCGTGGCAGGTGATCGCCGCCCGCGTCGCCATGGGCGTGGGCGGTGCGCTGCTGATGCCCTCGACGCTGTCGATCCTGATGACCTCGTTCGCCGAGGACGAGCGGCGCAAGGCGTTCGCGGCGTGGTCGACGGTGTCGATGGTCGGCATCGTGCTGGGACCGACGCTGGGCGGATTCCTGTTGCAGCACTTCTGGTTCGGGTCGGTATTCCTGCTCAACATCCCGGTCGCCGTCATCGCGATCATCGCCGCGGTGGTGCTCATGCCCGAGACCTTCGGGCAGCAGCGGCCGATCGACCTGGTGGGCGTGGTGCTGTCGATCGTGGCACTGACCTCGACGGTGTACGTCATCATCGAGCGCGAGTGGAACATTCCCGTCATCGCGCTGGCGGTGGTCACGGGCGCCGGATTCGCCTTCTGGGAGCACCGCTCGGCCGATCCGATGCTGCCGCTGGCGGTGTTCCGCAGCCGCGACTTCACCGGCGCCTGCCTGACGCTGCTGCTGATGATGTTCGGCATGGGCGCGGTGCTGCTGATGCTCACGCAGTATCTGCAGTTCGTGCTCGGCTACGAGCCGATGCAGGCGGGCTGGGCGCTGCTGCCTTATGCCGTGGCGGCCGCGGTGTGCAACGGCCTGGGCGCCACGCTCGGCAAGAAGCTGAGCAACAAGACGCTCATCGTCACGGGCCTGCTGGTGATGGCCGGGGCGTTCGCGGTGCTGGCCAATGCCGACAGCTACCTGTACGTGCTGATCTCGATGCTGGTGATGGGCGTCGGCGGCGGCCTGGCCGGTCCGGCGGCCTACGCCTCCATCATGAGCGCCATCCCGCTCGAGCACGCCGGTGTCGGCTCGGCCATGAACGACACCCTGCAGCAGGTCGGCCAGGCGATCAGCATCGCGGTGCTCGGCAGCGTGCTGGCCGGGGTCTTCACCTCGAAGATGCCCGAGGACGTCCCCGCGGCCGCCCGCGACAATATCGGCGCCGCCTTCGGCCTCGGCTTCGTCGAACCGGCCAAGGCGGCCTTCACCGCCGCCATGTCCTACGGCTCGTGGATCAGCGCCGGATTCGCCGTCGCCGCGGCCCTGCTCGGCCTGATCCTGCTGCGCGCCCGCAAACCCAGCGCGGCACACGAGCCCGAGGCCGCGCCGGTGGCGTAGGGCACGCGCGGACGGCCCGGCCTCGGCCGGGCCGTCCGAAATCCTCAGTGCCCCATCATGACCGGGGCCTCTGCCCCCTCCGGGGTCCGCGGCCTGGTCCGCGGCAGGAATGCCGCGGGGATCAGGGTGGCGACGAGCAGCACGACCGCGATGATGTAGGTGTCGGCGAAGGCACCGGCGGCCTGGTCGAAACCCGTCTCCAAGGCGCCGGGCGGCAGCTGCGCGGCGATCTGCGGCTGGCTGCGCGAGGCGATGGCGGCCCCGGCCAGCTCGTGATTGTTCAGCAGATTCGTCAGCACCACCGACATGATCGCGGTGCCGATCGACCCGGCCGCCTGGTTCACGATATTCATCAGCGTCGACCCGCGCGCCACCTGCTGATGGGTCAGCGTCTGGATGGCGGCGGTCATGGTCGGCATCATCGTGCATCCCATGCCGAGACCCATCACGAACAGCGCCCCGCCCATCAGCAGATACGACGTCCCCGCATCCAACTGGGTGAAGAACGTCAGGCTCACCGCCATCACCACGACACCGGTCAGCACGATCTTGCCCGGACCGATCTTGTCCACCAGGCGTCCGGCGATCGGCATCGTCAGCATCGCGCCGAGACCCTGTGGCGCCAGCAGCAATCCGGCATCGAGCGCCGACTCGCCGCGCACCTGCTGCAGATAGCTCGGCAACAGCAGCCCCGAACCCATGAAGGCGATCGCGAACAACAGCATCGTCAGCACCGAGAAGGTCAGCGCGCGGTTCTTGAACAGATGCAGATCGATGAGCGGGTGCTCGGTGCGCAGCGCGTGGAAGACGAACGCCACCATCAGCACCAGCCCGATCACGGCCGGTATCAGCACCTTCCCCGCCATCACCGTCTGCTCCTCCGGGATGGTGGACACCCCGTACAGGAACAGCGCCAGTCCCGGCGAGGCCAGTGCCATGCCCAGGAAGTCGAACGACTGCGACGGCTCCGGACGGTCCTTCGGGAACATCAGGAACGCCAGCACCAGCGACAGAATGCCGATGGGGACGTTGATCAGGAAGATCAGCCGCCAGCCCGCGAGGTGGACGAACCAATCGAGGTCGATCCCGATCAGCCAGCCGCCCAGGATCGGCCCGAGAATCGGCCCGAGCAGCATCGGCACACCGAGCACCGCCATCACCCGACCCACCCGGTGCGGTCCGGCCGCATGCGTCATGATCGTCATGCCCAGCGGCATCAGCATGCCGCCGCCGAGCCCCTGGATCACGCGGAAGGCGATGAGCGCCTGCATATTCCACGCCGTCGCGCACAGCACCGAGCCGAGCACGAAGAACACCAGCGCCATCATGTACAGCCGCTTGGTGCCGAACCGGTCCGCGGCCCACCCCGTCACCGGGATGACGCTGGCCAGCGCGAGCGTGTAACCGGTCATCGACCAGGCGGCGATCGCGTAACTGGCGTGAAATTCGGTCTGGAACTTGGGCAGGGCGATGATCACGACGGTGATGTCGAGAATCGACATGATCGCGCCGAGCACCACCACGCCCGCCACCTTGAACACGGCGGCATCGAGCTTGTCGGAGGTCGGATCCGGATCCGCCCCGGTCTGTGTATCCGGAGGTGAAGTCACCGCTTCAGCCTGCCAGCTGTTCCGGCGAATGACCAGTTCCATTTTCCGGCGTCGCCGCGCACGTCGGAGCGGCAATCCGGTGCCCACCGCCCCGAAACCGGGATGCCGCCGCCCGCAGGCCAATACACTCGAATCGGGCACCGGGATGAGGGGAGGTGCGCGTGGCACGGCGAACGACGCGCGGATTCGGCCGATCCTGCGCATACTCCCTAGGACGCACCGGCGCACTGGCCGCGGTCCTGCTGCTGGCCGTCACCGCCTGCGGTCTGCTCCCGGTGGTGCGGCCACCCGATTTCTATCCGGCCGAACTGGCCCGGTTCTACACCCAGACACCGCACTGGGGTTCCTGCGCGCAGATGAACGAACCGCAGTACGAACTCAGCCCCGAGGCCCGCTGCGCCCGGATCCTCGCACCCCTGGACTACGACCACCCCACCGGCCGCACCGTGGAACTGGCGATCTCCCGCAAACCGGCGACCGGGCCGCGCGTCGGCGCGCTGCTGCTCAATCCCGGCGGTCCGGGCTCTCGCGGGCTGTCGCTGGCCGACAGCGTCGACGGCACCCGGCTGGCCCACGGTTTCGACCGCATCGGATTCGACCCCCGCGGCGTCGGCGCCTCGCTGCCACGCGTGTCCTGCGGCGACCCCCGCGACTACTTCGACCCGTTCGCACCGCGCTTCGACACCAGCCCCGAGGGCATCGCCGCCCACGAGCAGATGAACCGCAACCAGGCCACCCAGTGCGAAAAGCACAGCGGCGCAGAGCTTCTCGCACACATCGGCACGCGGGAGGTGGTGCGCGACATGGACATCATCCGCGCGGTGGCGGGCGATCGCCGGATGAACTACATCGGCTACTCCTACGGCACCCAGCTCGGCTGGGCCTACGCCGAACGATACCCGCACCGCGTGCGCGCCATGGTGCTCGACGGCGCCGTCGCACCCCACGAGAACACCTACACCCGAACCCTCAACCAGGAGAGCGCATTTCAGAAGGCATTCGACTCCTTCGCGATGGAATGCGCGCGCCGCCAGGACTGCCCCCTCGGCGCCGATCCCGAGCAGGCGCCGCTGCGGCTGCGCGAACTCAGCGTGCCGCTGCAGACCGAACCGCTGCGCTCCCAGCGCGATCCGAGCCAGGAGCTGTTCTACACCGACGTCCTCAACCGCACCTCCGTCGCACTCTACAAATCCGAATCGTGGGACGGGCTGATCGCGGCCCTGCGCGCGCTGCGCGACCGCAACCCGGACCCGATGCTGGAGCTGGCCGACCACCTCGGCAGCGACCCGACCCCCGAGCAGGTCGCCGACGACGACGCCTACACCGCGATCACCTGCGTCGACCAGCCCCCCATCACCGACCGCGCCGAGAACGACCGGCTCGACGTGGAGGTGCGCCGCGCCGCCCCGTTCGAGGACGACGGCCGCGGCACCGGCCACGCGCCCCTGGACGTGTGCGCCTTCTGGCCGGTGCCCCCGACCGGCCACCCGCACACCCTCGACATTGCGAATCTGCCTACGGTGCTGGTGGTTTCGACCACCTACGACCCGGCCACACCCCACCGGGCCGGTATCGACCTCGCCCAGCAGCTGCGCGCCCGCCTGATCACCTATCAGGGCACCCGGCACACGATCGCCCTGCTGGACAAATCCCAGTGCGTCGACCAGCGGGTGATCGACTACCTGATGACGCTGCGGTTGCCCGCACAGGACGTGGTCTGTTGAGCACGAGGCAAAAAGCTCTTTCCCCCCGACAACGACCAGCGGGACGGTTAGAGTGACCGGCACAGGGACGGCGACGAGGAGCGGGTGTAGGTGTCCATCGGGAAATTGGTGTCCTTCGACAGTTCTCGGGGGTTCGGTTTCATCCGCCCGGAAGACGGCGGCCCCGATGTGTTCGTGCACGTCAACGACATCGGATTGGATGAGGACGAATTGCGGCAGGGCCGCGTATTCGAATTCGAGGTGACCGAGGGCGATCGCGGGCCCAAGGCCGTCAACCTCACCGTGGTCGGCGGCCAACCGGCGCCCCCGCCGCCCGCGCGACATCGCAACCGCGACCGCAATTCCGGCCCGCTCACCGCCGCCGAACACCGCCGGTTGATCACCGAACTGCTGCTCGACGCCAGCCCAGCCCTCACGGCCGGGGAAATACTGACCATCCGCGACCGCCTGACGACATTCGCCGACCAGCACGGATGGCTGGAGAACTGACGAGGCTTACGATCTTGCTGAACGGTTGCGGGCGATGAATCCGACCGGCCCGCACCGTCGGTATGGGTGAGACCGACCCGAGGAGGATCGTGTGGACCTACCCGTCATGCCGCCCGTCAAGCCGATGCTGGCCAAATCCGCCTCGGCACTCCCCCGCGATCCCGGCCTGGCCTACGAACCCAAATGGGACGGATTCCGCTGCATCGTCTTCCGCGACGGCGCCGAGGTCGAACTCGGCTCGCGCAACGACCGGCCGCTGACCCGGTACTTCCCGGAACTGGTCGAACTGCTGGCCAAGGCCCTGCCGGACAAATGCGTCATCGACGGCGAGGTCGTCATGGTCACCGCACAGGGCCTGGACTTCGACACCCTGCAGCAGCGCCTGCACCCCGCGGCCTCGCGGGTCAACAAGCTGGCCGCCGAGACCCCCGCCAGCTTCGTCGCCTTCGACCTGCTGGCACTCGGCGACGACGACCTCACCGACAAACCGTTCGCCGAGCGCCGCCGCATCCTCGAAACGGTCGTCGACAATTCCCACGAACGCCTGCACCTCACACCCCTGACCTCCGACCCGCAGATCGCCCAGGACTGGTTCACCCGATTCGAGGGCGCCGGGTTCGACGGCGTCATGGTCAAGGCCCAAGATCTGCCCTACCTGCAGGACAAGCGGGTCATGGTCAAGGTCAAACACGAACGCACCGCCGACTGCGTGGTCGCCGGATTCCGCTGGCACAAGGACGGGCAGGGCATCGGATCGCTGCTGCTGGGCCTGTTCGACGACGAGGGCAACCTGCACCACGTCGGCGTCGCCTCGAGCTTCACCGCCGCCCGCCGCAAACAGCTCGTCGACGAACTCGCGCCGCTGCGCGAGAACGCGCTCGACAACCACCCCTGGCGGCAGTGGGCCGACGCCGCCGCCCAGGCCAGGGCCGACGGCAAGATGCCCGGCGGCGTCAGCCGCTGGACCGGCGGCAAGGACCTGTCGTGGGAGGCGCTGCGACCCGAACTGGTCGCCGAGGTGCGCTACGAACACGTCATGGCCGGGCGGCTGCGGCACGGCGGGCGGCTGGTCCGCTTCCGCGACGACCGCACCCCCGCCTCGTGCACCTACGCCCAGCTCGACGAGGTGGCGCCCGCCGAACTCGCCGACATCTTCGCGGAGGCGAAAAAGTGAGCACCGCAATCGAATTGGACGTGGACGGCAAGACGGTCCAGATCACCAACCCCGACAAGATCTATTTCACCGAGCGCGGCGAGACCAAGCTCGATCTGGTGCACTACTACCAGGCCGTCGCCGAACCGTTCCTGCGCACCGCACGCGACAGACCCGTTCTGCTGGAACGCTATCCGGACGGCGCCAGCGGAAAGTCCTGGTTCCAGAAGCGCGTCCCGAAATCGGCGCCCGACTGGCTGCAGACCACCGTGGTCTCCACCCCCAACGGCACCACCAGCGACGCGCTCGTCGCCGCCGACCTCGCGCACATCCTGTGGGCGGTCAACCTGGGCTGCCTGGGTTTTCACGTCTGGCCCACCCACGCGGGCGCCGCCGAACGCAGCACCGCCCCCGACGTATTCGACGCGGCCGGAAACCTGCTCCCGCCCACCGGCATCACCGACGAACTGCGCATCGACCTGGACCCCTCGCCCGGAATCGGATTCGACGAACTGCGCCGCGCCGCGCTGCGCACCCGCGAACTGTGCGCCGAACTCGGCATCGACGCCCGCATCAAGACCTCCGGCTCGCGCGGCCTGCACATCTACATCCTGCTCGAGCCGCGCTGGGACGGCTATCAGGTCCGCGCCGCCTCCATCGCCCTGGCCCGCGAACTCGAACGCCGCCACGGCGACCTCATCACCGCGAGCTGGTGGAAGGAGGAGCGCGGCAGCCGGGTCTTCGTCGACTACAACCAGAACGCCCCGCACCGCACGGTTTTCGGCGCCTGGTGCGTGCGCCCCAAGGTCGGCGCGCAGGTCTCGACGCCGATCGCCTGGGACGACCTCGACACCGTCGAACCCGGCGAACTCACCATCGCCACCGTCCCCGCCCGCGTCGCGCGCCTGGGCGACCCGTGGGCCGACCGCACCCCCCAATCCATCGAACCACTGCTGAAAATGTCCGCGGCCGATATGGATTCTGGACTCATGGATGCCCCGTGGCCCCCGGTCTACCCGAAAATGCCCAACGAGCCTTCGCGCGTGCAGCCCAGCAAGGCCCGCAAGGAGTGACCCCGTATTTCCGGGGCTAGTCGTTGCCCTGCTCGATCTTCGGGAACGACTGCGTGACCAACGTCAGCAGCATGTCTGCCAGCAGATGGTGTACCTGCTCGCGGGTCAGGCTCTCCCGCGTGATCCATTCGCGCCCAGCGGCTTTCACCAACCCGCCGTAGGCCCGCACCAGCGCCCGCAGCTCGGCGCTGCGCCGCGACCCCGACAACCCGACCATCTGCAACAGACGCTCGGCCGCGGCATCGTCGGCCTCGTCGAGGATGCGCTGCACCTCCGGATCGTCGCCGATGCCCTCGTGGCCGGTCACCTTCACCCAGGTGCTGCCGTGCTCACCGATGGTGTCCAGCAGCCACGCCACGCTCGCATCCACCCGCTCCCGGTCCGTGCCGGTGGGCACCACCATGTGATCGGGCCGCGGCAGCGTCACCATCCGGCGCACCACCGCCAGATACAGATCGCGCTTGTTGCCGAAGTAGTGGTTGATCAGTCCCCGGGCCACCCCGGCCCGCTGCGCGAGTTCCGCTGTCGAGACCGCGGCATACGGCCGCTCCCCGAACATCGCGATCGCGCACTCCAGAATCTGGGCGCGCCGCTCGTCGGGTTCCAGCCGGCGCCGCCGCGCCAGCGACTCCGCGGTGTCAGAGTGAGCGGGCAATGAGATCCTTCATCACCTCGTTGGACCCGGCCAGGATGCGCAGCACCCGGGCACCCGTGTACAGCTGGGAGATCGGGTATTCCGTCATGTATCCGTAGCCGCCGAACAGTTGCAGGCAGCGGTCCACCACAATACCCAACTGGTCGGTCAGCCAGTATTTCGACATGGCGGCCGTGGGAATGTCCAGTTCGCCCCGCAGATGCTTGACGATCGCGTCATCGAGGAAGGTGCGGCTCACCCGCGCGATGGTCGCGCACTCGGCCAGCTCGAACTTCGTGTTCTGCATCGCGAACAGCGGCTTGCCGAACGCCTCGCGGCCCTTGGTGTACTCCACGGTCAAATCGACCGCCTTCTCCATCATCGCGACCGCCATCACCGCGGTCACCAGCCGCTCCTGCGCCAGCAGTTGCATCATCTGATAGAAGCCCTGACCCTCGGCCTCGCCCAGCAGATTCGCCGCCGGAACCCGCAGCCCGTCGAAGAACAACTCCGCGGTGTCCTGCCCCTTGCCACCGATCTTGGACAGGATGCGCCCGCGCGTGAATCCCGGCGTGTCGTCGCCGACCTCGGCGAACAGCAGCGAGACGCCCGCGGCGCCCTTGGTCGGATCGGTCTTGGCGGCGATGATGATGCCGTCGCACAGCCAGCCGTTGGAGATGAAGATCTTCGAGCCCGTGATGACGTACTCGTCGCCCTCGCGCACCGCGCGGGTCTTGATGTTCTGCAGGTCCGACCCCGTGCCCGGCTCGGTCATGCCGATCGACAGCACCATCTCACCGCTCGCGGCCCTCGGCAGCACCCGCCGCTTGAGCTCCTCGGAACCGAACTCGTGCAGATACGGCGCGATGATCGAGGAGTGCACCGGCATGCCGAGCGCCCCGTCACCGAGGTATGCCTGCTCCTCGATGATGGCCGCCTCGTGCGCGAAAGTGCCTCCGCCCCCGCCGTATTCGGCCGGGATCGCCGCACACAGCAACCCCAGCTCGCCCGCCCGGTTGTACAGTTCGCGGTCCGGATGACCCTGCGCGACGAACTTCTCCTCGTGCGGGATCACCTCTTTGTCGAAGAAGTTCTTCGCCAGCTCGCGTACGGCCTCGACCTCGTCGTCGCTCCATGCGGCGCGCACCATCGTCGTTGTCCTTCGTCTCGTGCCCAGGCCGGACCCACCGGCCCTCCCGGCACCAGGGTGAACCACTATTGGCGCGATGTCAACAACGCGGGTCAGTCGGCGCCGCGCGCCTGGTTCACCTCCGCCAAGGTGGTGAAGATCGGCGTCTCCGGGTCGGCGACGATGCCCTGCCGCCGCAGGAACCCATCGATCAGGCCCCACACCAGCTCGGTGACCCGATCCACATACTCGTCGGCGCCCTCCTCCGGCGACCCCTCCAGCCACAGATCCGTGGTCGCCACCACGACACCGACAACCGCACGCGACAGATAGTCGATCCCGCCGCTATCGATCGGCACCGCCTCCGCGATCGCACGTGCCAGCTTCGCGAACCGCCGCGCCGCATCGCGCCCCAGATCGAACTGCAGCACCGAACCCTCCGCACCCCCGGACCGCATCATCGGCGCCTGCGCCAGGAACCGGAAGACGTTGGGATGCTCCAGAATTCCCCGCACATACGCGTCGAAGACCCGGCGCAGCGCCGGGCGCGGCGGCTGCAGCAACAGCGTCATATCGTCACCCGCCGCCCCGAACGCGGTACGCGACATCCGAGCCGCGACCTCGGCATAGAGATCGGCCTTGTCCGCGAACCGCCGATACAGCCGCGGCTTGGTGATCCCGGCCTCGCGCGCGATGTCGTCCATGCTCGGCCGCGGCCCCCGGCGATCGATCACCCGCACGGCCGCGTCGACGATCTCGTCGCGAGTGATTCGCGACGTCGCGGCACTGCCGCTCGAACGAGGCACGGTGAACTCCAGGGCCGGGATCGCGTCTGACGACTCAACGTACCACCGGTACGAATGCACACCCCGCATTGCGTCGGCCACCCGGCCACTGCCAGAATTGTCGTCCGTACCGGCGGTACGAACCCGTCGGGACAGCCCGCCCCACGAGGTAGCCACATGACCCACTTGCCAGACACCCCCGCCACCCGGCCACGCCGCCGCACCGTACGCGCCGGCGACCTGCCCCTCGCCGTCTACGAGCGCGGCAATCCGAACGCCGAGACACTGGTCCTCGTCCACGGCGCCACCGACACGCACCGCATCTGGGACGACGTGGCAGCCATGCTCGCCGACTGCTTCCACGTCGTCACCTACGACGTGCGCGGCCACGGCCGCTCCCCCAAATCCCCACGCCCCCACGACTATCGGCTCGATCGCCTGGCCGAGGACCTCTACGCCGTCCTCGACGCGGTCAGCCCGAACCGCCCCGCACACATCGCCGGGCACGGCTGGGGCGCATTCCAGGTCTGGGAGGCACTCGGCGATCCCCGCGCCAACACCCGCATCGCCTCCGGCACCGCCCTGTGCGCCCCCGACCTGGACCGCCTCGCATTCGCCCTGCGCGAGCCGCGGCTCCCGAACGCACCCTGGTGGAAGCTGCCCGGCCTGAGCTGGCTCGTCCTGGGCCGGCGGCTGCTGCGCTGGCCGCGCCTGCGCGCCCGCATCCTGCACGGCGCCGGGCGGCCGCCGCGCACCTGGCCGACGGACCTGCTCGCCGGGGCCCGCCTCGTGCACGCCAACCTCGCCCACCACCTGCTGCGCCCGCGCGAACGCCACACCGCCGTCCCGGTCCAGCTGATCGTCGACCGCGCCGACGCCGCCGCACTGCCCGCCGCCGGTATCCACGTCCGCCGCGGCATCGACCGCCTCTGGTGCTACCAGCTCCCCGCCGACCACTGGCTCCCGATCACCGAACCCCTCCTGGTGGTCGAGGCGATCGCCAATTTCATCGACGACCTCCGCGCCGACAACGCCCCGATCGAGTACTCACCGCACTGATGCGACAATGAGGCGCCACCCCCACCAGCGCACGAAGGACCGACTCCCAGCACGATGGCCGATCACGACCCGACGACCGCCGCCGTATCGCCGGACACCGCGATCGACCCCGACGAACTCGCCATCTGCCTGCGCGTGCTCGATCAGGCGGGGCAGCTCGACAAGGACCATCCCGACTCCGTCGCCGTGCAGCGCGCCGTCGGCCACCTGTTCAAACAGCTCAAGCGCCGGCGGCGGATCGAGGCCCGCGACGCCAAGACCGCCGCGGACCGGGCCGTCGTCGCCGGAACCGCCACCGGCTCACCGAACCGCATCGATGACGAGACGGCCGGAATCCCGCTGTCCTCCAACACCACCGGCGCCACTGCGGGCCAACTCATCCGGCCCCGCCCCTGCTACATCTGCAAGCAGCGCTACACCCGCGTCGACGCCTTCTACCACCAGCTCTGCCCCGACTGCGCCGCCACCGGCCACGCCAAGCGCGACGCCCGCACCGACCTGCGCGGCCGCCGCGCACTGCTGACGGGCGGCCGCGCCAAGATCGGCATGTACATCGCGCTGCGCCTGCTGCGCGACGGCGCCCACACCACCGTCACCACCCGCTTCCCCAACGACGCCATCCGCCGCTTCGCCGCGCAGCCCGACAGCGCCGACTGGCTGCACCGGCTCCGCGTCGTCGGCATCGACCTGCGCGATCCGGCGCAAGTGGTGGCGCTCGCCGACGACGTCGCCGCGCAGGGCCCGCTCGACATCCTCATCAACAACGCCGCCCAGACCGTCCGGCGCTCCCCCGGCGCCTACAGCGCGCTCGTCGAGGCCGAGTCCGGCCCGCTGCCCGCGGGCGCACTGCCCGACACCGTCAGCTTCGGCAAGACCATGCAGGCCCACCCGACCGCGCTCACCGCATCCCTCGGCTCCGCGCTGTCGGCGACCGAGGTCACCGAGCTCGCGCTCGTCGCGGGATCGGCCACGCCCGAACGGATTTCCCGCGGCGTCGCCATCGACGCCGGTGGCCTGGTCCCCGATCTCGCCCACACCAACAGCTGGGTGCAGAACGTCGCCGAGGTCGACGCCACCGAACTGCTCGAGGTGCAACTGTGCAACTCGGTGGCCCCGTTCATCCTCGTCTCGCGGCTGCGCCCGGCCATGGCCGCCGCGCCCGCCCGCCGCAAGTACGTCGTGAACGTCTCCGCTATGGAGGGCGTCTTCGGCCGCGGCTACAAGGGTCCCGGCCACCCCCACACCAATATGGCCAAGGCGGCGCTGAACATGCTCACCCGCACCAGCGCCCGGGAAATGTTCGAATCCGACCGCATCCTCATGACCGCCGTAGACACCGGCTGGATCACCGACGAGCGCCCGCACTACACCAAGCTCCGCCTCGCCGAGGAGGGCTTCCACGCGCCGCTGGACCTGGTCGACGGCGCCGCCCGCGTGTACGACCCGATCGTGCGCGGCGAGAACGGGCACGACCTGTTCGGCTGCTTCCTCAAGGACTACGAGCCCTCCAGCTGGTGAAGTCGGCCGACTCGGTCGGGCCTCCCTCTCCCTCGATGCTTGTTTCTAAGGTGACTTCGAACGCGACACGCAATTGAGATTGAAATGCATTAATTCGCATAGGTCGATATCGGTATTGAAATATCGGACGGCTATCCCGGCATAGACGGCTGGCGCGCTAACACGCCTGCATGCAGGGGTCTCACACCAATCGTTGCGAAACTACAAGGGCCCCAGCGCATCTCCTCCCCTGTCGACGGCGGGTTTCCGGACGTGGCCCGACACTCCCCTGCCACGCGCGACACCTCGGCGGAGACATGCTCAGATGCGCATATCGGTGTATTGGTATCGAACTGCATTCGGCGATGGATCTCGCACCGGCGTCCCATTCCCGCGCCGAGTGCCTGCGCACCCGGACGACCTGCGGTTACGCTGGTACCTGTGATGTACCGGCTGCTGGCCGATGCCACCGCGGGCGTGCACTTCCTGTTCGTCGTCTATCTGGTGACGGGCGGATTTCTCGCGTGGCGCTGGCGCTGGACGATCTGGACCCACCTGGTGGCGGTCGTCTGGGGATTCAGCACGGTATTGGTCGGGGTCGACTGCCCGCTCACGCACCTCGAGAACTGGGCCCGGCATCGCGCGGGCCAGGAGGGGCTCCCTCCGAGCGGATTCATCGACCACTACATCACCGGTGTGCTGTACCCGCGCGACGCACTGGATCTGGTGCGCCTGCTGGTCGTGATCGTCGTCGTGGCCTCGTGGGCCGGGCTGTGGTGGCGCCGGGACTATCTCAGGCGGGCCGCGATGAACTCCGCCAGCTCGGGCACCCGTTCATCCAGATAGAAGTGGCGGCCGGGGAATATGGCCAGCTCGAACTCGCCGACGGTGTGCTCACGCCAGCGGTCGGCCTGCTCCGGGCTCACGGTCGGGTCGGCGTCGCCGAGGAGCGCGGAGACGGTGCACCGCAGCGGTTTTCCCGGCGTGTAGGTGTAGGTCTCGACGGCTCGGTAGTCGTTGCGGACCGCGGGCAGCACCAGCTCGGCCAGGCCGGGCTCGGTGCGCAGGATCGCCACGGACGCGGGATCGTTGGCGAGGCGCTCCAGTTCGGCGATCAGGTCCGCATCCGGCGCCTCGTGCAGCCGCCCAGGATAGGGGTCCGATGGGGCGATCCGCCCGGAGGCGAACAGCCGAATCGGGTTGTGGCCCTCGGCTTCCAGGCGGCGGGCCGTCTCGAAGGCCACCGTCGCACCCATGCTGTGCCCGAACAGCGCCAGCTCCGCGCCGGGCTTCCACGCCCGCAGATCGCGGGCCACCCGGTCGGCCAGTTCCCCGATGTCGGCGACCATGGGTTCACCGAGCCGATCCTGCCGCCCCGGATACTGCACCGCGACCACCGCGATGCCGTCGCCGAGATGCTGCGCCAACCCTTGATAGGCGCTTGCCGAGCCCCCGCCCGGCGGGAAACAGACCAGCACCGCATGCGGATGCGCCGCGCCCCGTAACTCTCGCAGCCACTCGGTACCCTCGATGGATCGCGCCACGCTCGGGCCTCCTTCCGCCGCGAGCTTACTTTGCGCGCAGCGTCTTCACCGCCAGTTCCACATCCTCGCCGTGCAGCAGGTCGCCCGAGGGGGCGAGCAGGTGGAGCATCGCGAACCCCTGGAACAACACGAAATACAGCTTCGCCACGGCGCGTGCCTCCGCGGCGGACAGCTCCGGATGCGCGGCGCGCAGGCTCGCCGCGATATCGGCGTAGGCGCCCTCGGTCGCCTCCGACAGATAGGTCTGCAGCTCGGGCGAGCGGGCGATCCGGACCCCGTTCTCCAAGCTCAGCAGCAGTTGCTCGTGATTGTTGCGCACGGCGTCGAGAAAGCCGTCCCACGTGGGCCCGATCGACTCCCACAGCGAGCGCCCCTCCCCCGCCTCCCGGATCGCCGCCTCCACGCTGTCGCCGATCTCGCCGCCCACTCCCTCGGTGACGGCCTCGGACACCAGCCGGTCCTTGGATCCGAAGTGATAGCCGATGGCGGCCAGGCTGACACCCGCGGCGGCCGCGATATCGCGTGCGGTCACCTTCGCCAGCCCGCGCTCGAGAATCGCCTTGCGGGCACCGGCCAAGAGGTCTTCCCGATTTCCCATGACCCCACCCTACCAGCGTCTTAGACATTTGTACTAGACATCCGTGCAAACCTCTGTTAGACATTTGTCTAAGACGTTCGAACCAAAGAACAGGAACCCACCGTGAACAGCTCCGCATCCGCCCCTCGCATCCTCGTCTCCGGCGGCGGCATCGCCGGTAATGCCGTTGCGCTGCAACTGCTTCGGTCCGGGATCTCCGTCACCGTCGTCGAACGGGCGCCCGCCCCCCGGCCCGGCGGCCAGGCCGTCGATCTGCGCGGCGCCGGCCGCGAGGCGGCCGAGCGCATGGGCCTGATGCCGGGCATCCGCAAGTATCAGCTCGAGGAGCTGGGCATCTCCTATATCGATCCGCGGGGCCACACCTACGCGAACCTGTCGATGGAGGATTTCGACGGGAAAGGTCCGGTCGCGGAGATCGAGATCACGCGCGGCGACCTGAACCAGGTGCTGCTGGACGAGGTCGCGGCGGCCGGAGGCGAACCGGACTATCGCTACGGCGAGTGGATCGAGGCACTCACGCAGGACGACGACGGCGTCGAGGTGGCCTTCGCCTCCGGCCGCACCGAGCGCTTCGATCTGGTCGTCGGGGCGGACGGTGTGCATTCGGCGACGCGCCGCCTGGCCTTCGGCCCCGAGGAGCGGTACAGCACCTTCCTCGGCGGCTACGCCTCGTTCTTCACCATCCCGACTCCGCCCGGCGTGCGGCCCGGCTGGTTCGCCCTGCAGACGGTGCCCGGCGCGGCCGTCGGCATCCGGCCCGATCACGATCCCGCCACCTCGAAGGCCATCCTGACGCTGCTGGCCGAGCCCGATCCGGCGCTGCGCCGCGACACCGCCGCACAGCAGCGGCTCATCCGGCGGATGCTGGCCGATGCCGGGTGGCACTCCCCCGCCATCCTCGACGCCATGACCACCACCCACGACTTCTACTTCGACGAGCTGGCACGGATCGATATGCCGAGCCTCGCCGCCGGACGGGTGACCCTGGTGGGCGATGCCGGATACTGCGGCTCGCCGATGACCGGAATGGGCACCGCGATGGCCATCGTGGGCGCGTACATTCTCACGGGCGAGATCGCCGCCGGGCCGGGCGATCTGCCCGCGGCGCTGCGCCGCTACGAGGACCGGGTCACGCCGTTCCTCGACAAGGCCAAGGAGCTGCCCGGCGGTGGCATCAAGACGATGCTCTCGCCCACGACCTTCGGAACCGCCCTGCGCCGCACCGCGAATCGGGCCATGATGTCGCGGGTCATGCGGCCGGTGACGAAGAAGATCTTCTTCGGCAAGACCGACGGTTACGAGCTGCCGACGTACTGATCGCTAGGCTCGACATGTGCGGCAGAAGATCATCATGGATGTCGATACCGGTATCGACGATGCCCTGGCGCTCCTGTACCTCCTGGCGAGTCCGGAGGCCGAGATCGTCGGCATCGCCTCCACCGCGGGCAACGTCCCGGAGCCACAGGTCGCGGCCAACAATCTCGCGCTCCTGGACCTGTGCCGGGCACCGGATATCGAGGTGGCCCACGGCGCCGCGGCACCGCTGGCGATCGCGCTGCGCACGACCGAGGACACCCACGGGCCGCAGGGCATCGGGTACGCGGAGTTCCCACCGTCGGCGCGCACGCTGTCCGACCGGTCCGCGGCGCGGCTGTGGGTGGACCTCGCGCGGGCGCATCCCGGGGAGATCGTCGGGCTGTGCACCGGCCCGCTCACCAACCTGGCGTTGGCGCTGCGGGCGGAACCGCAACTGCCGCACCTGCTTCGGCGGTTGGTCGTGATGGGCGGAGCGTTCCAGCGGCCGGGCAACACCACGCCGACCACCGAGTGGAATGTGCACGTCGATCCCGAGGCGTGGAAGGAGGTCTTCGACGCCTTCGCCGCGGTTCCGGCCGACCGGCGGCCGCTCGTCTGCGGGCTCGACGTCACCGAGACCATCGAGATGCGCCCCGACCACCTGATTCACCTCGGCGAACGCGCCGACAGCGTTCCGGTGGAGCGGCTCTCCGAATCCGATACGCGCGGAATCCGATCGAAGGCGAGTAATCCGATCGTCCGGTTCGTCACCGATGCGGTGCGGTTCTACTTCGAATTCCATCGCGATCACGGTCAGCCGTACCTGGCGCATATGCACGATCCGTTCGCGGCGGCGGTCGCCCTCGACCCCGCCCTCGCGGTGACCCTGCCCGCCACCGTCGACGTCGAGCTGGGCGGGTCCATCACCCGCGGCACGACGGTGGCGGACTGGGCGGGCATGTGGGGCCGGGAACCCAACGCGGACATCGTGGTCGGCACCGATCCCGCCGCGTTCTTCGATCGGCTCGTCGCGCGGGTCGGCGATCTGGCACGCACGGTCTATCCGCCGATGCAGGACGGGGAGATTCGTTGAGCGGCACCGGTGACGACGAAACGGCCTACATCGCCGAGTTCCGGCAGCGGCTCGGGCTGCCGGGAATCATCGATGTCCACACGCATTTCATGCCCGACCGGGTGCTGCGCAAGGTGTGGTCGTATTTCGACTCCGCCGGTCCCCTGATCGGCAGGCCCTGGCCGATCACCTACCGCGACGACGAGCAGGTGCGGCTGAAGACCCTGCGCGGCTTCGGTGTTCGCGCGTTCACCTCGCTGGTGTACCCGCACAAGCCGGATATGGCGGCCTGGCTCAACGAGTGGGCCGCCGACTTCGCCGCCCGCACCCCGGACTGCCTGCACACGGCGACGTTCTTTCCCGAGCGGCACGCCGACAGCTATGTGGAGGCGGCGGTCGACGCCGGTGCACGAATCTTCAAGGTGCACGTCCAAGTCGGCGATTTCCATCCGCGCGATCCGCACCTCGACGACGTGTGGGGCATGCTGGCCGACGCCGGGATTCCGGTGCTCATCCACTGCGGATCGGGCCCCGCGCCGGGCGAGTTCACCGGACCCGGGCCCATCGCCGAACTGCTCCAGCGTTATCCGCGGCTGCGCCTGATCATCGCGCACATGGGCGCTCCCGAATACTCCGAATTCCTCGATATCGCCGAGCGTTTCGACGGCGTCCACCTGGACACCACGATGAACTTCACCGACTTCTTCGAATCCGCGGATCCCTTCCCCGCCGCCGAGCGCGGCCGCCTGCTCGACTTCGGCGATCGCATCCTGTTCGGCAGCGACTTCCCCAATATCCCGTACCCCTACAGCCACGCACTCCACGCAGTGGAGCGCCTCGACCTCGGCGACGACTGGCTGCGAAATGTCTGCTACCGCAATGCCGCCCGGCTGTTCGACATCGGTTAGGCCGGACGCGCCAGGCGGGTCGGCTCGGTCCGGCCGCGCAAGGTGACCGATTCGCCGAGCCGCCAGTGCTTCCGCTCGCTCTCTCCGGCGGCCTCGAGGGTGGCGGCGGTGGCCAGCACCCGCCCGGGCTCCTGCTTGGACAGTTCGCACAGCCGCGCCGCCTGGTTGACGGGGTCACCGATCACGGTGAATTCGTATCGCCGATGCGCACCGACATTGCCCGCCACCACCGGCCCCGCCGCGACCCCGATTCCGGCGTCGAATCCCATTGCCGCATCGGACAATCGGGCACGGATCGCCCGCGCGGCGGCCAGGGCGGCGCCCGCGAAGTCGGACAGCGGCGCCGGGGTGCCGAAGATGGCGACCGCGGCGTCGCCCTCGAACTTGTTGATCAGGCCGCCGTATCGTTCCACCTCGTCCACCACGATGGCGAAGAAGTCGTTCAGGAGCGCCACGATCTCGTTCGCCGGGCGGGCGGCCGCCATGGTGGTGGATCCGATGATGTCGATGAACAGCGCCGCAGCCTCGACCTCCTCGCCGCCGAGTTCCGGATTGCGGGCCAGCGCGGCGGCCGCGACATCGTCGCCGACGTGACGGCCGAACAGGTCCCGCACCCGCTCCCGCTCCCGCAGGCCGTCCACCATCCGGTTGAATCCGCTTTGCAGTTCTCCCAATTCGGTGCCGTCGAATACGGTGACCGCCACCTCGAGGTCGCCGTCCTCCACTCGTCGCAGCGCGCGGCGCACGGTGCGGATCGGGGCGAGGGTGGCCGCCAGGGTCTGCATCATCAGCAGCAGGCCGAACACCAGGGTCAGCCCACCCAGCGACAGCACGCAGATCGCGAGCCGCTGGGTGCTGATGTCCACCGGCGTCAGCGCCAGGACCGCGAGGACCATCATCACGGCGACGGGAACGCCCGTGCCGACCACCCACACCACGATCGACCGACCGAAGACGCCGCTGCCGCGGCCCTGCCGCGACGGTGCCGCCTCCAGCACCCGGGTCGTGACCGGCCGCAGGGCGAACTCGGCGACCAGATAGCTGAAGGCGCACACGACCACCAGCGTGAATCCGATGCCCAGCAGGCACTTCGGAATCAGTGCGGGATCGGCGAGGCCGTACAGCGGGGTCAGGACGGCCGCACCACCGGCCCAGAGCAGCGCCTGCAATATCACCAGTCTGCGGGGCACCGCCACCGCGGCGGCCTGTTCCGCCTCGGTCGGCACCCGATCCGGGTCCGCCGTCGCCCAGCGCAGCGCCCGCAGACCCGACGCCGTACCCCAGACCGTCCCGATCAGCACCGCCGCGGCGGAATACAGCGGCGTCGCGACGAAATTCTGCAGGATCAGCGTGCGGCTGAACACCGACGGCCCGGGTAGCACGAATCCGACGAGCGCGATCACCACGGCGATCCCGGTCAGATTCGCCGCCAGCAGCGGCACCGTCAACAGCAGCTGCACCCGCACCCGCCGCCGGCCGACCGTCTCCTCGGCCGATCCGAGCAGCCGCGAACCCCACGGCGCCGGTCCCAGCGCCGCGGGCGTCACCTCACCGTCGACCACGGGTGCAGCTTATGCGGGAAGATCGCCCGAAGGAGAGAGGCGCGGCCACGACGACCACGGGCACCGGCCTGCGCGGCCGACATCACCGCCGCATGGTGCGCGCGAGGCAGGCTCGACGCGGCGGGCTGGTACCGGTCCGGCCTGGTGTCGGCCCGGCGTAGCGCAGGGCCGTGCGCACACCCGGGGTCAGCGGTCGTCGAAGACGCGCAGGAGTTCCTCGGCGGCGAGGGCGGGGGTGAGTGAGCCGTCGCGGACGGCCTTCTCGACCTGTCCCCGAACGGATTTCACGCCGGGGCTGTCGGCGAGGCGGCGCAGCAGCTGGTCGTGCACCATGGTCCAGGTCCAGTCGACCTGCTGGCGGCGGCGCTTCTCGGCGAACTCCCCCGCCTCGGTGAGGACCCGGCGATGTTCGAGCACCGTATCCCAGAAGCGGTCCAGTCCGGTGCCGTTCAGCCCGCTCATGGTGAGAACCGGTGGGCGCCAGAGCGATTCGCGCGGGTGGATGAGCCGCATGGCGCCCTGCAGCTCGCGCGCGGCGGCCTTGGCCTCGATCGCGTGCTTGCCGTCGGCCTTGTTCACCGCCACCAGGTCGGCCAGCTCCAGCACGCCCTTCTTGATGCCCTGCAACTGATCTCCGGTGCGGGCCAGGGTGAGGAAGCAGAACACGTCGACCATATTGGCGACGGTCACCTCCGACTGTCCGACGCCGACGGTCTCCACCAGGATCACGTCGTAGCCCGCGGATTCCAGCAGCACGATGGTCTCGCGCGTCGCCTTCGCCACGCCGCCGAGCGTGCCCGCGGTCGGCGACGGCCGGATGTAGGCGTCGCGCTCCAGCGAGAGTTTCGCCATCCGGGTCTTGTCGCCCAGGATCGATCCGCCCGTCCTGGTCGAGGAGGGGTCCACGGCCAGCACCGCGACCCGATGCCCCGCCTCGATCAGGGACATGCCCAGCGCATCGATGAATGTCGACTTACCCACGCCCGGAACGCCGGTGATGCCCACCCGGTTCGACTCGACCTGTGCGGTGTCGGTCCCGAGCGCCAGCAGCAGCCGCTGCGCCGCGTCGCGGTGATCGGCCCGGGTCGACTCGACCAGCGTGATGGCTCGCGCGAGGGCCGCGCGCTCGCCCCCGCGCACGGCCTGCGCGAGCTGCTCCACGTCGATCTCACGGCGTCCCCCGGCCTTGCCACCGGAGGCCGGTGATGCGCCCCGACCGGCCGGGGCGAACCCGCGCTCAGTCGACAGCGCCTGCGTACCAGCGATATTCACCGATGCACCCCCGGTCTGCGCAGGACTGTGCGCGCGCCCCGGCCCGCCGGGCAGGCGATCGGATACCGCGCCCGGATCACGCTGTCCCGCTCGCTCCTCGCCGTCGGCAGGGGATCCGGCATCGTTGTCCGCTCCAGCGCCCTTGCTCATTCCGCTCCGGGCTGCGCGCCGATCTCGTGGCCCAGTTCCCCTGCCAGCTTCTTCAGCAGGTCGACCGCCGCATCGGCGATCACGGTGCCCGGTGGGAAGATCGCCGCGGCGCCCGCCTGGTACAGCTCCTCGAAATCGCCGGGCGGGATGACGCCGCCGACGATCACCATGATGTCGGGCCGTCCGACCTCGGCCAGTGCCTGCCGCAGGGCGGGCACCAGCGTGAGGTGACCGGCCGCCAGCGACGACACGCCCACCACGTGCACGTCGTTGTCGGCCGCCTGCCGCGCCACCTCGTCCGGGGTCTGGAACAGCGGGCCCACATCGACGTCGAAACCGAGATCCGCGAAGGCCGTGGCGATCACCTTCTGGCCCCGGTCGTGGCCGTCCTGGCCCATCTTGGCCACCAGGATGCGGGGGCGGCGGCCCTCGGCCTCGGCGAACTCCTCCACCAGGTCGATGGCCCTGCTGATGTTGGTCACCTTACCGGCCTCCTCGCGGTAAACACCTGAGAGAGTGCGGATTTCGGCCTGATGGCGCCCGTACACCTGCTCCAGCGCGTCGGAGATCTCGCCGACGGTGGCCTTGGCGCGGGCGGCGTCGATGGCCAGGGCGAGCAGATTGTTCTCCATGCCACCGCCGGAAGCCGCGGCGGCCCTGCTCAATTCGCCCAGCGCCCGCTCGACCTCGGCCGAATCGCGCTCGGCCCGCAGCCGCCGCAGCTTCGCCTCCTGCTCGGCGCGCACCCGCGAGTTCTCGACCTTGAGGACCTCGATCTGCTGATCCTCTTCCACCTGGTACTTGTTCACGCCGATGACCGGCTGCTGCCCGGTATCGATGCGGGCCTGCGTGCGGGCGGCGGCCTCCTCGATGCGCAGCTTCGGGATGCCCTCCGAAATCGCCTGCGCCATACCGCCGTGCGCCTCCACCTCGGCGATGTGCGCGCGGGCCCGCTCGGCGAGCTGATGGGTCAGCCACTCCAGATAGTACGAGCCGCCCCACGGATCGATCGGCCGGGTCGTGTTGGACTCCTGCTGGATCAGCAGCTGGGTGTTGCGGGCGATGCGGGCGGAGAAGTCCGTCGGCAGCGCCAGCGCCTCGTCGAGCGCGTTGGTGTGCAGCGACTGGGTGTGTCCCTGGGTCGCGGCCATCGCCTCCACGCAGGTGCGGGCGACATTGTTGAACACGTCCTGTGCCGTCAGCGACCAGCCCGAGGTCTGCGAATGGGTGCGCAGCGACAGCGATTTCTGGCTCTTGGGCTCGAACTTCGACACCAGCTCGCTCCACAGCAGCCGCCCCGCGCGCAGCTTCGCGACCTCCATGAAGAAGTTCATGCCGATCGCCCAGAAGAACGACAGCCGGGGCGCGAACTGGTCGATCTCCATCCCCGCGTCCAGCCCGGCGCGGATGTATTCGACCCCGTCGGCGAGGGTGTAGGCCAGCTCCAGATCCGCTGTGGCACCGGCCTCCTGGATGTGATAGCCGGAGATCGAGATGGAGTTGAACTTCGGCATCTTCGCCGAGGTGTAGGCGAAGATGTCGGAGATGATCCGCATCGACGGCTTGGGCGGATAGATGTAGGTGTTGCGGACCATGAACTCCTTCAGAATGTCGTTCTGAATGGTTCCGGCCAGTTGCTCGGGCTTGACGCCCTGTTCCTCCGCCGCGACCACGTACAGCGCCAGGATCGGCAGCACCGCGCCGTTCATCGTCATCGACACCGACACCTGGTCCAGCGGGATGTGGTCGAACAGCTCCCGCATGTCCAGGATCGAGTCGATGGCCACACCGGCCATGCCGACGTCACCGGTCACGCGCGGGTGGTCGGAGTCGTAGCCGCGGTGCGTCGCGAGGTCGAACGCGACCGACAGCCCCTTCTGCCCGGCGGCCAGGTTGCGCCGGTAGAAGGCATTGGAGTCGGCCGCGGTGGAGAAGCCCGCGTACTGGCGGATCGTCCACGGCTGGTTGACATACATCGTCGGATAGGGCCCGCGCAGGAACGGCGCTACACCCGGCACCGAGTCCAGCGGATACCCTTGCGCGGCAATGCGATCGCGGTCGGCCTTGGTGAACACCGGTGGCACGTCGATACCCTCGGGCGTCGGCCACACCAGCTGTTCGGGCGCGGAGTGATTGGCCGACGCGGCCGCCCGCACGAACGCCTCGACCTGTTCGCCGCTCACGTTCGCGGCACCGGGATCGTCCAGTGCGACGTCGGCGAAGCTGCCGATCACGTGCTTGATCTCCCCTGTGGTCATTACGCTCCCACCTTCTCCAGCAGGCCGGACAGGGCCGCGACCGCATCCATGCGGGCGGTGAGGAATCCGTCGGGCCGTTGGGTGCCGGACAGTTCGGCGACCGCCTTCTCCGGCCCGGCCAGCAGCACCGTGGCGACACCGGCGCTGCGCAGCTGCTCGACCGCGGCCGCGGCCTCGGCGGCGTAGCGCGCGTCGGTGCCGCACAGTACGGCGATGGTGCTCGCGGATTCGGTTGCCGCCGCGGCGATTCCGGCGATCTCGAGGGCACCCGGATTGACCGCCTCGATGCCGCCGGAGGCGAGCAGGTTGGCGGTGAAGGTGACCCGGACGTTGTGCTCGGCCACCGGACCCAGCGGGATCAGCAGCGCCCGCGGGCGAGCCCCGTGCGCGGCCAGGTAGGCGTCGGACCGGTTGCGCAGCGCCTCGAACGCCGCACCGTACCGCGCCACCGTACCCGGCCGCCGCGCCGCCTCCGACAGCGGTTGCTCGGCCAGGTTCGGGAACTCGTTGACCCCGGTGACGGCCGTCTTCCGGTGTGCCACATCGGCTTCGCGCCGCTCGCGCACCGCGGCGATGCGCTCGGCCAGCAGTCCGGAGTCGAGGGCGGCCGCATACCCACCGGCGCGCTCGATCTCCTGCATGAACTCCCACGCCCGATGCGCCAGCTCGTCGGTGAGGGTCTCCACATACCAGGAACCGGCGCCCGGATCGCGCACGTGCCCCAGATGCGACTCCTCCAGCAGCAACAGCTGGGTATTGCGGGCCATGCGATCCGAGAACGCCCGGGACACCTCGAGTTCGCCCGGGGGCAGCGCCGAGTCGAACGGCAGCACGGTCACGTAGTCGGCGCCGCCGACACCGGCGCCGAAGGCGGCCAGCGTGGTACGCAGCATGTTCACCCACGGGTCGCGCTGGGTCATCATCGCCGCCGAGGTGACCGCGTACTGCGGCGCATTGCCGAACGCGGGCGCACCCAGCTCGTGCGCCACCCGCGCCCACAGTCGCCGTCCCGCACGGAATTTCGCGATGGTCTCGAACTGGTCGTCGGTGGCGGCGAACCGGAACATCAACTGGCCCAGGGCATCCGCGACATCCACACCGGCATCGGTGAGGGCCCGCAGGTACTGCAGGCCCGCGGCCACGGCGGCGCCCAGCTCCTGCGCGTCGGAGGCGCCCGCGTTGTGGAAGGCGATGCCGCAGACGGTGAGGGCGCGCACCGTCTCCGGTCGTGCGATCGCCTGCTGCGCCAGCGACACCGCGGTGTCCAGGTCGGCGTGCGGCGTCTCGCTGAACCGGCTGGTCAGTGGCGTCGCTCCGAGCGAGACCTGGATATCGGCGCGATTCGAGGCCGCGTCGCCGGGGAGGGCGTACCCGTCCAGGATCGAGAACAGCTGCGCCGCCGCATCGTTCGCGTCCGCGCCCGCATCGAGCACCAGCGGCGCGAGTTCGAACAGCATGCCCCGCAACGCCGTCGGCAGGTCGGCCACCGCGACCCCGCGCTCCCCGGCGCCCAGCCACACCGCGCTCACGCCGTTCTCCAGCGCCGCCATGATCTCGCGGTTCACCTCGGCGGCGTCCGGCCCGCCGAAGCGAGCGCCGACATACCAGCCGCGCTGCACGTCGCGGGTGCCGTCCGAGCCGCGCACGAACGGGAACTCACCCGGCAGCGGCTGCTCGGGCAGCTCGTCGCGCCGGGTGTAGAGCGGGGCCACGGTCAGCCCGTCGTAGGTCGAGACCTCGAGCAGCTTCTCCGGCTCGTCGCCGAGCTCGGACGCATCCACCTTGCGGGCCTTGGCCAGAACCCCGGCCACGCCCTTCCGCCATGCGGCATATCCGGGCACCACGTCCGTGCCCGGATCCGAACCAATCGGCATCGCTGCTGTTCCTCTTCCACTCGATCCGATACTTCAGCTGTACCGGATATCCGGGCGCAAGCCCAACCCTTCGCACCGTCTTCGCAACCCGCTGTGTGTATCGTTCACACCGCGCGTCGAGTACGGTTCGAGCAGGTCATCAGGCATCTAAGTTAACGGGCATTCATCGGTGTTCCTTCGATGCTAACCGCACGGCCACCAGAGCTTCGCCCAGCCTCCCGCTACCAACCGGTAACCTCGCCCCGCGCTCCGGTAGCCTGGCTCGGTGCTGAGGAGAGCAGGTGCGGTGCTGTCGAGACTCCGCGATCCGCGCGTTCTGACGCTGCTGGCGCTCGGCGGCGCCCTGATCGCGATCGCCGTGCTGGCGCCGCACCCGGCCCCGCAGCAGATCCGGGAGTGGGCCGATTCGGTCGGCCCGCTGTTCCCGCTCGTCTTTTTCGCCGTCCACGCGATCGTGACGGTGGCGCCGTTCCCGCGCACGGTCTTCACGCTCAGCGCCGGACTGCTGTTCGGTCCGATCCTCGGCATCGCGGTCGCGGTGAGCGCGACGACCGTCAGCGCCGTGCTGGCCCTGCTGCTGGTGCGCGCACTCGACCGCGAGCAGGTGGCGGCGCGGCTGCGTCATCCCGCGGTGCGCGCGGTGGACCGGCGGCTCGAGCGCCGCGGCTGGCTGGCGGTGGGGTCGCTGCGGCTGATCGCGCCGGTGCCGTTCTCGGTGATCAACTACTGCGCGGGCCTGTCGTCGGTGCGCATGCTCCCCTACCTGCTGGCCACGGTCGTCGGCGTCATCCCCGGCACGATCGGGGTCGTGGTGCTGGGCGATGCGCTCACCGGCCGCACCGAGCCGGGATTCCTCGTCCTGTCGGGGGTGTGCATCACCCTCGGGGTGATCGGTCTCGTCGTCGACGCGCGGTGGGGCGCTGAACAATTCGCGGCACCCGCCGAGGATCCGGTCACCGAATCCGCGGACGACCAGTCCGCCGTGCCCCACGCGTAGGCCGAGACACCATCCTCACCGGGCGAGCCGTGGTCCCGTCGCATTCCGGCCGTATCCGTCGCGCGTCGCCCCGGCAGGTCCGCAATCGCGCGGAAATCTACGTGACCGGGCCGCGGCGGGAATGACACCATGCGCGCTATGCCACTGCTACCCGACCCCACCCCGGAGGAACTCCGCCGCGATCCGCTGCCGCTGCGCGGGCGCACCGCGCTGGTCACCGGCGCCAGCAGGCGCGGCGGCATCGGCTACGCCGTCGCGCGGCGCCTGGCCGCCCACGGCGCGAGCGTCTACCTGCACCACCATATTCCGCACGACGCGGAAAAGCCCTGGGGCGCAGACCGTCCCGAGGAAGTAGTCGCGGGAGTGCGTGCGGCGCTGGGCGATCCCGCCGCCCGGGTCGCCGCGGGGCCGGGCGACCTGTCCGACCCGCAGGCACCCGCCCGGCTCCTCGACGAGGCGTCGAAGGCGCTGGGCCCCATCGATATCCTGATCGCCAACCACGGCCTCAGCGGCAACGACGGCATCCTGGACACCATCGATGCGCAGATGCTCGACGCGCACTGGGCGGTCGATACGCGGTCGGTGGTCCTGCTGATCCAGGCGTTCGCCCGGGCGCGGGCGGCGCGACCGGGCGGGCGCGTGGTCATGATGACCTCCGGGCAGGACATCGCCGACGGCATGCCGGGCGAGTTCGCCTACGCGCTGCAGAAGGGCGCGCTCGCGTCCATCACCCGCACTCTCGCGACGACCTTGGCCGACCGTTGGATCACCGTCAACACGATCAACCCGGGCCCGGTCGACACCGACTACATGAGCGGCGCCGACTACGACTTCGTCGCCAACCAGTTCCCGGCCGGGCGTTGGGGCATGCCCGACGACCCCGCGCGCCTGATCGCCTGGCTGGCGACCGACGAGGCGGCGTGGATCACCGGCAATGTCATCGACTCCGAGGGTGGGTTCCGCCGCTGGCCGCCGGAAGGTCTCGGATAACCCCGCTCAGTTCTCCGGCAGTCCGAGCCCGCGCGCGAGCACCGGCCAGGACCGCTTCAGCTCGTCCTCCCAGTAACCCCAGGAATGGGTGCCGGTGGGATCGAAATCGTAGGTCGCGGGGATGCCCAGCTGGTCCAGCCTGGTCTGCAGGTTGTGGGTGCAGTAGTTCGTGGCCGCCTCCAGCACCCCGCCGACGGTCACCTGGTTGGCGAGTCCGCCGGGACCGGGCAGCGCGCGCGGACCGTCGAGGGTGTCCCACCTACCCGGGAGCCCGGAACCGCTGGAGATGAACAGGTTCAGGCCGCGCAGCCGGTCGGCGTGCACGTAGGGGTCGTTGGCCGCCCACATCGGATCGCCCTTGGGGCCGTACATATTGTCGGGATCGCCGCCGCCCGCCCGCACCACGGTGGCAACGGCGTCGTAGCCGATCGGGTCGCTGATCTGGGCGCAACCGCTCAGTGCCGCAACGGATTCGTACAACCCGGGCGCGGCGATCGGCAGCTGCAGCACCGAGGTGCCCGACATCGACAGGCCCGCAATGGCATTGGTGCCGTCGGTACCGAAGGCCCTGTCGATCAGGGGCGGCAGTTCCCGGGTCAGGAACGTCTGCCACTTGTTGACGCCGAGGCCGGGATCCGGTGCGCGCCAATCGGTGTAGTAACTGAACTTGCCGCCCACCGGCTGCACCACGTTGACATCCTTGGTCGCCAGGAACGGCAGCACATCGGACTGCCGCTGCCACGTCGCCGAATCCTCGCCGCCGCCCGCGCCGTTGAGCAGATACAGGGTCGGCCGGGGCCGGGACGTGTCGGCGGGGCGCTGCACATCGACCTGGATCTGCTTGCCCATCGCCGCCGAGTACACCTGCAGGACCACCGATCGGCCGTCCCCCTCGTCGACCGAGGCGATATAGGACCCGTCGGCGGAGCTCCCGGCCTGCCGCACCACGGCCGCCGCGGCGGGACCGGCCGCCAGTAACGGCGCCACCGCCACGCTCGCGGCCATCAGCAGCGCCGCGCTTGCTCTCCTCTTCGACAGGTGCACACCGTCTCCTTCGACTCCACGCCGCCCGCGAATCGGGCAGGCATCGGGTCACCCTGCCCGCGTTCGCTAAGACAGCACTACGGCAAACCTGATGAGCAGCTGAGAGGCGTCGTGGCGAATCCCACGGGTCGAACGCGTAACACGCGGTCGGGCACCGCGATCCGAGACCCGGTCTAGTCCGGGCCGCCGACCTGCGTCGGGCGTCGTTCGCCGAGTTCGGCATGCAGGCCCTCCAGCAGCGCCCGAAGCAGTTCGGTGAGTTCACGCTGCTGGCGCTCGTCGAGGCGGGACACCAGCTCCGCCTCCCGTCCCAGCACTCCGTCGACGAGCCGCTCGACCAATTCGTGACCCGCCGGTGTCAGTTCGACATCGACCCGGCGGGAACCGTCGGTGCGCGTGGTCCGGGTGACAAGACCTTCGCGCACGGCGCGGTTCACGCGCTGCGAGATCGCGCCCGCCGTGAGCAGCGTCGCCTCCGCCAGCTCCCGGGTGGTGAGCCGATACGGCGGACCGCTGCGGCGCAGCACCGACAGCAGGTCGAGGGTGGCGGCGTCGGCACCGGCCCGCGCCAGCGTGCGGCGCCGCTCCTCGCCCAGCAGCTTGGCCGCGTGCCAGATCCTGGTGACGATGCCGATGGAGTCCACCTTCGTGCCGGGACGTTCGCGCGCCCACGCCAGGGCGATCGCATCGACCGGGTCGTTCGCGTCGAGATCCACCACACACTCCCTTGTTTAGGTCTAAACGTCTGGTATGTTTAGACCTGAACAAAGTAGCGCACGCACCAGGAGAGGTGATCGACATGGGCAGAACAGTGGTGGTGACCGGCGGCGGCACCGGAATCGGCAAGGCGATCGCCCGGGCCTTCGCCCAGGACGGCGACGCGGTGGTGATCACCGGGCGGCGGCAGCAGGTGCTCGAGGCGGCCGCGGCCGATCTCGGCGACGCCGTCCGTCCCGCCCGCTTCGATGCCGCTGATCCGGACCAGGTCGAGGCGTTCGCCGCCGGGATCGGACCGATCGACGTCCTGGTCAACAACGCGGGCGGACAAACCGACTTCGACCGCACCGCGCCCGGCTCGCTGCGGGAGGTCGCCGACGGCTGGCGGGCGAACTTCGAGGCCAATCTCCTGTCGGCGGTGCTGCCGACCGTCGCGTGCCTGGACAGGATGCAGCGGGGCGGGTCGATCATCACGATCGGCTCGATCGCGGCCGACAAGGGCTCGGGCTCCTACGGCGCGGCGAAGGCGGCCGTCGCCTCCTGGAACGTCGACCTCGCCCGGACGGTCGGCCCGCTGGGCCTGACCGCCAACGTGGTCTCCCCCGGCTACATCGCCGACACCGAATTCTTCCGGGACAAGCTGACCGACGAGCGCCGCTCCGCCCTCATCGCGGCGACGTTCACCGACCGGCCGGGCACACCCGACGACATCGCCGCGACCGTCCGATTCCTCGCCTCCCCGGCCGCCCGCCAGATCACCGGCCAGGTCCTGGCGGTAAACGGCGGCGAACGCACCACCCGCTGACCCGACAGCCGCACAGGATCTCGCCACGGCGGACGACAAGACCCGGCCCCCACGCGGATCACATGCCCCGCCACCGACGACACGGCCCCGGGGCGCCGCGGGGGGGGGGGGGGGGGGGGGGTGCGTGTTTTATAAGCGAACCGCTGAAAGGTGGGGGCCGACCGCGCCCCCCGCCCCGGGGGGGCGCCGGGCGGGCCCCCCCACCCTGCCGGCGCCGCGCCCAAACCCCCCCCCCCCCCCCCCCCCCCCCCCCCCCGGGGCGCCGGGGCCGTGTCGTCGGTGGCGGGGCATGTGA